>JAIEMI010000046.1 GCA_019752235.1 Rhodospirillaceae bacterium
TCAGCATGGGCGGGCAGCACGGTGCCCGCATCGTCGCGGATGCTCACCTCAACGTGGGGCGTGGGCCGTCCCACCGATCCGATTTTCTCGATCTCGCGTCCCGGTTCCATCAGCGTATCGCCGCTGCAGGTCTCCGTCAGGCCATAGGCGTCGATGTAGCGCGCGGTCGGAAACACGTTCCCGAAATCACGGATGCGCGATTCCGGCGTTTTTTCGCCGCCGCCGATCCACCACTTCAATGTCGCGAGATCGTAGGTCTTCGCTTTCGCGGCGTTCAGCATCTGGTTCATCATCACCGGCGCGCTCCACGTACCGGTCATTTTCTCGCGTTCGATCAGCGCCAGCGCGCCCGCCGGGTCGAAGTCGCGCTGAAGGCACACGCGGCCGCCCAGCCAGAGAACTGCCACTCCGGGCAGGTCAAACGCGCCCACGTGGTACAGCGGCCCGATCATCAGCAGGCGGTCCTCGGCGGTCAGGCGCAGCGCCGCCACATGCTCCATGCTCTTCCAATAGAAATTGTCATAGGTGTGCATGACGCCCTTGGGCCGGTCCGTGGTGCCCGAGGTGTACATCAGCCGGAACAGATCATCGGGTTTGCGCGGCGCGGCGGGCGGGGGCGTCGCCGCGCCCGCAATCGCGCCGGTATCGTTCTGCGCCGCCGTATCCAGCAGGATCACGCGCCCCAGCTTCGCCGCCTGCGCGCTGAACTCGGCATCGGCGAACACCAGCTTCGCCTCCGCGTTCTCGACGATGTAGCGCGCCTCTTCTCCGGCCAAACGGAAGTTGAGGGGCAGCAGCACGCCGCCCACATGGCTCACCGCGAAGGCGATCTCCAGAAACGCCGCGGAGTTTTTCATGAACACCGCGACCACGTCGCCCGCGCCGATGCCTTCCTTGGCCAGGAACCCGGCTAACGCGCCAATGCGGACGTGCAACGCCGCGTAGCTCACGCGTTGATCGCCGTAAATCACGGCAAGCCGCTCCGGCGTCAGCCGCGCGTGATAAGCAATGAAGGCGCTGAGATTCACCATGATGGAGCTGATGCTTGCCTCAGCAAGACCGGAATGGCAACCGCTCACGTCGGTCTTTAAAGCGTAGCGGCCTTTCACGCGCTGATGGAGATCGCGAGGCCTTGTCCCGCGGCGGCCAAACGCTTCAAGCGCGCGGCCTGCGCGATCCCGGGCCGCGTCGTGCCGTAGCGACAAACCCAGCCGTCGAAACGCACGTCGATGAAATCCTCGCCGCCCCCATTCGCATAGCGCGTCATGGGCTCAAAACGCGGGCGGGCGAGAGCTATTCTAACAGAAATGTGAGCGTTCCTGGTGGTGAACAATCTTACATTATTACGATATATCAATGTGTTATTTGTTTTGTCCGGACAAATGGAACCCGGCGTTTTCCCCATGCCCCGACTACTTTCCCAGGCTGTACGCGTGTATAATGACGTTTCGCCGCGCCGGCTGCGGCAGGGAGGAGACAGGTATGCGCGTTAGTAAAGATTTTGTCCGTCACACGTTGGCTTTGGCCGCGGCGCTCGCGGTCGGCACTGGTCTTGCCGCCGCGCCCGGCGTCCAGGCGGCCGAGACGCGCAGCTACGCCGTCAACATGTTCGTGCTGGCCACCATCGCCAGCAAAGCCAACTGCCCCGACGGTCTCAACCCGCTGTCCGACGTGTTCTATGAAAACGAACTCCGCCGCATGGGCCACAAGCCCGCCGAGATCGAAAAGCTCATGGAGGATTTCCCCAGCGGCGGCTACGTCCCGCTGATCACCAATCGCGGCCGCATCGACGGCAAGCCCGCCAACATCTACGCCTATCCCTGGTCGCAGCCCGATCCCAAGCTCATTCCGGTTAAAGGCAAGGACGGCTTCGGCTTCAATCTCGACGGCAAGGACGGCCCGAAGGATTTTGTCGATCCCGACACCAAGGAGCGCGGCGTCGATAACGGCATCTGGCGCGCCTTGGGCTGCATCCACAATTTCCACGTCAGCCTGCCCGACTTCGCCAATCGCTCCTATGCGCAGTGGGACGGTACGCGCGACACGTCCGGCGCGTGGCTGATTCAGATCACCGCCGACAACTGGACCAACGACGACGACGTGACGATCGTGATCGACAAGGCCATCGACGTCATCCAGCGCGACGCCAACGGCAACACCATGCGCAACATGACCTTCCGCGTCGATCCGTCGTCGCGCTCGCGCAGCGTCGCGCGCGGCAAAATCGTCAACGGCCAGCTCAAGACCGAGCCCTTCACCATGCACTTTGTCGCCGACCCCGGCGTGGTGCCGGAACTGCATCTCGACAAAGCGCAAATGCGCATCACTTTCCGCGAGGACGGCACGATCATGTCCTATCTCGGCGGCTACTACGATTGGGTGGCATACTATTGGAGCCACGCGCAGGGCGGCTGGACCACCGAGCACGCCTCTGGCGTCGACATGGCGGGCCTCTACTACGGCCTGAAGAAATTCGCCGACTACGATCCCGATCCCAAGACCGGCGAGAACCGCGCCATCTCCGGCACCTGGATGATGGACGCCGTGCCCGCCTACATCATCGGCGAACCGCAGGTAACGGCGAGCGCTACACCTAGTTCTCGTTAACGAGCGAAGCGAGTTTACGAGAACTGGTGCCCGGCGAAGCCGGGAGTAAGCGCTAGGATTTAAAATGCAAAAGGCCCGGTCGTGAGACTGGGCCTTTTTGTTTGGAGTTTGTGGCTAGGGCCTACTCGCCCTTCGGGCTCGTCGGCGCTAGCTTTTCTAAGCTCGCCAAGGGCTCGCTAAGAAAAACTAAGCGTGGTGGAGCTGAGCGGGATCGAACCGCTGACCTCGTCATTGCGAACGACGCGCTCTCCCAACTGAGCTACAGCCCCGCACCAACGCCTGTGTTCACCGAGCGCGGCGATGCCGGGCCCCTGCAAAAACGCGCGGAGAATGGGTCCAAAGCGGTGCGAAGTCAAGGCGCTCTGTTGCGGGCTAGATACCTGTAATTACGCGCATTTTCACCTTCGCCCCGGCGCTTGCGCGGCCCGGTTTCCCTCAGTAGGGTAGCGCCCACGTGCAGGCCGCAACGGCCTCGTCCCCCTAAAAAGGTCTTCGGCGCGTCATGAACACCATCCTCATCCCGCTGCTCCAGGTCATCAGCGTCGCGCTCGATCTCTACAAGTGGGTGGTGATCATCTGGGTGGTCCTGAGCTGGCTGGTGCAGTTCAACGTCATCAACAGCCACAACCAATTTGTGCGCACCATCGGACGGGCCTTGGATCAGGTGGTCGAACCCGTGCTGCGCCGCATCCGCCGTTTTGTCCCCATGATGGGCAACCTCGACATCTCGCCGATCATCCTGTTCCTGCTTATTCTGTTTATCCAGCTCATCATCGGCCGGATCATCGCGCAGCTCGTCTAATTGCCCGCTTGATTAACAAGGTGGCGTTTTTCCGCGCCGATGCCGAAGGCCTGCTGATCACCGTCCGCGTGTCGCCCAAGGCCTCGCGTGACGCCATCGTCGGCGTCATGGAAACGCCCGACGGCCACGCCCTCAAAATCGCCGTCACCGCACCGCCCGATAAGGGCAAGGCCAATGCCGCCGCCGCCGCCCTGTTGGCGAAATCCTGCGGGGTTGCTAAAAGCAGCGTCGCTGTCGTCGCGGGCGAAACCGATAGGCGCAAGGTCTTGCGCGTGTCGGGCGACCCCGCCGCCCTGTCCGCCATCGCCGAACACTGGAACAAGACATGACCGCCACGATCATCGACGGCAAGGAAGCCTCGGCCCGCCTGAAAGACGGCATCGCCAAGGCCGTGGCGGACTTGAAAGCCAAACACGGGTTAGTGCCCGGCCTCGCGACGGTGCTGATCGGGGACGATCCGGCCAGCCAGGTCTATGTGGCCAGCAAGCAAAAAACCGCCCACGCGCTCGGCATGAACTCCGTGCAGCACGACCTGCCGGGCGCCACGCCCGAAGCCGAACTGCTCGACCTTATCCGCCGCCTCAATGCCGATCCCAAGATCAACGGCATTCTGGTGCAGTTGCCGCCGCCCAAACACATCGACCCCTTCAAGGTCATCACCGCCATCGCCGTGGCCAAGGACGTCGACGGCCTGCATCCCGAAAGCGCCGGCCGTCTGATGGCCGGCGGCGACTCGCTGGTGTCCTGCACGCCCATGGGCTGCGTGATGATGATCAAGGACGTGCGCCCCGATCTCACCGGTTTACATGCGGTTGTCGTGGGCCGCTCGAATCTCGTCGGCAAGCCCGTCGCGCATCTGCTGCTCAATGAAAACTGCACGGTCACCATCGCGCACTCGCGCACCAAGGATCTGGCGGCGGTGTGTCGCACGGCGGACATTCTGGTGGCCGCCGTGGGCCGCAGGGAAATGGTGCGCGGCGATTGGATCAAGCCCGGCGCCATCGTCATCGACGTCGGCATCAACCGCGTGCCGACCGCCGAGGGCAAAAGCAAACTCTACGGCGATGTGAATTTCGCCGAAGCCGTGGAAGTGGCGGGCGCCATCACGCCCGTCCCAGGCGGCGTCGGCCTCATGACCGTGGCCTGCCTCATGGTGAACACATTGAAGGCCACATGCCTGCAGAACGGAATCACCGATGTGGAAATTCCCACGCGCTTGCCGCCGCGCGCGTAGGTCTCAACTGAACTTGCTGAAGTCCGGCGCGCGTTTCTCGAAGAACGCCGTCGCCGCTTCCCGGAATTCCGCGGACGCCAAGCGCTCGGCCACGGCCTCATTCTCCACAGCGATGCAATCGGCGACTTGTTTCGCATTGGCGCGCATCAGCGCCTTGGCCTGACGCAGGGCCGCCGGCGGTTTTGCAGCTAAAGCCTTGGCTTTCTGCAGTGCCGTTGGCAGCAGGTCTTCCGGTGCGACGACGCCGTTGATCAACCCCATGTCTAAAGCGCGCTCAGCGGTGAAGGCGTCGCCCAGCAGCAGTAACTCCGCCGCCTTCGCATGGCCAATCATGCGCGGCAGCAGCAGCGTGGACGCGAACTCCGGCACGATGGCGATATTAACAAAGGGCAGCTGGAACTTCGCGCCCGGCACCGCGTAGGCCAAATCGCAATGCAGCAGCATGGTGGTGCCCACGCCCACGGCGATGCCGTTGACGGCCGCGATCACGGGCTTCGGAAACGTCGATAGCCCGCGCATGAACTGAAACACCGGCGCGTCGGCGTTGGTGGGCGGATTTTCGAGAAAGTCCTTCAGGTCGTTGCCGGCGGAAAAGCTGTCGGC
>JAIEMI010000121.1 GCA_019752235.1 Rhodospirillaceae bacterium
GGCGTGTGGGTGTGGGGCGTCTCGCGCGTCCTCCAGTCCCTGATCGTCGCACTCGTGACGATGGGCCTCGGCCGCCTGCTGGCGCCGATCAATCCGCTGCGGCTTTTGAACAAATTCCGCAAGAGCGACGCCGAGCTTGAAGGCATGGAGGAAGGCTCCTCCAAAAATCCCAAGCGCCAGCTGACCGCCATCATGTTCACCGACATCGTCGGTTACTCGAAGCAGATGGGCGCCAACGAAGCGGCCATGGTGAAGAAACTCAACATCCATAACGAAATCATGCGTAACCAGATCGTGCGCAACCGCGGCACCGTCATCAAGACCATCGGCGACGCCTTCATGGTGCGCTTCCGTTCCGCCGAAAACGCCGTGCAATGCGCCATGGACTGCCAAAAAGGCATCGGCGACTACAACAAGGGCAAACCCGCCGACGACCAGTTCCATATCCGCATCGGCCTGCACATGGGCGAAGTCATTCACACCGGCACCGACGTGTTTGGTGAAGGCGTGAACATCGCGGCGCGCATCGAGCCGAAGGCCGATCCGGACGGCATCGCCGTGTCGGACGTCATCGCCAACGCCGTGCGCAACAAAGTGCCCGCGCACTTCCAGTCCATGGGCCGCCTGCCCATGAAAAACATCGCCAATCCGCCCGAACTGTTCAAAGTCTATCCGCTTGAGGAACAGGCTTCGCAGAAAGTGGCTAAACCGGGCGCGGCCGCCGCGGCGCAGCCCGCAGGGGCGGCGCCGGGCGGCGTCTTCAAGATTTAACCGGGGCACTACCCGACAGGCGGCAGTTGCGTCACAATCCGCACATGACGCACCGTTCGGCACGCTCCCTGCTCATCTTACTGGCCGCGCTGTTTAGCCTTTCGGCCTCGGCTGCCGACGTGCTGACCGTCGGCACCGATTGGCGCGCGCAGGCGGAACACGGCGGCTACTATCAGGCCCTGGCCACGGGGCTTTACGCCAAAGCCGGCCTGGACGTGACCATCCGTCAGGGCGGCCCGCAGGTGAATCACAATCAACTGATGGCGGCGGGCCGCATCGATATCGCCATCGCGCCCAATTCCTTCATTCCGCTAAACTTCGTCGCGCAGAATATCCCGATGGTGGCCGTGGCCGGCATGTTCCAGAAGGATCCTGCCGTCCTGATCGCGCATCCCGGGCAAGGCAACGACAGCATTGCCGCGCTCAAGGGCAAGAAGATCATGATCTCACCCGACACCCGCATCGGGTTCTGGCGCTTTCTGAAGTCGAAGTACGGTTTCACGGACGATCAGGTCGCGCCCTATACCTTCAACCTCGCGCCGTTCCTGGCCGACAAAAGCGCCGTGCAACAAGGCTATGCCACAAGCGAGCCTTTTCAGATCGAACGCATCGGCATCAAGCCGGTGGTGATGCTGCTGTCTGACTCGGGGTATACCAGCTACGCCTCGCTTGTCGTCACCTCGCGCAAGATTGTCGAGCAGAAACCCGACGTGGTGCGCCGCTTTGTCGATGCCACCCTTCAAGGCTGGGCCAGCTATCTCAACGGCGATCCCGCGCCCGCCAACGCGCTGATCAAACGCGACAACCCGGACATGAGCGACGACCTGCTGGCGTATGGCCGCGGCAAGTTGAAAGAATACGGCGTCATCGAGTCCGGTGACGCCAAGGTGAACGGTATCGGCACCATGAGCGACGCGCGCTGGAAAGCTTTCTTCGACGTCATGGTCGCCGATGGCCTCTATCCAGCCACCATGGATTACCGCAAGGCTTACACCCTCGAATACGTCGGCAAGGGCGGCGCGCGTTGAGCGAGTCCGCCATCCGGCTGAACCGCGTCGCCAAGACATTTCCCAACGGCACGGTTGCGCTGAGCCCCGTGACGCTGTCCATCGCACCGGGCAGCTTTACGAGCCTGGTAGGGCCTTCGGGCTGCGGAAAATCGACTCTGCTGCGGCTCATCGCCGGACTTACGGAGCCCACGGCCGGCGCTATGACACGCACGGCGCGCCCCGGCGGCACGAGTTTCGTGTTTCAAGATGCGACGTTGATGCCCTGGGCGACGGTGGCGGACAATGTCGCGCTGCCTTTGCGCCTCGCGGGCGTGGCGGACATCAAGACAAAAGTTGACGAAGCCCTGGAGCGCGTCGGCCTCGCCGGTTTCGGCGCGTCCTATCCGCGCGAGCTGTCGGGCGGCATGAAAATGCGGGTCTCCATCGCGCGCGCGGTTGTCATCGGCCCCGAACTTCTGCTGATGGATGAACCCTTCGCCGCCCTGGATGAGTTCACGCGCTTCAAGCTCAACGACGATCTGCTGGCGCTCTGGCAGAACAACCGCTGGACCGTGATCTTCGTCACGCATTCCATCCGCGAGGCGGTATTCTTGTCGGACCGGATCGTCATCATGTCGCCGCGCCCGGGCCGGGTCGTGGCGGATATGGCGATCAACCTTCCGCAACGCGATGCGGACCTGCGCCTCGGCCATGATTTCGCCGACCAATGCGCCCGCGTGAGCGCCGCTTTGGGCGATGCGATGCACGCGGGAGCCGCCGCATGAAGCCTGCAATCATGCCGGCCGTATTCGGCCTTCTGGTTCTCACACTCTGGGAATCCGCGGTGCGCATCAACGGCGTGCCGGAGTACATTCTGCCCAGCCCCACGGCGATTATCATGGCGCTTTGGACCAGCGGACCCGAACTGCTAGGGGCGTTGGCCGTCACGCTGCAGGTGACGGTCGCCGCGTTGATTCTCGCGGCCGTCACCGGCGCGGGCATCGCGTTCGCCCTGGCCCAATGGAAAACCGCGGAACAAACGCTGTTTCCCTATGCGGTGTTCCTGCAAGTTACGCCGATCGTCACCGTTGCGCCGTTCATTATCATCTGGGTCGAGAATATTTTTGTCGTGCTGCTGATCCTCGCATGGATGTCGGCGGTGTTTCCGATCATCTCCAACACGTTGCTTGGCCTGAAAAGCGCCGACGCCAACTTGAAGGATATGTTCCGTCTTTACGGTGCGAGCCGCTGGCAGACCGCGACACGCCTGCTGGCCCCCAGCGCTTTGCCCTATTTTCTCGGCGGTTTACGGATCAGCGGCGGCCTCGCGCTGATCGGCACCGTCGTCGCGGAGATGGTCGCGGGAACGTCGGGTACTTATTCAGGCCTGGCCTCGCGCCTCATGGAAGCCAGCTACCGCCTGGAACTGGCGCGGGCCCTGGCCTGCTTTGTGCTGCTGAGCGCGACCGGTTTCGCGCTGTATCTCCTGCTCGACGCCCTTTCGCGGCGGTTGCTGCGGCATTGGCACGAAAGCGCGCGGCACGAATCATGACCGCGCAAACACAATTTCCGCGCGACACCCTCATTACGCCGCTGATCCTGATGATCAACAACGGCGTGCCGGTTTCGACTTTCATCGACATTGGCGCCGCCGATGGGACTTTTGGTCTGACGGTGCTGGATGCCGTCAATCCTTCGCTTCACCTGCTGAACATCGATGCGCAGGAAACATATGCGCCCAGTCTGGGGCGTATAGAAGCCATGCTCGGGGAACCCTATCGCATCACCGCCGTCGGTGAGCACGATGGCGTCATTCGCGTCGCCAAGCCGCAGCACGAGTATTGGCTATCGACCGCCAAGCATATGAACGCGGCGGCGGCGGAGATTGAACTGCCGTGCCGCAAGCTTGACACCATTGCCGCCGAAGTCGGTGTCAAAGGCCCCTGCTTCATCAAGCTCGATGTCGAAGGCGCCGAGATGGGCGTACTGAAAGGCGCGGAGGCGGTATTGCGCGAAACCTGCGGCCTGCTGATTGAAAGCCCGGTTCGCGCCGCGACCGGACCGCAATTTCTCGAAATGTATCAGTTCCTCGCCGCCCGTGATTTTTCGCTGTTCGATATCGTGCGCCTGTCGCATCGCGGCAGCGATTCAACGCTTTACCAATTTTATTCCGTCTTCATCGCCAACCGTTTCGATTTCCGCGCCAAGAATGCCCTCCGTTCGAAAGAACAGCAGGCCGAGGTGCTGGAGGCCGTGACGGGCCGCCGCGATCAATTGCGCGCGGAGAACACGCAGCTGATTGCGGACATCAAATTCAAACGCGCGATGCTGGGTTAGCTACCGCACGGCAGCGGCGATATTGCCGCCGTCCACCGTCAGGATCGCGCCGGTGGTTTTGTCGGCGAGGGCCAGACTTACGAAAGCCTGGGCCACGTCGTCCGCGGTGACCTCCTGCGACAGGAGATTGCCGCCCATGTAGGTCGCTTCCGTCAGGCCCCGCGCCTTGGACCGTTCGGCGATCATGGTGTCGGTCAATAGGCCGGAGCGGATGCGATCCGCGTTCACGGCGTTCGAACGAATACCTTCGCCGCCATGATCGACCGCATACTGGCGCATCAGCGCCAGCGCCGCGGCCTTGGGCAGACCATAAGGGCCAAAGTCCGGCCCGGGATTGATGGCCTGTTTCGAGACGTTGAACAGCAGAACGCCGCCGAAACCCTGCCGCGACATCACGTCCACCGCCGCCTGAGCGATGCGCTGATGGCCATAGAAATTCAGTTCGAAACTGTCGCGCAGAACCTGTTCGTCAACCGTGCCGATACGGCCCTGCCAGGCCCGGCCGGCGTTGGACACCACGATATCAACGCCGCCGAAGGTTTCGACAACCGCCGCCAAGGCCGCCTTCACGGCGGCGGCATTCGTCACATCGCAGGGCACGCCGACGCATTTCAACGCCTTTGCCGCGGTACTCAGTGCATCCCCGGCGAGATCGAGGATCGCGACCTCGGCGCCTTCACGCTTGAAAGCCTGAGCCGCCGCGCGGCCGATACCCGACGCGCCGCCCGTCACCACAACGACCTGACGCGCGAGCTTGGCTTCCTTGCCTTTGCCCAGCTTGGCCTGCTCCAGCGACCAGTACTCCATGTCAAACAGATCGCGCTCGCTCACGCATTGATAGCTGCCGGTGGCTTCCGCGTCGGTGATGGTCTGAATCGTGCTTTCGGCGATATCGCTGGCGATCTTCGCCGCCGCCTTGCTCGCGCCCACGCCGAACAGCCCCAGCCCGGGAACCAGAATCACCCGGGGCACCGGATCGAGTTCGACCTTGGGTGGATTCTGATGCACGTTGTGCTTGGCGAAGTACGCGTGATAGCGCGCCGTGAAGCCCGCGAAGGCGTCCACCGCGCCGGCGCGGGTCTTCACCGCGTCATGCACCTGATCGGCGAAGGCCTGGGTGGTCATGTCGGCCCGGGCCGTGGC
>JAIEMI010000239.1 GCA_019752235.1 Rhodospirillaceae bacterium
AGTTTCGCGCCGCGCCCTTCGGCGCTCACGGCCAGCTGCGCCGTGACGGTCCGCCCATCGTCCAACGTCAGCGTGATGCTGTCGGCGGTTTGCGTCATATCGGCGACGCTGGCGGGCGAGATGATCGTGAGCGTGTCGCTCATCCGCGCCTTCACGTTCTCCATGGTCGCGGCGATGGCCATACGCAAGTGCCGGTTCTCGGCCATAAAACCGAGAAAGTCGCGGCCGAGGTCGGCATGGTCGTAATGCAAGAAGAAGGGCGAGGGACCGTCGGAGACGCGTATTTCTCGGATGGGCTCAGACGCCGCCACGTGATCCCACAGGCCGATGGCGTCCAACATGCGCCGGGCGCTCAACGCCACGGCCGAGGCGCGCCCGTCGAAGGTCGTGGCCACCATGGCCGCCGGGTTCACGCGGTCGATGACCGCGGTTTTGATCCCGAAACGGCTCAGCGCGCAGGCCAGGGTGCCGCCCACCAGCCCCGCGCCGACAATGGCGACATCGGCACGAATCGCGGTCCGATCGGCGGCAGGCCCGACAATAAGACCGGGAGGGGCGGGAGGTGGCTTTGTCATTGAAACCAATGATATGTCACCCCGGCGGCGTTTTTGCACCTATCTTGCGCGGGAGGGCCGAACCGCCTATGTTCCGCGCCGATTCCAAGGGGCCCTCATTCCGGCAGGGTTCCCAGGCCTAGGCGCCGACGTAGCTCAGGGGTAGAGCAACTGATTCGTAATCAGTAGGTCCGCGGTTCAATTCCGCGCGTCGGCACCACGCCTAGTTTTGGTTAGCGAGTAAAACGAGCTTACCAAAACTTGCGCCCGCGAGGCCGAAGGCCGAGACGGGCTCTCTCCTCAAATTCTACTGCCCGCCTTTCGGCCTACTCGACACCTCCCAAAAATCTCCCGTTGTGCCCACCAAATCCTTCATGTTCAGCCACGTCCGTCCCCCGGGCGCGCTTTTCTTGCCGAGAGCCGCGGCTTGCGCGAAGACGATCATGCGATCCATGACGCGAATCTTCTCGGGCTCGGGCCACGTCTCGTAAGGATGCGGCGCGCGCGTCACCACCAGCTCCTTGAGTCCTTTAATACGGCGGTAGGATTCCATCGTGCCTTCCAGGCCGGCGGCATAGTCCCACAGGCCGCGCGCAAAAAACGCGGCGGGCCACGTGCCGATGCCCGCGAGGATCGCCGAGCTGGGGAAGAACACCAAATTGTGTTCGATCGCGTTCCCGGCGATGAATAGGCCGCGGTCGGTCCCGAGTCCGCGCGTCTCATCCTCCGGAGTGGGCTTGCCCGGGCGATAGCCGACGCCGCTGGAAAACTCCGCCAGCAGGATTGCGCCTTTGATGGACGTATCCTTCACCGGCGCGGTGCAGATGATGTCGGCGAGATCATACGTGCAGACTTTGTCGAAGTTCATGGTCATGGCCCAGCCGCTCGCCATGGTGCCGCGCGAGCTGCCGAACAGCAGCACCGGCATATCTATCGGCGCGCCGCCGCGCACGGCGGCGACAGCAGCGGCGCCTTTGCGGGTTTGGCCCGAAGGTGTCAGCGTGCGCAGCCCTTTGCCGTCACGCAGCGCCGCAACCATCGCCAGGATGTCGCGGCCTTGCTGCAACGTATTGGTATCGCTGAAGCCGCTGGAAATGCCGACGCCGCGCCGGTCGTAGACCAGGACGTCGAATCCCGCTTGGTTAAACCGATAGGCGGTTTGCCGCCACAAACGTTGGCCGGTCGCGCCGGTCGTGGCATTGGGAAAAGCATTGAGCGTCGTGCGTCCGGTTTTTTCGTCGTAGCGATAGAGCGTGTCGGCGGGATCGTCGATGGCGGCGATACGCCCGCCGCCGCCCGCCGTCATCATGATCAACGCGCGGCGTTTGCCTTTTCCGTCGTCGATGCCGTTGCCCTGCATGTACCATCCGCGCACCTTGACATCGTCGGTGATGCCCTTGTGGATGCGCTCATGGGGCTCGGCGGGCGCGGTGAACTCGACGGTATAGGTGCGCTGCTCGGCTTCGGCGACGGGTTCGAGATAGGGCGCGCGCTCGAAGTACGCCGGACGGCGGACCTGCGTGAGGTCGATCTCGGGCGCTTCTTCGACTTTGCCCAGCAGGAACCGCGCGCGGGCATCGGTGATTTTGTATTCCTTATTGGGCGGCTGGCGCGCGTCGATGGGTTTGCGCGCACGCGCGAAACACGCAGAGTCTTTTTTGCACGCCAGCCAGCGTTCACGCAGTTTGGCGTCGGTGAATTCATCGACGTAGTAATCGCCTTTGTAGCCCGCGGGCGGACGTTCGGCGGCGGAGGTGAAGGGAATACAGGTCTCCGGCCCGGCGGATGTCGGCAGCAGATAACCCGGCAGCGTGGTTTCACGGTCATAGTGAACGCGCGCTTCGCATTCGAAGGGCGGGATGGGAATGATGTCGAGCTTCGATGAGTCGGCGCCCGGCGCCGGCCCGCTCGCGAGCATCAATCCCCAGGCAACGGCAATAGGGTAGCTTTTCATGCGGCATCTCCCGGTCGACGCTGATGATAGTACTTATGATACTAAAAAAACAATTGTTGGCGGATCGCGTCCTATAAGGTTTTACGGGCAGTTTAAGCGACGGCTTTAAGGAAGGTATCGAGTTGGATGTTGCGGCCGCAGAGCACCACGGCGACACCGGCTGGGTGGTCCGGGCGGGTCTCCTGGATCCCGCCGCGCCGCTCGATCTGGGGATGCCGCGATTTGCCCAGAGCGTTTGGGATCGGTTGCGGTCATAATCTCCGCATCATAATGATGAATAAGGGAAATTTGACCTCGGCGCCGCCACGCCGAAAGACCCTCTTTGGCTGTCATTTTTGCATCTGAAAAACTGTTGAATAACCGGGAGTTAAGAGCGTAATTCGACTCCCGTCCATGTTACTTTATGTTACTATACATATGACAGGTAACATGACACTCTATAACGAAATGCGAGTTAGAGGATAGCCGGCGGCCCCGCGAGGGTCTTGCGGCATAGGCGTGGGAGAGTGATCGCCAACACGCTGCGGGATCGGCCTTCGGGCGAACCCGGTTGGCGAATACCACTGCATGTATGTTCGGCCCCGCGCAACCGCGGGCCTCTCTTACGCCGCTGTGAGTTGTTGAATCCGCTGCTGCACGCGGCGGTCTTTGGATAGAGAGTCTTAGGTATGAAAAATATGGTCACGGTCTCGGCGGCAAAAGCCAAACGCGGCGCGGGTATACTCGGCGGCGCGCTTCTCGCGGCCAGCCTATCCACAGCGCCGGCTCAGGCGTCCGAGACCCGTGGTTACGTCGTAAGCTGGTTCTTCTACGCCACTTACGCCGACGAGAGCCACTGCCCGAAAGGTCTCAATCCTTCCTCGGAAATGGTGTTCCGCCGCATTTTGAAAGAAGCGGGCACGCCGCAGGACAAGATCGAGAAGGCGCTCGATGACTTTCCCAACAGCATGTACTTCATGGCGGGCCGCCGCGGCAAAATCGATGGCAAGCCGGTCGACGTCTATTTGAACCCGACGTCGGTCGCCGATCCCGAATTGATGCTTGCCCAGGGCACCAAAGGTCTCGGCTTCAACCTCGACGGCAAAACCTCGCCTCTTGATTTCATCGACAGCGAGACCGGCGAGAAAGGCGTTGATAATCGGCTTTTCCGTGCCTTCGGTTGCATCGGCTCCTTGCGTGGAAAACCCACCGCGAAGCCGACCCATCCTTCGATTCAATGGGATATGACGCGCGATCAGATGCAGGCCTGGGTCATTGAGATCAGCGGCATCGACGATCTGCAGAACGACGACGACGTACAGGTCACCATCAACCGCGCCATCGAGCCGGTGGTGCGCAATGCCGCCGCCGAACCACAGACCGACATGACCTTCCGCGTCGATGCCAATCCGCGCATCAACAATGTCGCGCGCGCCAAGATCAAAGACGGCGTGCTGACCACCGAACCTTTTGATTTCTACATGATCGGCGATCCGTTCTCGCTGCCGGAATACGAACTGCGCAATGCGCGGCTGCGTTTCAAATTCGGCGCGGATGGTTCGCTTCAGGGTCTGATCGGCGGCTATCAGCCGTGGGAAATGATTTACTGGAGTTTCGCCAGCGGCGGTTCCGTCAACGAGGCCAACGTCTCGGTCGATATTCCGGGCATCTACTACGCGTTGCGCAAAATGGCCGACGCCTATCCGGATCCGAAGAGCGGCATCAACACGGCGATCTCGACGTCGTACATCATCGACGCGGTTCCGGCGTTCATTGAGCATCCGGCCAAACAGACCGCCGCCGCGAAATAACCGTTGTGCAGTGCAAAAAAGACGCGCTGAAAACAGGAGAAGGCGAAAAAAGTGTAACCACGGAGGACATAAATCCCGGCCCTGAAGGCGTTGTGACGAACCGTTACCGAACGGGATTCGACCGCAGGGCAAATCGGGGTTATATCCCCATCATATATATAAGGAACCTGCCACAGATGCGTCTGGCGCTTGTGGCGTCAAGGATCGCCCGACTTGAGATTTAGCAGGGGGCGCGATCCGCGCGGGGCAGGTGGAGCGTTTAAAAGGGAGAGGCGTAACGATGAGAACGGGTTTGAAAATTGTTGGCATGCCGACGCTGGCTGCCATTGCGGCGCTCGCACTCGCGAGTTGTTCGGGCGAGATGGGCGCGGATAAAAGCGCGGCGAGCACCAAGGCCGACACGGCGCAGGTCGCGACCGCGGCCAACGTCGGCGGTCCGGCGCTCATGCGCCGTCTGACGCAAGATCAGTACCGCAACATCGTCGCCGATGTGTTCGGTTCCACCATCAAGCTCGGTGGCCGCTTCGAACCCGACAACCGTACCGACGGCCTTATCGCCATCGGCTCCGGCCAGGCCAGCGTCACCGCGGCCGGTCTTGAACAGTACGACAAAATCGCGCGCAGCATCGGCGACCAGATCGTCGACGAACAGCATCGCGCGCAGATGATCCCCTGCAAGCCGGCCGACGTGAAAGCGCCGGACGACGCCTGCACCAAGATGTTCCTCGGCAAGGTCGGCAAGTTGCTGTTCCGCCGTCCGCTCTCGGACAAGGAACTCGGCAGCTACGTGAAGAGCGCCGCCGACGCGACCAAGAAGACCGGCGACTAGAAAGAGAGCGGGGTAAGCAAGATTTTGCTTACCGAGTCCGGCGGTCCCTTTCGCAATACACCAATATCCGAATTGCAGCATG
>JAIEMI010000011.1 GCA_019752235.1 Rhodospirillaceae bacterium
CGGTAGGACGCGCCTTTCGGTGGCGCACTGTCATAATCGGTGGCCGCTTTGCGCATGCCGGTGACGATGACCTCGGCGCCCGCATCAAGATAAGCTTGCGCAATAGCCGCGCCGATGCCTGTCGTGCCGCCGGTGACAAGAACCGTGCGGCCCGAAAAATTGAATTGCACGATGTCGGCGGTGCTTTTTGCCATCTGTGCGCGCGTCCTCCCGGGCGACCGTGGTTGAAAGCATGGTATGCTTGAAAACATCGATTGCTGGTCGTTATTATATGCAAACGCGTGAAGTTCACTAAAGAAATTTACGCACTTCAGGGAGGATAACGAAGCCGTGAAGGATACTGCAGCGGCGCGTCATCGCGCCGCCTTCACCGCCATGCTGAAAGCGTTGGGCACGAAAGATTTCGAGACGTTCGAAACCTTTCTCGCGGACGACGTTGTGTGTTCGTGGCCGTACAGTCCGATGCCGGGATTCCCCGAGACCATGGCGGGCGCACGCACCATACGCCAGTGCTTCGAGCGCGATATGGGCGCGTTCACACCTTACAATTACAGTATCCAAAGCATTTGCAGCGCGGAAGATCCTAACGTGGTGATCGCGGAGTATATGTCCGACAGCACGTTCATTCCGCGCAACGTGCGCTACAGCAATAAGTATCTTGGTATCGCGACGTTCCGTGACGGCAAGATCGTGCATTGGCGCGAGTATGTGAATCCGCTGCCGATCCTCGACGTCGTGGGCGGCGATCAGAACTGGTCGCAGACCGACGGCCGAACCGCGGCGAAGGACTCCTGATCGTGGCGCAGTTCTCGCATCTGCTGGCGCCGGGCAAGATCGGCAAGCTTGAACTGCGCAATCGCATTTTCCTGTCGCCGATGGGTTCCAACCTGGCGGATGAGGACGGCATCACCGGCGAACGCATTCGCGCCTATTACACCGCACGCGCCAAAGGCGGCGCGGCGCTGATCACCATGGGCTCCGTGTCCATTGGCTATCCCGAAGGCACCAGCAATATCCGTCAGGAATCCATCGCCGAGGAGCGGCATATCCCCGGCGTCAAGGCGCTGGCCGATGCCGTGCACGCTCACGGCGCGAAGCTGGCGCTGCAACTGGTTCATGCCGGCCTGGTGGCGATGAACGACATGCTGGCGGGGCGGGCGGTGTGGTGTCCGTCGGTGCCGAAGACCACCAAGGAAAGCGGCGACATGGCGCAGGGCTTTCTGCCGGAAGAGGCGGAAATTTTCTTCGCGCCCTTCAAGAAGATGGGCCCGCCGAAGTATAAGGTCATGGACGCGCAGGACATCGAACAGCTTGTGCAGATGTTCGCCGGGGCCGCCGAACGCGCCAAGCGCGCGGGCGCCGACGCGGTGGAGATTCACGCGGGCCACGGCTACATCATCTCGACCTTCCTTTCGCCCGCCTATAACCAGCGCACCGACGCATATGGCGGCTCTATCGAAAACCGGACGCGGCTGCTGTGTGACGTGATCAAAGGCGTGCGCGCGGCGGTGGGCCCGGACTTTCCCATCTGGGCGCGTCTCGACGCGCGGGAACACCTGATGGACGACGGCATTACGCTGGAGGACGCCAAGACCGCCGCCTATCTGGCGCAGGAAGCGGGCCTGGACGCCATCCACGTCAGCGCGCATGGGCATACAGGTAAAGGCGCGACCTTCACCACGGGTCAGTCGACCCATACGCCGGGCGGTTTTGTGGAGAATGCGGCAGCCATCAAAGGCAAGCTGCGCATACCGGTGATCACTGTCGGACGGCTTGAACCGGAGATGGCGGACCGCTGCATCGGCGCAGGCAAATTCGATTTTGTCGCCATGGCGCGGAAGCTCCTGGCGGACCCCGAACTGCCGAACAAGTTGAAAGAGGGCCGGGCCGATGATGTGCGGCCTTGCATCTACTGCTACACCTGCATCAGCCAGATTTTCTTCAGCAAGCATGTGATCTGCGCCGTCAATCCTGCGACCGGCTTTGAACACGAGGGGCAGACCGCGCCCGCTGCCGTGAAGAAACATGTCGTGGTGGTCGGCGGCGGACCCGCGGGTATGGAAGCGGCGCGCCGTCTGGCCTTGCGCGGCCATAAAGTGACGCTGCTGGAACAGTCGGACCGTCTCGGCGGCACGGCGCAATTCGCGTCTATTGCCTATGCCGCCAACGAACGCATCGTGAATTGGTTGAAAGGGCAGCTGGCGAAATCTTCCGTCGATATCCGCTACAACACGACAGCCACCGCGGAAGCCTTGAAGGCCATGGCCGCCGATGAAGTGATCGTGGCGACGGGCGCAACGCGGTCCATGCCGGATATTCCAGGCGCTACCCGCGCCAATGTTTTCAGCGGCGACGACATGCGGCGCTTGGTGCTGGGGCAGGACATGGATCGCCTGGCCGGCAAGACCAGCCTGTTGACACGCCTGGCCATGAAGGTCGGCGACCTGACGGGCCTTACAAAAAGCCCGGGCTTCATCCGGCTGGCGAGCCGCGTGTGGATGCCTTTGGGTAAGCGCGTCGTCATTATCGGCGGCGAGTTGGTGGGGCTGGAGCTGGCCGAGTTCCTGGCGGAGCGCGGGCGCGAGGTCACGGTCATCGACGAGGCCGCGAAGTTCGGCACGGGGCTGCAAGTGGTGCGGCGCTGGCGCGTTCTGGCGGACCTGCATGAGTTGGGCGTGACGCTTGTGCCCGAGGCCCGTGAGATCGCCATCGGTGATAAATTTGTGAGCTACGTCAATCCGAACTCCCAAACGCGCAGCCTGATGGCGGACCATGTGATCGTCGCCCAGGGCGCCCAGGGCGAAGTGTCTCTTGCCGAAAGCCTTAAGAATGCGGGGTTTGTCGTGCATGTGGCGGGCGATTGCACCGGCGTGGGCTACATCAATAAAGCCATCGCCGATGCGGCGCGGATCGCCGCGCAAATTTAAGAAAAATAGCCCATTTTTGGCCACAGCTTTGGCTGTTGCCATTCCGGCCCCTGGCCTTCAATATCCCCCGCCAAACCGCCAAAACCCTTAAAAAACGACCTTTGCGAGGCTTAATCCATGTCGCTGCAGCTTGATTCCTCCTTTTCCAACGTCCTCGAACGCAACCTGGCCCTTGAGGCCGTGCGCGTGACCGAGGCGGCGGCCTTGTCGGCCTCGCGGCTGATGGGACGCGGCGATGAAAAGGCGGCGGATCAGGCGGCGGTGGACGCCATGCGCCAGGCTCTCAACAGCCTCAACATCGACGGCACGGTGGTGATCGGCGAAGGCGAGCGCGACGAGGCCCCGATGTTGTATATCGGTGAGAAGGTGGGCTCCGGCGAAGGCCCCAAGGTCGATATCGCCCTGGACCCGCTGGAGGGCACCACCATCACCGCCAAGGGCGGCTCCAACGCCTGCGCCGTCATCGCCATGGCGGAGTCCGGCAACTTCCTGAATGCGCCGGACGTCTACATGGAAAAACTGGCGGTGGGCCCCGGCCTGCCGGAAGGCGTGGTCGATATGGACAACACGCCCGAACAGAATTTGAAGAACCTCGCCAAGGCCAAGAAAGCCGATCTGGAGGATTTGGTGGTCTGCATCCTCGACCGTCCGCGCCATGCCGACCTGATCGCGAAGGTGCGTGCGTCGGGCGCGCGCATCATGCTGATCACCGACGGCGACGTGTCGGGCGTGATCGCCACCGCGCAGCCGGATTCCGGCGTCGATATTTACATGGGTTCGGGCGGTGCGCCGGAAGGCGTGCTGGCGGCGGCGGCTTTGCGCTGCACCGGCGGCCAGATGCAGGGCCGTCTGCTGTTCCGCAATGACGACGAAATCGCCCGCGCCCGCAAATGGGGCATCAAGGATCTGAACCGCAAGTACGGCATCCTCGATCTCGCCAAAGGCAACGTGATGTTCGCGGCCACCGGCGTCACCAGCGGTCCGTTTCTGAAGGGCGTGCGCCGCTTCCATGGCGGCGCGGTGACTCATTCCCTGGTCATGCGCTCCAAGTCCAGCACCGTCCGCTACATCGAAGCGCACCACACCTTCGATCACTCGTAAAATTGAGCGCGGTTTCTCCCGAGGCTTCATTTCTCGGCGTCAGCCGGTCGGTTCTCGGCCGCCGTTGGGATTTACGCGCCGGTAATGACGCGCTCATCACGAGCCTGATCCGCGAAGCCGGCGTGTCCGACGCCGTGGCGCGCGTGCTCGCCGCGCGCGGTGTCGATGCCGCTGCTGCGGCGGATTTTCTGAAACCCACGCTCAAAGTCCTGATGCCCGATCCCAGCGGCTTCATGGACATGGACAACGCTGCGGCGCGTATCGTCGCCGCGATTAAAACGGGCGAGGGCATCGCCGTGTTCGGCGACTACGACGTCGATGGCGCCACGTCCTCGGCGCTGCTGATGCGCTTCTTCCGCAAGATCGGCGTTGCGGTCACGGTCTATATCCCCGACCGGCGTCTCGAAGGTTACGGCCCCAACGCGCCCGCGCTGTTGAAGTTGCGCGAGCAGGGCGCGAAAGTGGTCGTGACCGTCGATTGCGGCATCACCGCTTACGAACCCTTGAAGGCGGCGCAGGACGCCGGCTTGGACGTGATCGTGGTCGATCATCATAAGGCCGAAGTCGCTTTGCCTGCGGCGGCGGCGGTGATCAATCCCAACCGGTTGGATGATGTCAGCGGGCAAGGGCACCTTGCCGCCGTGGGCGTGGCTTTCCTTTTCGCCGTGGCCGTGAACCGTGCGCTCCGTGTCGCGGGTTGGTATGCGGAGAAAGGCATCGCGGAACCGGACTTGCGTGAATTGCTCGATCTTGTCGCCTTGGGCACCGTCTGCGACGTTGTGCCGCTGAAGGGGCTTAACCGCGCCTTTGTCGTGCAGGGTCTGCAAATCATGGCGCGCGGCGGCAACGTCGGATTGACGGCACTGAGCCGTGTGGCGCGCATCGACACCAAGCCGACGGCCTATCACCTGGGCTATCTGTTGGGGCCGCGTGTGAATGCCGGTGGTCGCGTGGGGCAGGCGGACCTCGGTACACGCCTGCTGTCGACGGAAGACCCCGATGAAGCGGCGGCGCTGGCGCTGCGTCTCGATGAGTACAACGCCGCGCGCAAGGACATCGAAGCCGCGGTGCTGCGCGAAGCCATCGAACTGGTGGAAACCTCGGCCAACCCGGACGAGCCGGTGATTTTCGCCGTCGGCAAGGACTGGCATCCCGGCGTG
>JAIEMI010000059.1 GCA_019752235.1 Rhodospirillaceae bacterium
TGTGCACCAACGGCGGCTCGCCGGTGTCGCCGGTCATCGCCAAGAAATTCGAGGACGCTTCGGGCTGCAAAGTCATCCAGGTTTACGGCGCCACGGAAACCCTGGGCCAAAGCGTCATGGAACCGGTTGTCGGCGTGCGCAAAACCGGGGCCGCGGGCGTGGCCGTGGGCAGCGCGCGCATTGAAATTCTGGATGATGACGGCAATCCTGTGCCCGCCGGGACTGTCGGCGAAGTGCGCGTCAGCGGCGACACGCTTGCGTCCGGCTATTGGAACGAGCCCGAGATCAGCGCCAAGACCTTCACGCCGAAAGGCTGGATCAGCGGCGACCTGGGTTACCTCGATGAAGACGGCTATCTGTTCATCGTCGACCGCAAGAAGGACGTGATCATCTCCGGCGGCAACAACATTTATCCGCTGGAAGTCGAAAACATCCTCTACAAGCATCCCGATGTAGGCGTCTGCGTTGTGCTCGGCCTTCCCGATGAAGCCAAGGGCGAAGTCCCCGTCGCCGTCATCGTGCCGAAAGTCGGCCGTACCGTCGACGGCAAGGCGGTCATCGCCTTCTGCAAGGAAAATGTCTCGGCTTATAAGGCCCCGCGTCAAATTTATTTGATCGATGTCATGCCCGAGGGCGGCGCCGGGAAGATTCTCAAGAACCAGATCGCCGACCGCATTAAATCTGGCGACCTCAAACCGGCGGCATAATGCGGCGCGTCGTCATCATCGGCAATTCCGGTTCGGGCAAATCCACCCTCGCCCACAAGCTCGCCAAAGAGTCCGGTGTAGCCACACTTGATCTCGACACGATTGTCTGGGAACCGGGCAAGATCGCGGTGCCGCGCGCGCCGGAAGCCGCGCAAGCCGATCTCGATGCATTCTGCAACGCACATAGCGATTGGATCGCGGAAGGCTGCTACGGCAGACTGGCGGAATACGCGTTACGCTGGCAGCCGGAGCTGATTTTCGTCAATCCCGGCGAGGCCGCGTGTCTGGCCAATTGCCGCGCCCGTCCGTGGGAGCCGCACAAGTACGCATCCAAGGCCGAACAAGATTCAAAATTGAAGTTTCTGCTGAACTGGGTGTCGGACTACTACACCCGGGACGGCGATATGTCGTTGGCGCGCCACCGCGCCATCTTCGACGCCTATAGCGGTCCCAAACGCGAAATCACTCGGCAATAAGTCTATTCAGCCGCTTGCCGATGCTTTTTCATACGCGCGTGCACTTCGCGTACGGCCTTATCGGCGTCGTGGCCGATCATCTTGTCGTATTCCTTGTGCATACGGGTCAGGTTGATCTCGCGCTTGCCGAACACAACGGTGGGCACGACACCTTTTTCCATCATGATCTGCGAATTTTCCTGCACCTTCATGTCTTCCTGCTGGGAGACTTCCATGAACAGCTTCACGGCCTCCATCTGGCCGGCGCGTTCTTCCGGCGTTGAGTTCTTCAGGCCGTAAAGGCGGAAGACGTAATCGCACACGCCCACCTTCTCACCGGGCTCGCTGCGCTGGAAGAACAGGATGGGCAGCGGGAAACCGCCGCCGACGACCGTGTTGGGGAAGATCGAATTGGTCGAATTGAAGAAGCAATGATCCGGCCACTCGGCCTCGGGCATATTATTGAGCTGCATAATGTCGCCCGCCGCGCCCACCAGCGCGTGGTGCATGCCGAAGGGCACGTGCAGCAGTGCGTTCATGGTCGGCGTATCGCCGAACGCCTTGCCGAAAGTGTCCTTATGCAGGAAAGGCGTGTGGTAGGACTCAAGCCCGCCGTCGACCGCATGCTTCCAATTGATTCGCGCCTTCGTGGTATAGGCATGGATGAGTTCATAGGACTCAATCTTGAAGTCCTTGAGGTAGTCCTGCATGGGGCCGAAGAATTCGTCGAAGTCCAACTGCCCATCGGGCTGCGGGTGAACGAGGATCATGCCGCCCTTTTCGGCGCTGGGCAGCTCCACGAGGCCGTTGAGTTGCTTCTCCTCGAAGGCCGAGCGGTTCGGCACGCTGATGAGCGAACCATCAAGGCCGTAGGTCCAGGCGTGGTAGGGGCAGCTAAAGCCCGCCGCCTTGCCGCATCCCTTCGCCACCTGCACGCCGCGATGGCGGCACGCATTGAGGAACGCGCGCGCGATGCCGTCCTTCCCGCGCACCAGCAAGATCGGACGGCCCGCGATTTCCGTGGCGTAATAGTTGCCGGGTTCCGGCAGGTCCGCCGACAGGGCGATCAGTTGCGGGCGTTCCAGGAAAAGCTTTTGCTTTTCAACTTCAAAACGCACCGGATCGGTAAAGCGGCCGATATCGGTTTCCCAGGATTCCTCGCCGTACTCGGCTTTGCCGGTGTTGGCCAGTTCGAGGATTTTCTTGGCCATCGCAACGCGCTTGGCTCTTTCCATGACTTTCTCTCCCGCACATGTCCGCATATAATAAGGCGGACCGCATGCTATCGGAACACAAGATACCGTGTGGTATTTTAACTTTAGAAAACCGGCCCAACTTTAGATAACGGGCACTTACAAACAAAAAGCGGGCAAACAAAAAAGCGGACAAACAAAAAGGCCGGGGGTATTGCCCCGGCCTTTTGCCGTAACGATTGCGAGCCGTTATTCGGCAGCCATCTTGTTGCCTTTGTAGTTCTTCATTCTTTCGTGCACTTCCTTGACGGCCTTTTCGGCGTCGTGGCCGATAACCGCATCATATTCCTTGTGCATACGCGTCAGGTTGATCTCGCGCCTGCCGAACACAACGGTAGGCACGATGCCTTTTTCCATCATGATCTGGGCATTGACCTGCACGTCCATGTCTTCCTGCACGGCGACCTGCATGAACAGCTTCACGCCTTCGAGCTGCATGGCCCTTTCTTCCGGTGAGGCGTTCTTCTTGCCGTAAAGGCGGAAGACGTAATCGCACTCGCCGACCTTATCGCCCGGCTCGCTGCGCTGGAAGAACAGCACGGGCAGCGGGAAGCCGCCGCCGATGACCGTGTTCGGGAATACCGAGTTGGTCGACGTGAAGTGGCAGTGGTGCGGCCACTGGTCTTCCGGCAGATCTTTCAACGTCAGGATCGCATCGTTGGGCGCGACCAGGGCATGGTGTGAGCCGAACGGAATATGCAGCAGCGCGCGCGATAGAGCGGAATTCCGCGAGATGCGGCCGAAGGTGTCCTTGTGCAGGAACGGCGTGTGGTAGTTCTCCAACCCGCCGTCTACCGCATGCTTCCAGTTAATGCGCGCCGGGGCGCGGTAAGCATGGATCAGCTCATACTCTTCGATCTTGAAATCCTCAAGATAGGCCTGCATGGGGCCGAAGAATTCGTCGAAATCCAGATGCCCGTCGGGCTGGGGATGCACGAGGATCATCCCGCCCTTTTCGGCGCTGGGCAGTTCCACAAGGCCGTTGAGTTGCTTTTCCTCGAAGGCCGCGCGGTTCGGCACGCTGATGAGCGACCCGTCGAGACCGTAGGTCCACGCGTGGTAGGGGCAGCTAAAGCCCGCCGCCTTGCCACAACCCTTCGCCACCTGCACGCCGCGATGGCGGCAGGCATTGAGGAAGGCGCGCGCGATGCCGTCTTTGCCGCGCACCAGCAAGATCGGACGGCCGGCGATTTCCGTGGCGTAGTAGTTACCCGGCTCCGGGATATCCGCTGACAGTGCGATCAGTTGCGGGAGCTCAAGGAACAGTTTCTGTTTCTCAAGCTCGAACCGCACCGGATCGGTGAAGCGGCCGATATCGGTTTCCCAGGACTCTTCGCCCATGTCGGGCTGGTCGAGTTCGGTCAGCTCGATCATGCGGCGCGCGAGCGCAATGCGCTTGGATTTTTCCATCGTCAGCTCCTAACTAACATTTGTAAGGCGATCATAGCTAAAAAGGGCCGCCTTCGGAAAGGGGCTTGGGCGGACTTAAATTTGAGCAGATGGGCTACGCTTTAGCAAAGCGGCCATCCGCTGTAACGGCATGGAAACAGAAGCCTATTCTTGCGCTGTGGTGAGGCAATAGATCATCCCGCCCAGCCAAGCACACGGCAAAGTCGTGACGGCCGGCGCGACCGGATACCAGATCGGACCCAGATCCATCTGCACGGCGGCGACCCTACGGACGGTCACGCGGAGACCTTCACCACTTTGCAGACCGGCGTGGGGTGATGCTTCGCGCCCACCCAGCGCAACAGCATGCCGCCGTTGTCGTGGCCATCGGTGTCGACAAAATTGCCGAAGCCGAGGTCGCGCGCCGCCACGACAATCGTCAGCGTGCTGTCGGCATTGAGCTTGGCGTTGTGCTTGTTGATCCACACCTGGCGATTTTTGGTGTCGAGCGATTCCAGCCAGTAGTTGGCCAATTGGAAATTCCAATACGGGCACTCCGGCACTTCGGTGTCGATCACCAGCGCTTCGTCGGGCTGCAATTTCCAGAAACCGTGCACGTAGCAGATTTTCGGATCGCCGCCGACGCGCATGGAAGCTTCGGCGTATTCGGCATGGGCCAGCGTGTTGGGCTTTTGCGCCACCAATGCCGCCCAATCCGTCACCAGCTTCGAGGTGCCGCCGACAAAACCCGCCGCACGTTTCAGGTTGTTGTCAAAAGCCGCCGTCAGCGGCTTGGGCGCGTGCGGCGCGCCGATGCAGTGAATGCTGTACGTGGCCGGCTTCTCATTGGGCCGGTCGAGAAAGGTCTGGCGCACGATGACCATGGTGGAGTCCGCCGCCGTGGGCAGCCAATTGCCGGGTTTGCGCGCGCTGCTGAGGATGATCTCGAAATCGCCATTGGGCGCGAAAGTTATCTCCTCGGCTTCCAACTCACCGGTGGAGGCCATGGTGCCGTCGATGGCGTAGCTGTTGGCCTTGGTGCCGAAAGACAGATACGGCACCGAACCTCGATTGCCGCGGATTACATAGTCGCGGTCACCGGCGATGGTGGCGTTGGAATAGAGATTGTCGGGATTGGGCAGGAAGACTTTGATGGTGTCGTTGGACGCTTCGTAGAACACCGGAAAATCCGGGTCGGCGCATTCCACCATCATCTCCAGGCCGAGGCGCGCGAACCGCGAGAGCACGCGGTAGCCTTCGGCCCGGTCGATCTCCGTATCCGGCGCATCGGGCCGCAGGACATTTTGCCCCGCCGCCTTCAACTGGTCACAGAACGCCGCCCAACCGCTCTGCTGCATCGGACTCTCCCA
>JAIEMI010000016.1 GCA_019752235.1 Rhodospirillaceae bacterium
TTCTGGCGGACATGGGCGCCGAGGTCATCAAGGTCGAGGCGCCCACGGGCGACGGGCTGCGGACACTGGGGGCGCGCTCCACGCACGCCAACATGGCCTCGCTCTTTCTCGCCTGCAACCGCAACAAGCGGTCTGTAGTCCTTGATCTTAAAAATAAATCGGCACGTAAGCTGGTCTTACAACTGGCCGAACAGGCGGACGTGGTTTTGCACAATAACCGGCCCCAGGTGATGACCAAACTGGGCCTGGATTACGCCGATTTCAAAGCGGTCAATCCGTCGATTATCTACTGCGGTGCCTACGGCTACAGCACCAAAGGGCCCTACGGCGAACGCGGCGCCATGGATGAAGCCATGCAGGCCGGCACCGGCATCTCGCTGCTCAATAAAGCCGCCAACGGCGTGGCCCGCAGCATCCCAACGGCCCTGGCCGATAAGACCACGGCCCTGACCGCCGCCTACGCGATTTTGGGTGCGCTTTTACACCGTCAGCAGAGCGGCGAAGGCCAGGAAATCGAAGTGACCATGTTTGAAACCATGGTCAACTATGTAATGGCCGATCACCAGGGTGGACTTACCTTTTCGCCGCCCGTAGGCGCACCGGGCTATGCCCCCATCCTCGATCCGGCCCGCAAGCCGGTGGCCACCCGCGACGGCTGGGCGGCGGCCGACCGCGACGGCGCGCCGACGGCCCGCGTGAACGATCTCGAGGATCTGTTCGAGGATCCGCACCTGAAGGCGGTCGACTTCTGGAAAATGATGCCCGGCACCAGCGAGGGCACCCAGCGCATGCCCGCGGTGCCGATCACCTTCGCCGACACCCCCGCCGAGATCCGCCGTCCGCCGCCGCTGCTCGGCGAGCACAGCTTTGAAGTCCTACGCGAACTAGGGTTAAGCCAGAAAGAAATAGACGCATTAGTTGCGGATGGCGCAACACTTCAGGCCGAGGTGCGTTAGACTTACCGCAAGGCTGCGGAATGTGCATTCGGGCCTTCCCGGGGGGAAATATCATGAAACGCCGCGCCGTCCTGTCGATGCTGCCCGCCGCGGCATTTGCACCTCTCCTGCCGCGCCTGAGCTTCGCCGCCGCCATGCCCGCCATGGTTCCCGCCGCCGCGCTGAAACCGAACGACGCGTTGAAGAAGGCGCTGGCCAGCCCGCGCCGCCCCACCGAAGACATCAAGCGCGACGATGCCCGCAAACCGGCCGAGACCATGACCTTCTACGGCATCAAGCCCGGCATGCAGGTGGCCGAGCTGATGACCGCCACGGGCTACTTCACCGCCGTCCTCGCCGAAACCGTCGGCGACACCGGCAAGGTCTACGGCCAGAACAGCAAGTGGCTGCGCGAGCGTTTTAAAGACGGCCAGCGCCCTCTTGCCAACCTCATCGACAAGGTCGGTTATAAAAACATTGTCGAGTTGAACAGCGAATTGGACGACCCCATGCTGCCCGAGGGGCTCGACGCCGTGTTCATCGTCATGTTCTACCACGACACGGTGTGGATGAACGTCGACCGTGCCGCCATGAACCGCGCGGTACTCAAAGCCCTGAAGCCGGGCGGCGTCTACGGCGTCATCGACCATGTGGCGCCGTCGGGCGCCGGCGTTACCGAGGTCAACAAGACCCACCGCATCGAGCGCCAGGTGGTGATCAACGAAATCAGCAGCGCGGGTTTCCAGTTGGCGGAAGAGACCGACCTTCTCGCCAACCCCAAGGATCCGCTGACCGTGCCCGTGTTCCAGCAGGAACTGCGCGGCCACACCAATCAGTTTGTGCTGAAGTTTAAGAAGAGCGCTTAAATCCCGTCACCCGGCCCGCGAGGCGCTCGAACATGCGGCGCGGGTCCGGCAGGTCTTTGAACCGCGCGGTGACGCGGCTTTTGAGTTGCGGGAACTGCATGACGTCGGCGATGCGGCGGTCGAGGAATGCCCAGGTGGCGCTGCAATTCTCGGAACGGTCATCAAGCCAATAGAGCAGCGTAGCCCCGTAGACCGCCGCCAACAGGCCGCGCTTGGTATAGAAATTGAAATCGGTGGAAGCGTCGCCCGCGGCGCGCCAGATGGCGTCGACGGTGCGGTACCAGCCGCGCAAGGATTCGCCGGCGAACATCGGCAGCGGCGACAGCGCCAGAGCGCGGCGCACGGCCTCGCGGTGCGGTGTCCAGCGTTCCAGGCGCACACGCACGGCCAGGGTAATGCGCGCGCGGATTTTGAGCGCGGCGAGATCGCGGCCCTCCAGGTCTTCCAGCATCAGGCGGTCGGCAAGGTCCATGAAATGCGCGACCGCATCTTTAACGCCGCCGGGGAACAGCCGCGCGGCGGCATCGGCGCCAAGGCCGGCGCTCGCCGCCGCCGCGGCCAGAGTCTTGCGGCTCCAGCCATCGAAAGGCACATGAGACAACGCCGCGCGAATCAGCGCATCGCGCTGGGCGGCCTTCTCGTCGAGGGCTTCTTGATACGCGCCGCCCATCAGCCTTCCTCGTCCAGTTCCAGCTCTTTTCCGGCGGCGTCGGCTTCGGCCTGCAGCACGTCGGCGTATGCCAGCGAAGTCATGTCGGCCATCCGCTGCGGATAGAGCACGCCGTCGAGGTGATCGCACTCATGCTGCACGACACGCGCATGAAAACCGCTGGCCGGGCGCTCGTGATGCGCGCCGGCGAGGTCGCGAAAACTATAAACAATGGTCGTGTGGCGCGGCACCATGCCGGTCAACCCCGGCACCGAGAGGCAGGCCTCAAAAGCTTCGTCCTTAACGTCGCTCAAGGGCGTGATCACCGGATTGATCATCACCGTCAGCGGCACTGCGATGCCGCCGTTGCGCGAGGGCGGAACGAAGAACATCACGAGGCGTTGCGACCGGAACACCTGCGGGGCCGCCAGCCCTACGCCGCGCGCATCGATCATCGTCTCCATCATGTCGTTGACGAGGGTGGCCAGGGTCGGGTCGGCGAAGTCCGTTACCTCCGCGGCGCGGCGCTTCAGGACTTCGGCGCCCATGCGGGCAATGGGAAGAACGGCCATCGGGTGTCTCTAACTGAAATAATCGTACGAACCACAGAACTTATATATAAAGCAGGGAGATCGCGCGCTACATCAGCGGCTTTTATGGATAGCCTTTGTCTGCCGGCGGCCTGTGGCGCCGGCGCTACAGGGGCGTTAAAGAACGCCGAAACCGGCCTAAAACCCTGAAAAAACGGGTAAAACGTCGCTTCCCAACCCCTAGGGCCCATGTTATATACCCGCCCCTCAAGAGGCGCTGGGCCAGGGTCCGGGCGCCTTTTATATATGGCCCGATAACGAGGAAGCGACCTTTGGTTCAAGTAGTAGTCCGCGACAACAACGTCGATCAGGCGCTGAAGGCCCTGAAGAAGAAGATGCAGCGCGAAGGCATCTTCCGTGAGATGAAGCTCCGTAAATCCTACGAAAAGCCGTCTGAGCGCAAAGCCCGTGAAAAGGCCGAAGCCGTCCGCCGCGCCCGTAAGATGGAGCGCAAGCGCCTGGAGCGCGAAGGCTTCTAGGCGGCCCGGATCGGCCCGCCGATCCTCTCAACGACTGAAGAACTGAAACGGAGCGATGCAAATCGCTCCGTTGTGCTGTCTGCCCCACCCCACGACCTGCGGCTAACCGTTCCGTTAACTGCCCGGAAACCTCGCCTCCCTATCTTCTGAGGATTCGTGCTCGACGACGCCTGGGGAGAGGGAAAAGACCGTGACCATCCTGGAAATCCGGCCCGCCACCGCCGACGACTCCACCGCCATCGCCGCCCTGGTGCGCGAGGCCTGGCTGGCCGCCAACCAGAATCTCCTGCCCGGCGACAGCGTCGCCAAACTCGCCCAGTCCAACAGCCTCGCCGGTTTCGTCGCTGGGGAATGGCAAAGCGTGCGGGTGGCCGAGATTGACGGCGACATCATCGGCGCCGTCGGCGTCAACCCCGCGGGGGTGATTTGGATGCTGTATGTGCGGCCCGGCTATCAGGGCTACGGCGTGGGCTCGGCGCTGTATGACGACGCCATCGGATCGTTGAAAGCCGCCGGCAGCCGCAAGGCCATGCTGGAAGTCCTGGCCGCCAATGAGAACGCCGTGGCGTTTTATCGTGCGAGAGGCTGGGTGGCCGAAGGCCGCCGCACGGAGCACATCCCCGGCTTCCGCTTCACGGCGGTCCGCATGGGCCTCGCCCTCGCTTAGGCGGCGATGGCTTAAATCTCCACCTGCGTGCCCATCTCGACGACGCGGTTGGGCGGCAGCTTGAAGAAATCCATGGCGCTGGTGGCCGAGCGCATCATCCAGGCGAACAAGTGTTCGCGCCAGAGCGCCATGCCCGGCCGGCTGCTGGGCATGACGGTCTCGCGGCCCAGGAAGAACGAAGTTTCCATATCATTGAATTCGAAGTTCTGCGCGGCGGCGGCTTTCAGCGCCACGGGAATATCGGTCTCGTCCATGTAGCCGTAGCGCAGAACGAAACGATAGAAGCGGCGCCCCAAATGCTGCACGTCCAAGCGATCCGCCTCGGGCACGTGCGGCACTTCTTCCGTGATCACGGTGAGGAAAACGACGCGTTCGTGGACGACGCGGTTGTGTTTCAGGTTGTGCAGCAGCGCGTGCGGCACGCCTTCGGTCGAGCCCGACAGAAATACCGACGTCCCCGGCACGCGGGTGATGCTGGGGTTGAGCGAACTTAGGAACATTTCCACCGGCATCGCATCCTGGGCGCGGCGGTTGAACAGCAACTCCCGGCCCTTCTTCCATGTCGTCAGCAGGATGAACACCAATAGGCCGGTAGCAAGCGGAAACCAGCCGCCGTGCATAATCTTGGTGGCGTTGGCGGAGAAGAACGCAAGATCGACAATTAACAGCCCGGCGGCGATGGAACCCGCCAGCCAGACGTTCCAGCGCCACAGCATGAACATGACGATGGTGACCAGGATGGTGTCGATCAGCATCGTGCCGGTGACGGCGACGCCATAGGCCGCGGCGAGTTGGCTGGAAGACTGGAACCCCAGAACCAGCGCCATGACCGAGATCAGCAGCATCCAGTTCACAAAAGGAATATAGATTTGGCCGATTTCCGACGCCGAGGTATGCACCGTCGACATGCGCGGCAGGAAACCGAGCTGCATGGCTTGGCGGCTGATGGAGAACGCGCCGGTGATAACGGCCTGCG
>JAIEMI010000263.1 GCA_019752235.1 Rhodospirillaceae bacterium
GTAGTCGGTGGTGACGAAGAGCTTCAGCTGGTTGGCGCGCAGCTGACCCGCCACCATCTCTTTGATGAACGCCAGCCACTCCGCGACACGGTAGCGCGCCATGCCGGAGGCCGGCATCAGGCCGCTGCCCGGCTTCTGGTCGGCGAGGTATTGCACGATGGCGGGGCCTTCCGTCAGCACGTCGCCGCCGTTGGTTTCCAGCGCCGGCACATAGCCTTTCGGATTGATCGCGCCGAAATCCCGGCCGTCGGCGGTCTTCTTGCCGTCGGCCATGCTGACCTTCGACAAGGTCAGGGGCAGGCCGGCTTCCAGAGCGACAATGTGCGGCGACAGCGAGCAGGCGCCGGGCATGTAATAGAGCTTCATTGGCTAATCTCTCCCATATCGTTGAATGCGGGCATCAAGACGTGAGCCGCGTGAATGGCTAATTTTGCTCACGGGATTTTGAGGCTGGCAAGCGCCCACGGCGTCCGCCCACGCGGATTTTTTCCGTTTTGAACCACATCCGGCGGTTAGCTTCAGGCCGGATGAACCAGACGCACCGGGACGGGGTCGATTGTGACGGTTAGGGGAAGGTGCGCGACGATATCGCCGTCGGCCTGCACGGGTTGGCTCGTGTTGCCGCGCACGGTCATATCCCGTCCCGTGACGAGGCGCACGTCATGCAGCGTCGTCAAACGCCCCAACATAAGGCCGAGGCCGTAGCGCAGGACGCTCAGCCAGCCGCGACCGCTCATCAGGAGGATGTGGAAGCAGTCGTCACTGAGCGACGCGCCGGGCGCGGCGATAAACGGCCCGCCGTAGCGGCGTCCATTGCAGGCGACGACGGAGACGGTTTTATAGGCGGTGCCGTCGATGGTGACGTCGCAGGATTCAAAGCGGTCGGTGGTGGCTTGAACGGCGCTTTGCCAGACGTAAGCCAAGGGACCGATGAGTTTCTTGAGCCGCAACGACACGCGGTCGACGACGTTGGCGTCAAAGCCCGCGCCGGCCATCATGGTAAAGCGCCGGCCGTTGGCGCGGCCCACGCGGATCGGCTTGATGGCGCCCGAGACCAATGCCCGGGCCACTTTGTCGATGTCTCTCCCAAGGCCGATCTCGTCGGCCAAGACGTTGGCGGTGCCGAGGGGGATGAGGCCGAGCGGGATGTCCCGGTCTCTGAGCCCATTGATGATCTCGTTCACCGTGCCGTCGCCGCCCGCCGCGGCGATGATGTCGAAATCCTGCGCGGCGGTATCGCGGGCGATGCGTTCGGCGTCGCCGGGCGCCGTGGTCTCCACAATGGTGACGACGCCGCCGAGCTTGCGGATGGCGTCGACGACGCGCACGAAGCGCCCGCGCCGTTCACCGCCGGCGGCGGGATTGAAAACCGCGAGGATGCGGCGAGGCTGAGGAACGGACGCTGTCACGGCGTTACTGGAAGAACTTGGAGAAGGCCGCATTCACGCCGAGTCGAGAATCTTCGGTGCAGAGTGAAAGGTTGTGATCACAGTGCTTGAAGAGATCGCGTTCCAGGGCCGAGAAGCCGTCGAGCTTGAAGCCGAAGGCTTCCAGCGCGCGCGGCGTCAGCATGACGATGTCGATCTGTTTGTCTTCGCGCTCCGTCAGCGGACGGTCCGCGCAGGCGAAGTTGACGCAGCGCACGTCATAGGCGGTGTAATACCACAGCTCGCGGACGTGGCGGGTGGCCATGAAATCCGGCTGGTGGTCGCCGAAGGCCACCACGCCCGCCGGCCGGCCGCGTTGCTCCAGCGCCTTGAGGAAATCCCCGTAAGCCTGGTCGCTCGCCGCAAAGCGCGTCATGTAGTCGGCCATCGGATCGTCCCCGGCGTGAGGGCCGTGTTGATTGATGGTCAGCATCATGACGGCCACGGGTCCGGTTTCTTCCTGAAGCTTCTTCAGCATGGCGTCGTACAGTACGGAGTCGGGGATTTTCCACTTCCAGCCGCCGTCGAGGCCCAGCGATTCCGGGTCGTAGAAAGCGTCCGCCCCAATGGACATATAAAAATCGCGCGCATTAATGAAGTGACCCGGCACGGGATAGAAGACCAGCGTGCGATAGCCCAAGGACTTCAGCCGCGTGAAGAGTGACTCCTTGATGCGGCCCTTGAGCTGATAGAACACGTAAAGACCGTCGTTCCCGAATTCCTGCGGGCGCATTTGCGCGGCCACGGAAAATTCGGTTTTCCAGGTCGCGCCCGCGAACGTGTGCACGTACAAGGGCCCGGTATAGCCCTGCGTCTGCGGCACATTGTCGGCAAACAGCGTCTGCGGCTTGTAGTCGGGGCGGACCGTCGCGGGGTTGAAGGTGGTTTCCTGCAGGACCATGAACAGGTCCGGCAATGCGCCGGCCGGCGCGATCAACTCGGGCGCCGTGGTCGTGGCCGCGGCTTGCGGCGGGATCGCGGCTTGCGCGGGTGAGGTCAGGCGCAGTTGCAATTGCGGACCCGGCATGCGCGCCGACGCCACCAGCGTGCGCAGCGTCGGCGTGGCAAGCTGGCTTTCCCAGCTGTCGATGGTCTGGGTCCAATTGCGCAGCGACAGCGTGCAGCCGACGGCAACGATGGCCAGCGCGGCAAGCGCATATTTTTCGAAACGCGAGAACACGCCGCGGCCCGCGAACAGGTAGCGGACGTACAGCGCCGCCAAAACCGCCGTCGCGATGAGGCCCGTCGCGACGCGCCAGTCGTTGAAGCCCAGCATCAGGACGTTGCGGCGCAAGAAGTGCTGGTCGTAATAGACCAGCGGCAAGCCGGTCAGTGTGAATTTAACCAGGCTGCCCGCGAGCAGAAGAAGTGCGGGAAGGACCGAGAGGGCCAGCAGCACGGCCGGATGTTTGCCGCGCGCGCAGCCCAGCGCGAAAAACGGCAGCATGAGCATGCCGATGTAGGGATCGAGGTAAATCGCGGCGTACGCCGCGGCGGCGGCAAGGGTCAGGAGCGCCAGGGCCACTTTAGGACCAGGCCAACCGACCTTGCCCATGAGACCCTTTAGCACGAATAACTCCATACAAATGCCGGCGGCAGATTGCGGATCTCGTAGCCGAGCATCTCGCCCTTCGGAAAAATGTCGCCGAAAGGATTCACCGGGAAATAGGTATAGACGACGAACTGGCCGATCAGCCCGTTCTTGAAGGCGCGGCTGACGCTCGCGCGCAGTTCGCCGAATTCCGGGTTGTTGACGCTGGGGATGCTGCTGACCACGGTGGTGGGCTGCGCCAGGTCATTCATGTAGGCGACGGCGCAGGTGTCGATGATCGCGCGTTCGGGGAACGCGGCTTTCAGGTGGTTGAAACGCGCGGCGTCACGCTCGATGCTGACGGTGGTTTCAGGCAGAAAACGCGTTACGGCGCCGAAGCCCGCACCCAGCTCAACGATAGGGAGCGGAGTGCCTTCGACGGCGCGCGCCATGCGCCTGCCCAGCCAACGGGAAGACTCGCAGATCGCGCCGATGCTGGCGCGGTTGCTCAGGAACTGAGCGATGCGTGACGCAGATTTACTTGGCGCCGGACGTAGATCCGGTACCGCAACCGTATAGTCCATTAGAATGACATCCCCGCCTGATCTCCCCGCCGCAACCTAGCCGTCTGGTCGGCGTTGTCACGGAGTTTTTGTAACAAAAGTGTCATTACTAGGGCGGTTTGGCCGAAACCCTGGTTCCGGCGGAGTTCCGCCCTCCCATCGGGATGGTAGGGAATGGGGGTTCTGTAACGGGGACGCGAATCGCCTCGGATTCGGGCCCGCGCCCCGGCGTTGTACCGTCCGGTATATCTTGGCTAGGGTGGCGGGGTGACTGGGAGGTTGCGTTGAGCAGTGGTCAGCCCTGGGGCGAAATCGCGATCATCGATACGATGATGAATTATCCCGATCCCTCGGATGAGGCGGGACAGCACGACAATCCGCTGTTCGCCAAACGCGGGGCGATTCTCGCCGGCGGTGATCCCACGGGTTACATGCTCGCGGAGATGGACCGCTACAAGATTTCGACGGCGGTCATCAACCTCGGCCCCGAGGGCGGTGCGGTCGAGCGCGCCGTTCACAACCATACAAAGCGTTTCGTCGCCACCTATGCCGTCGATCCCAACCGCGGCATGGACGCCGTGCGCGCGCTTGAGCACGCGGTAAAGGCGCGCGGCGCACGCGCGGCTTATGTAAAGCCGGCGCTGTTGACGCCGCAGGTGCCGATCAACGACCGGCTGCTGTATCCGGTCTACGCCAAGTGCGTGGAGCTGGACATCCCGGTGTTTGTGCTGACCGGCGTGCCCGGCCCGCGTGTGCCGTCGGCGCCGCAAAAGGTCGAGTTGATCGACGACGTCTGCTGGTATTTCCCCGATCTCAAGTTCGTGATGCGGCACGGCGGCGAGCCGTGGGAGGATATGGCCGTGAAGCTGATGGTGAAGTGGCCGAACCTCTACTATTCGACCAGCGCCTTCAGTCCCAAGTACATTCCTAAAGCCATTGTTCATTACGCCAACACGCGCGGCGCCGATAAAATCATGTATGCCGGATATTTTCCCACGCTGCCCCTGGACCGCATTTTCGCGGAGCTGCCGCAGGTGCCGTTCCGCGAACACGTCTGGCCGAAGTTTCTGCGCGAAAACGCGGCGCGCCTCCTTAAACTGGCCTGACTCAAGTTGTCATGACGATGCCCGATAGCGACACCAAAAATATCCACGAAGCCCGGATCGCCGAGGGAGTCGCGATCGCCAACGTGCCGACGCTGGTGATGGTGCTGGTGCAGCTGACCGGCGATGAGAAATGGCTGAAGCCTCCCTATGTGCTGACCAAGGCGCCCGGCCTCGACGATCACGACGGCGGCGGATTGCCGCCGGAACGCCAAGCGGAAATCCGCGCGGCGGCGCTGGAAGCGATCATCGCCTGGCGGGCGGGCCGCCGCCCCGCGGTCGCCGAGCCCTCGGCGGAGTTCTTCGTGCGCCTGCTGAGCGGCGCCATGGGTGAGCCGGTGCCGCCCGAATACGGACCCATGCTGCAGGATACCTTCGGCACCGACACGGTGCGCGACCGTTTCGGCCGCGTCGGCGCCGTGCCCGAAGGTTTCAGCGTTCTCATCATCGGCGCCAGTATTTCCGGGCTGTGCGCCGCGGCTTATCTCCAGCAGGCCGGAATTCCCTAT
>JAIEMI010000027.1 GCA_019752235.1 Rhodospirillaceae bacterium
GGAGGGGACAAGGTTGCCAGGCCTTGACCTAAAGCGCCTTTTCCAGCATCAACCGGGCACGTTTTCAGCCTTATGGAGAAGCTTAAATGAGCGCCATTATCGACATCGTCGGCCGCGAAATTCTCGATTCCCGCGGCAACCCCACGGTGGAAGTGGACGTGACGCTGGAGAGCGGCGCTTTTGGACGCGCGGCGGTGCCCTCGGGCGCGTCCACCGGCGCCCATGAAGCCTCGGAACTGCGCGACGGCGACAAGAAGCGCTACGGCGGCAAGGGCGTGAAGAAGGCGGTCAACGCCGTCAACGGCGCCGCCGATCAGGTGCGCATCGACCGCGCCATGATCGAACTGGACGGCACCGCCAACAAGAAGCGCCTGGGCGCCAACGCCATCCTCGGCGTGTCGCTGGCCGTGGCGCGCGCCGCGGCGGTGGATGCGGGCCTGCCGCTGTACCGCTACATCGGCGGTTCCGCCGCGCATGTTTTGCCGGTGCCGATGATGAACATCGTCAACGGCGGCGCGCACGCCGACAACCCCATCGACATCCAAGAATTCATGATCATGCCGGTGAGCGCCAAGACCATGAGCGACGCCATCCGCATGGGCGCGGAAGTGTTCCACGCCCTGAAGAAGCAGTTGAAGGACGCCGGCCATAACACCAACGTCGGCGACGAGGGCGGCTTCGCGCCCAACCTGGAAAGCGCCGACGCGGCGCTGGCCTTCATCATGAAAGCCATCAAGGCGGCGGGGTATCACGCCGGGCAGGACATCGTGCTGGCGCTGGATTCGGCCTCGACCGAATTCTTCAAGAAGGGCAAGTACGCCATGGAAGGCGAGGGCAAGACCCTGGACGCCCACGGCATGGTGAAATTCTACGCCGACCTGGTGAAGCGTTATCCCATCGTGTCCATCGAAGACGGCATGGCCGAAGACGACATGAAGGGCTGGGCGGCGCTGACGGAATCCCTCGGCGGCAAAGTGCAGTTGGTGGGCGACGATTTATTTGTCACCAACCCGGCGCGTTTGCAGCAGGGCATCGACGACGGCTTGGCCAACTCGATCCTGGTGAAGGTCAACCAGATCGGCACGCTGACCGAAACCCTGGAAGCGGTGGAAATGGCGCACAAGGCGGGTTACACCGCCGTGCTGTCGCACCGCTCGGGCGAAACCGAAGACTCCACCATCGCCGACATTTCCGTAGCGACCAACTGCGGCCAGATCAAAACCGGCTCGCTGTCGCGCTCGGACCGCCTGGCCAAATACAACCAGCTCATCCGTATCGAGGAAGACCTGGGTCCGGCGGCGGTGTACGGCGGCAAGGCCTTCAAGCGCCGCCGCGGGATTAAGTAAGTCCTCATTTCGATAATCATACGCTGACGACAGATTAGTCGATGCGGTGCTAGCATCTTCCCTTCACGGGGAGGATCAGCATGAGCACAGCACTTCAAGGCAAGGTGGCCATCGTCACGGGGGCGGCGTCGGGCATTGGCGCGGCGTCGGCCACGACCATGGCGGCGCGCGGCGCATATGTCGTGGTGGCGGATTCAAATCTGCCGGGCGCGGAAAAGGTCGCCGCCGAGATCAAGGCGGCGGGCGGCAAGGCCGCGGCCTATCAGTTCGATGCGCTCGACACCAACGCCATCAAGGCGCTGATCGAAAGCACGCACGCCACGCACAAGGGCCTGCATGTGCTGCACAACAATGTGGGTCTCACGGACGCCACCAAGGACACCACCATCGCCGACCTCGATCTCGACGGGTGGGATTGGATTTTGCGCGTGAACCTCAAGAGCGTGGTGGCCGGCGCGAAGTACGCCATTCCGCTGATGATCGCGGGCGGCGGCGGGTCCATCATCAACACATCGTCGGTGGCGGGGCTGGCGGGCTCGCTGCTATATCCGATCTACGGCGTCACCAAAGCGGCCATCAACGCGCTGACGCAAAGCATCGCCACGCAATACGGCCAGCAGAACATCCGCTGCAACGCCATCGCGCCCGGCGTGACCATCACGCCCGCCGTGGAGAAAGGCTGGCCGCCGCAGCTGGTGGAAATCTACAAACGCCACACCAACGCGCCGCGCCTGGGCGTGCCGCAAGACATGGGCAATATGGCGGCCTTCCTGGCGTCCGACGATGCGGCGTTTGTGAACGGGCAGGTGTTCGCGGTGGATGGCGGATATAGCATCCACCAGCCGGTGACGGCGGATATGCGGGAGTTCATGGCTGCGATGGCGAAGATGCAAGGGGCGGGCGCGTAGTCGCGGCCCTCACCCTCCCGTCGGCCTTCGCTGACGCTGCGGCACGACGGGCCCCTCCCTCTCCCGCTTGCGGGAGAGGGGCCGGGGTGAGGGGCTGACCGCTCATGATGACTTTAAAAATCCGTCGTCAAACTGAGGACGAAACGACGGCGCTCGATAGGTTCAAATGACCCCGTCGCGCTGACGTTCCACGCAAACACGTCGCCGATGTTTTGGGCTTGGACGCGCAGTGTGGAAGATGTTCCCAGCGCCTGGAAGCGATAACGCGCGCCGAGGCTGGCGATGGTGCGGCTGGGGGCGCGGACGGTGTTCAGGGCGTTGGCGTAGCGCGAGGCCAAATTTTCCAACTGGCCGTCCACCGAGAATCCGTCCCAGGCTTTGGGGCCGTACTGCACGTTGAGGCGCGTGGTGCGCGGGAAGCGGCCCATGGGCACGTTGCCGATGATGCCGCGATCCACCGTGTCGCCCGAGACGCGGGCTTGCAGCAGCACGGTGCCCGCGACGACGGTCAGGCCTTCGAGGGGTTGGCCGGTCAGCGACAGTTCCACGCCGCGATGCCGGAGGCTGCCGACTTCGGTGTAGAGGTTGGTGGAATCGATATTGAAGTAGGGCTTCTTGACCTGGAAGACGCCGGCGACGAACCGCAGGCCCGGCGCGATGGCGTAGCGCACGCCCGCATCCACTTGTGACGTGCGGCTGGCGGGCACGCCTTCGCCGCGGTTGCGCGCGCTGGAGGGGGCTTCGGCGGATTCTTCCAGCCCGCGCGTGTAGCTGCCGTAGACGGCGAGATCGGGCGAAAGGTAGGCGGCGAGCGTGCCGTTGATGAGCCAGGGTTTGTCGCGTGAAAAAGCGGGCGCCAGCGCGGGCGCGCGGGTGGTGCGCTTATAGAAACTTTTCTGCACACCGAAGCTGAATTCGCCGACGTTGGCCCAGAGGCCTTCGTAAGCGAAGCCGCCGGTGTAGTGGCTGGTGTCGCTGCTGCTGCGCGGACCGTAGGCGAACGCCGGGCGCGGCTCGGGATCGGGCACGCCGATGACGCCGGGGCCGAGCGGGATGGTGACGGAGCCGCCGAAGATACGCTTTTTCTCGCGGCCCCGCATGGACGCGTGGAGCGTGTGCTTGCGGTCGCCTTCGGTGAAGACGCGCGACAGGCGCACCTCGCCGGAGTAAGAGCCGAGCATGTTGGCGGGCGTCAGCGCGGCGAAGCGGTTGGTGGTGCCGTCGGCCTGTGTGTTGAGGAACAGGTTCTCGCCCTGATAGGAGCGGTCGTTGACGGAGTAGAAGAGGCCGGCGCGCAAGGTCCAGTCGTCGCCGAGGTTGGCGCGGCTGACAAAACCGTAGTTGACCTGCTTCGTGGACCAGTCGGCCCAATCCTGGCCGTAAAAGACGCCGCGTTTGATCTTGGGCGGCAGGAATGCGCCCGCTGTGAGCACGGAAATCTGACCTTCGAAGTCGCGGCGGCGGACCAGCGCGCCGAAGGGCACGATCTCGATATTATCGTTGGGCCGCCAGCGGAACATGCCGCCGACCGTATAGACGGCGGCGGTCGCGCCGTAGGGCCAATTTTCGCTAGAGACGTTGACGCCGCCGCCGAAGCTGAGCTTTTCGGAGATGGGAATCTGCGTATCGACTTCCCCAGCGTAATGTTTGTAGGGCCCGAGCGTAAGGACGACGCTGGTCACCTGTTTATCGTCCGGCATCCGTAGGCGGAAGTCGGCGATGCCCGTGGGCGCGGGGAAAGGGTATGACTGCGCACTGATGCCGACGCGCACACTGGAGCCGGTGACGAGACGGTTGGAGGTGTCGGCCTGGCGGTCGAAGTACAAACCTTCGAGGCGCGCGTTGCCCGCTTGCACGGGATCGAAGCCGCGCACGTCCGATGTCGAGTAAAGGCCGATGGTTTCGTTGCCGACGGTCGTGCCAAAGGCGTCCGTCGCCGAGGTGACGGCGTTATCGCCCGCGCGTTGCGCATAAGCCTCGTTCGCGCCAAAGGCGGATACGAGGAGGGCCAGCGCCGCGGAGGATTTCTTCATATGAGCACAATTACTTCAGTTTGAATCGTCGCTTTGACTGCGTTCGACCCCTCACCCTCCCGCTAACGCGGGCCCCTCCCTCTCCCCTAATGAGGGGAGAGGGGACGGGGTGAGGGGTACTTGCGTCCATACAAAACAATCACGCTTTAGAAGTCCACGGCCAGGCTGGCCTGGAAGCGGCGCGCCGCGGTGTTGCTGATCCAGGCGGCGGTGGCGCCGCCCAGGGTCCAGCCGTAGGAGTTGGTGACGTTGAGGACTTGCGCGCGCAAGGTGGCGGGCGAGCCGGCGAGATCGAAGCGGTACCGGCCGCCGACGTTGATGATCGTGCGCTCGGGCAGCTTCAACGTATTCGACAGGTTGGCGTAGCCTTCTTTCACGTTCTCGATGGAGCTGTCGATGGAGAGGCCGTTCCAAGATTTGGGGCCGTACTGCACGTTCAAACGCGCGGTGAGCGGCTGGCGGCCGACGGGCACGTTGCCGATGACGCCCTGGTCCACCAGCACGCCGGCGACGCGGGCCTGCAGCAGCACGGCGCCCGCGACGATGGTGAGTCCTTCGGTGACCTGCCCCGCCAGCGACAATTCGATACCGCGATGGCGCACCGTGCCGACGTTGCCGAAGATGCCGCTGGGCGCGACGTCGTAATAGGGCTTCTTCACTTCAAACACGCCGCCGACAAAGGTCATGCCGGGAATAACGGTGTAGCGCACACCCGCGTCCACCTGCTTGGTGAGGCTGGCCGCGACGGCTTCGCCGCGATTGATGGAACGGTCGGGCGCGATGCCGGACTCTTCCAGGC
>JAIEMI010000279.1 GCA_019752235.1 Rhodospirillaceae bacterium
GCAGATGAAGGGACTTCAAGCGAAAGGAACGGAACATCGGCGCCACAGCGCGCGTCGCAACAGCCGTATCCGTCATCGTTTCTTCTCCCCCTTGTTCTCGCGCGCAAAAACTTAGTACGGCGCGCTTTATGTAGACAGTCCGGGATTACTTTCGCATCATTCTATAGTGATTTAGTGGGGATTCGCCGCGCACTATGGAAAGTATCAGCCTTATCAACAGCTTGCTACTGATCGGCGCCTTGCTGGTCATGCTCGGCATTCTGTCGAGCCTGGTCGCGACGCGGTTCGGCGCACCGTTGTTGTTGGTGTTCGTGGCCTTGGGAATGCTGGCGGGCGAAGACGGTCCCGGCGGCATCATCTTCAACGACTACGAAACCACCTACATGATCGGTTCGCTGGCGCTGGCGGTAATCCTGTTCGACGGCGGCTTGCGCACCCATATCAACACGCTGCGCGGGGCGATCTGGCCCGCGACCCTTCTGGCGACGCTGGGCGTGACCATCACCGCCGGGCTGGTGGGCGTCGTGGCCATGTACATCTTCGACATTTCGCTGATTTATGGACTGCTGCTGGGCTCCATCGTGGCCTCCACCGACGCGGCGGCGGTGTTCTTCCTGATGCATACCGGCGGCCTGCAGTTGCGCCAAAAGATCAACGCCACGCTGGAGATGGAATCCGCCACCAACGATCCCGTGGCCGTGTTTCTGACCATGCTGCTGGCGGCGATCATCCTTGCGACCGCCGGCGCGGAGCCCGGCGAGACGATGAGCGCCACGGCTCTGATCGGCACCCTGGCCTTGCACGCGCTGATCGGCGCCGTCGGCGGTGTGGCCGGCGGCCTGGGGGCGTCATGGCTCCTCAACCGCGTCAACCTGCCGGGCGGGTTGCACCCCCTCCTGGCGATCGCGGTCGCCGTGACGGTTTACGCCATGACCTCGGTCTTCGACGGCAGCGGGTTCCTCGCGGTCTATCTCGCAGGCATGATCCTCGGCAACCGGCCCTTGCGCGCCTCGGCCAGCATCGTCACCGTCAACGACGCCGCCACATGGCTGGCGCAGATCGTGATGTTCCTGGTGCTGGGCCTCTTGGTGACGCCCAGCAAAGTCCTGAGTTACGCCCTGCCCGCCGGACTCATCGCGGTGTTCCTGGTGGTGGTGGCGCGCCCGGTCGCGGTGTGGCTGTGCTTGACGCCTTTCGGCTTCTCCTGGCGCGAAAAGACTTTCATCTCATGGGTGGGCCTGCGCGGCGCGGTCAGCATTTTCCTGGCGGCGATCCCAACGCTGTCCGGGGTCGATCATGCCGACCTGTATTTCAACGTCGCCTTTGTCGTCGTCATGGTGTCGCTGCTGGTGCAGGGCTGGACGCTCACGCCCGCCGCCAAGTGGCTGAAGCTGGCCCTGCCGCGCAAGGCCGCGCCCGTGCAGCGTTTTGAACTCGACTTGCCGGGCCAGTTGGCCCTGGAGATGGTGGGTTATCCGGTGCTGTCCGACAGCGCGGTGATGAACGGCGCCGCCGTGCCCGCTTGGGCCAGGCCGGCTTTCGTGATTCGCCAGCAGAACATCCTCACGCCGGGGCAAGCGGGCGCGCTGAAGACGGGCGATTTCGGATATTTCCTGGCGCCGCCCGACCGCGTCAACCGCCTCGACCAGTTGTTCGCCGCCCATGCCGAGCTGCTCGCGTCCGACGAACCCTTCTTCGGCGAATTCGCTTTCACCGGGGACGTGAAGCTGCGCGAGGTGATGGCCTTCTATGGCCTGCCCGCCGATGCCGACATGAGCGACATGTCCATTGCCGACCTTTTCGCGGCGCGCTTCGAAGGGCGCCCCGATGTCGGCGATCACCTGTCGATCGGCGCTGCCGTGGTCGTGGTGCGCGAGGTCGACGAAGACCGCGTGACGCGGGCCGGTCTGCAACTCGACGCCATGTCGGGCACACCCCTCCGCACCCACGTACACCACAGGCTCGCGAGGCTGTTGAGTCAGATGCTCAATCGCCTCATGCGGCGAAATACGAATTAGCGCTTGGCGTTGCGGGCCGCGGCAACTTCCTGGCCGAAGTCGATCTTCGCGGTCGACGTTTTCACGGACACGCCGGAGAGCACGGTGGTATTCACGATATACGCCGGCGTAAGCGAAATCTTGAGGTTTCGCGCAAGGTTAAAGTTGTCGATCAACTGATCGGCCACCTGCGGCGAGATCATGTCCGCCTTAAGCTTTCCGACGTCGAGACCGACTTTGGCGGCGGCCGTGAAAATCACGTCCTCGCTGAGCTGACCGCGATGCGACATCAGCGCCTTATGAAACTCGTGATACTTCCCTTGCTCTTTTGAAGCGAGCGCCGCCTTGGCGGCGGCGACCGACATCGGACCGAGAATAGGAAACTCCTTCACAACAACCCGCACGTTGCGGTCTTCGCCCAGCAGCTTGTCGATCCGGGGTTCGGCGGCTTTGCAATAGCTGCACTGATAATCGGTGAACTTGACCAGCGTCACGTCGCCGCTGGCATTTCCGAGCACCGGCGCATTCTGGTCGCGCATGAGCTGGTTGAAGAACCGCGCCGCCGCGGCGTTTGCGTCCTGTTCAAGCTGGGCTTTGACAATATCGCTATTGTCCGCCAACGCCGGGGCCGACAAAAGCGCCACGGACAGTAGGAGGCAAAGGCCTGCATTCATCAGCCCAGCGTCCTCAGCGTTCCGCCGTGGAACAGCAGCGGTTTTTTGCCGATGTTGTAGATGCGCCGCACGAGGCCGACGATGATGTCGTGATCGCCGCCCGGATGGCGCGCGTCCACGATGCACTCGAAATAGACCACGCTGCCGTCGATGAGCGGTACGCCGTCCAAGCCTTTATGCACCGCGACGTTCTGGAACTTGTCGCCGCCGGGCTTGGCGAACTTCATGGCGATATCGTCCTGCCCTTCCGCCAGCACGTTGACGGCGAAGGCGTCGCCCACCTGGAAACAGCCGAAGCTGGTGGAATTGTTGGCGATGCTCCAGAGGATCAGCGGCGGGTCCAGCGACAGCGAGTTAAAGGAACTGGCGGTCATGCCCACGGACTCGCCATCGGGCGCAAGCGTGGTCATGCAGGTCACGCCGGTGCAGAAGTGACCCAGCGTACTGCGAAACTGACGTTTGGCTTCGTCGCTGCCGACCGGAGCCATGCCGGTCTTGCCGTCAATCAGCAGGTGCATCGCATCGTCTTTAAGAGCAGTCATCAGCGCGGTCCTCATTGCCGGCAAACACCACGGGCGCGGCCCTTTGCCTCATTTTTTGCGTAATCGCATATCGACGGCTAAGCGGAAGGCTGTCTGCCGGGAAAATGCTTTTTTCTGTCACGCAATCACGGTTCTAACTTCGGACCGTCAGCGGCGTTCGTCAACCCCATGCAGGGCGGCCTCCAGAGGGCCGGGAAGCGCTTGGTCGTCGAGGATGTCCAGGCCCTGGGCGAGGCGGGAGTTCTTGAGGCCGTAGAACAGGTAGATCGCGGCGCCGAGCACGAGGTAGCTGGTGAGGATGATGGCCGGGATCGGATCGTCGGCCATGGCCTTTGTGATGATGTCCTCGATCAGCGGCGCCGCCATGATGACCGCGAAGAGAATGCCGAGCATGGGCGCGGTGCCGAGCCAGTACCGGCCTGTGGTATCGCGCCAAGAACGTACCAGCCAGATGGCGGCGACGATAAGCACCACCACGGCACCGTAATCGGTCCACGGCGACTGCATCAGGAAGCGGAAGACCGCGAGGCCGACGAAGGCCATGACCGTGGAGATCACCACCCGCAGCCGCGCCGAGACAAAGACGCCGCCCAGCGGCACGCGGAAAGGCCGGTGCAGATCGGGGCGGTTGCTGCGCAAATACATCACCGTCAGGCAGACGATGCCGAACGCAAAGGACGTCCCCAGGCTGACAAGGTCGCCGAGGATCGAGATCGGCAGCAAGGACGCGGCGATGGCGATCAGCGCGCCCAGCACGATGGTGCCGATCCAGGGCGTGCGGAACCTCGGGTGGATGATCGCGAAAGCTTTTGGCAAAAGTCCGTCGCGCGCCATGGAGTAGAAGATGCGCGACTGGCCGTAGGTCAGGATCAGCATCACCGACGACAGGCCGGCGACGGCGCCGACTTTGATCAGGAACGAGAACCAGGGCATGCCCATGCGGTCGACCGCCACGGCGATGGGCTCCGGCACACCGAGATCTTTGTACGAGACGACGCCGGTCAACACGGCGGCGACGGCGATATAGATGGCCGTGCAGACAAACAGCGAGCCCAGAATGCCGATGGGCATGTCGCGGCTGGGGTTCTTGGCTTCCGCGGCGGCGGTGGAGACCGCTTCGAAGCCGACGTAGGCGAAGAAGATCACCGATGCGGCGCGGAACACGCCCTGCACGCCATAAACAAAGCCGCCCTGGTTGGGCGGGATGAAAGGCGTCCAGTTCTCGGGCTGGATGAAGCCGACGCCCATGATGATGAAGGCCAGCAGCACGCCGACCTTGATGAAGACGATCACGTTATTGACGGTCGCGGATTCCGACACGCCCAGCACCAGAAGGCCGGTGACCAGCAGCATGCCCGCCGTGCCGACGAGGTTGAAGTTGTTGGTGACCTGGAAGATCAGGTGGCCGGTGGCGTCGGCCGTGGACTGAATCATGGAATGGGAGAGTTCGGCGGGGATGAGTACACCGAAGTCTTTCAGAAGGCTGGTGACGTAGCCGGACCATCCGGCGGCGACGGTGGCCGCCGCCACGCCGTACTCCAGCACCAGCAGCCAGCCCATGATCCAGGCGATCAACTCGCCCATGGTGGCGTAGGAATAGGTATAGGCTGAGCCGGCGACCGGCATGGTCGAGGCCAGTTCGGCGTAGCAGAGCCCCGCGAAACCGCAGGCCGTGCCGGCGATGATGAAGGACAGCATGACGCTGGGCCCGGCGTAGTTGGCCGCGGCGTTACCGGTCATGACGTAGATGCCCGCGCCGATGATGCAGCCGATGCCGAGCAGGACAAGGTTGAGCGCGCCGAGGGACTTCTTGAGCTCGCCCCCCTGATGCTCCGCATGCATCTGTTCGACCGATTTCC
>JAIEMI010000250.1 GCA_019752235.1 Rhodospirillaceae bacterium
AAACGATCCATCGCAGCCGGCGGCGCGGCGCCCGAGTCGCGCATTTTTGACGCACGACACCCCTTCACCCCCCCCGCGGTGATGGCTTTTGCCTTTCATGAGATGACCTGACCCGGCTTAAAGAAACGGGGCGTGAGCTATCGGCGGCGATACGCCGCACGGCGCGCATACACCCCTCGCTTTTTGCCGCCGCCGAACATGATCGGCTTCAAAATTTACGGCCGAACCCACGTCGCGGCGGCGTAAACAAACCCAAAAATTCGACCGGGCTGACAGCCCGCGCCGGAGCGTGCGCACAAATCAAAATCAAAACGCCGCGCGACACACCGCGTGCGCCGTTGCCGCATATGAAATCGCGCATCAAGCCGCGCAATTATTGAATTATTTGAAAACACGCGTCATCGGCGCGCCGCGTAAAAATTTGCGCACGGCGGCAGCGCGCGCGGCATGAAAGAGGGGCTGAACATTCCTAAAAACCTTCGCGCAACGACGTACGCGCACGCGCGCCGGCTTCATTCGCACGCGCGCATCGCATCAGGCGCATGACGAGGCGATGCGATCATATTTTTATGCGGTGAAGAGGCGCGGCGAGACGATGCGAAGGACGGGTCGAAGTCGTGTCGCAACGGAAATCAAGAAAAAAATTCAGCGTGTGCGCAAAATCTCTTGTGAAATTTTATTAACTGAGTTTATCTCATCGGTGTTTGGAGGCTTCGCATCGGACGTGGTGTTCGATGTCAGTTTGGTTCGAAGCCTGCAAACGTAAACCCAAACTCTCATGAACAGGGGATTTGATCATGGCTGCCAAGAAAAAAGCGAAGAAGAAAGTTGCTAAAAAGAAGGCCAAGAAGAAGGCGAAGAAGAAGTAGTCTTACCGACAACTTCTTTCTTTAAGGGACAGCACACAAGAACGGTTACGAATATCGGCGCGAACGGAAGGCTCTGCCTTTAAGGGCTCCGCCCTGAACAGTTTGTACCGGTGCGATATCCGATTGTGATGGGAAGCCCGCCGAGCTTAATTGCTCGGCGGGTTTTTCATTTGAAGCCCGGAAACATTGAACAGGCTGCGCCGATGGCGCGGCCTTTTTATATGACGCCCTTGATCTTCAACTGCATCAGGAAAATTAAGGATTTCACGGTGCGCCGCACCACGGTGAAGGGGGATAGGCGGCCCGGCAGTTTAGCGAGGAAGCTGTCGATCCCCGCCATCGCCTCGGGCTCATCGAGGTATGGGGCATGGCCACGGTTGGGAACGATCACCTGTTCCAAGCGGGGTTTTTCCCGCTTCATGCGCGCGAAGACGTCCGGGTGGAGCAGATCGGAGGTCTCGCCGCGGATGGCCAGCACCGGCACATCCTGCATCCCGCGGAAGTAGGGCCAGAGGTTGACGGCGCCGGTACTTCCTCCGAAAGGTTTGGAGATATTAAGATCGTAGTCCGGCCGGAACGACCCGTCATCGGCCTGAAAGAACCGCCGGCGCGCCATCTTGTGCCAATCGGCCGGCTGGTAATCGGGATAGATCAACGCGTCCAACATCCGCATGGCGTCGGCCGCGTCATCCCAACTATAGATAGGCTTGGTCTTGCCCAGGTAACTCGCGATCCGGTCCAGCCCGGCCTGATTGATCTCGGGCCCGACATCATTGAGCACGACACCCAGGATCTTTGCCGAAAACACGCTGGCCAGAACCATGGAGACGATACCGCCCAAAGACGTGCCGATCAGCGCTACCTGCGAAAGCCCGGTGGATTTGATCATGGCCATCATGTCCCGGACATAGACCGGCGGCACGTAGGTCGTGTGGTCCTTGGCGTATTCCGAAAGCCCCCGGCCCCGGAGTTCGGCGCAAAGCACCCGGTATTTCTGCGCGAGGTGGGGCGCCAGCTCGTCAAAATCCCGGGCGTTGCGCGTAAGGCCCGGAATGCAAATCACGGTGAACGGCGCATTGGGGGGCCCGGCGTATTCGCGGTAATGCAGCCTGAGGCCGTCCGGCGACATATAATAGCGCGACGTAAAAGGTGCGTCCGTCATGAAGAGATTCCAGGAAATATGGTGCGGTGATTGTCGGCCATCTTCCGCGGCGCGATCAAGCGGTGTTCATCCCCGGGCCGCGGTAAAAGCCGCCTGGGAAGCCTCGAAAAGCGCGCCATAAGAGACTAGACTGCTACGGTCGGCGCACCGTCAGAGGAACATTTTCTCCGCAGCCCGCCTCCCGCGCCACGCCGGCCACTTGTGCAGGTGCGCCGGGCGGCGGCAATGCTAGGTATAGCGGAACAACAAACGGCCTTAAGTGATCCCATGTCAGCCCAGTCCTTCGCCCCCGGTATTTTCCCCGACGTTGTCGCCTCCATCGGCCACACGCCGCTGATCAAACTGCGTAGAGCGTCCGAGCTGACGGGCTGCACGATCCTGGGCAAGGCCGAATATGCCAACCCGGGCGGGTCCATCAAGGACCGCACCGCCAAATTCATCATCGAAGACGCCGAAGCCCGCGGCCTATTGAAGCCGGGCGGCGTCATCGTCGAAGGTACGGCCGGAAACACCGGCATCGGCCTAACGGTGGTCGGCAATGCCAAGGGCTACCGCACCGTCATCGTCGTGCCCGAGACCCAGAGCCAGGAAAAAAAAGACTACCTGCGCTTGCTGGGTGCGGATTTGCGCGAAGTGAAGGCGGTCGGCGCCTCCGACCCCAATCATTACGTCAAGTTCTCCCAGCGTCTGGCCGAAGAACTCTCGCGCACCGAGGCGAACGGCGTGGTCTGGGCCAACCAATTCGATAACGTCGCCAACCGCGACGGCCATGCCCGGGACACCGCCGCGGAAATCTGGAACGACGTGGACGGCAAGATCGACGGCTTTGTCTCGGCCGTGGGCACCGGCGGCACGCTGGCCGGCGTGGGCCTGGGTCTGAAAGCCAAACGTAAGGATATCGTCGTGGCGCTGGCCGACCCCATGGGCGCCGCGCTGTATAATTATTACGCTCACGGCCAATTGAAGGCCGAGGGCAGCTCGATCACCGAAGGCATCGGCCAAGGCCGTATCACCGCCAACCTGGAAGGCGTGACCATCGACGAGCAATTCCAGATCCACGACAAAGAAGCTCTGCCGCTGGTATTCGACTTGGTGAAGGAAGAAGGCATCTGCGTGGGCGGCTCGGCCGGCATCAATATCGCAGGCGCGATCCGCCTGGCAAAGAAACTCGGCCCGGGCAAAACTATCGTCACCTTTCTGTGTGATTCCGGCGCGCGCTATCAGAGCAAGCTTTTCAACCCGGCCTTCCTGCGCTCCAAGGATCTGCCGGTTCCGACCTGGCTCGAAAAGTAACCGCCGCAGTCAGACACCCCCTCGTGGCGCTCTCCGTTACCGCATTCCGGATCGACGATACCCCGCGCATGAACGCCGCACGGCATATCCGTGAGACGGTGTTTTGTCACGAGCAGGGTATTTCGCCCGCCGATGAATGGGACGATCACGACCCGGTCTGCGAACACTTCGTCCTGTACACGGCACAAACGCCGATCGGCACCGCCCGGGTACGACCCACCGGCGGCGGAGCATTTAAAATCGAGCGCATGGCGGTGATGGAAGACTATCGCGACATCGGCGCGGGCACGTTCCTGTTGCGGGCGATCCTGACGCACGTCGGCAACGCGGCGTCCGTCGTCCTCCATGCACAGGCCGCTGTGGGAGGGTTCTACCGCAAATTGGGATTTGAGCCCGAGGGCGACATTTTCGAGGAAGCCGGCATTCCGCACATCCGCATGACGCTGCGGACTTAGCCGTTCGTATCCTTGATCCAGGCGGCGACATTATCGGCCAGGATCGGCAGCGGCACGGAACCGCTGCCGAGCACCACGTTGTGGTAAGCGCGCAGGTCGAACTTGTCGCCCAGTTTGGCCTTGGCATCCTCGCGCAGCTCTAAAATCCGCGCCATGCCGACCTTGTAGGCGGTCGCCTGTCCCGGATCGACGATATACCGCTCGACGGAATTCGAGATATCGACGGCGGCGTTGGGCGTGTTTTCGCCGAGGTAGTCGATGGCCTGCGCGCGGGTCCATCGCGTCTCGGCGGAATGTATGCCGGTGTCCACCACCAGGCGGCAGGCGCGCCACAGCTCCGAGGACAAACGGCCGAAATCCGAATAGGGATCCTCATAGAACCCCATCTCCTTGGGCAGCCGTTCGCAATAGAGGCCCCATCCCTCCACAAACGCGGTGTAGGTATCGAAGCGGCGAAACTGCGGCAGGTCGGACATTTCCTGAGTCAGGGCGATCTGCATGTGATGGCCTGGAATGCCCTCGTGATAGGCCAACGCCTCCATTTCAAATTTGGAGAGGGCGCGCATATCGAAGGTATTGACGTAGTAGGTGCCGGGGCGGCCGTCGAAAGCCCCCGGCGGCTGATAGAATGCCGAGGTCACCGACTGCTCGCGAAACGGTTCCACCGGTTTCACGATAAGCTTGCCGCGCGGCTGGCGGATGAAAACTTCATCGAGCCGGGCGCGCATGGCGGCGATGATGTCTTCGGCCCGGGCGATATAGGCGGCTTTGCCCTCCGGCGTCTGCGGGTAATAGGATTGAGGGTCGTTCTTCAGGCGCGCGAAGAAGGCTTTCAGGTCACCCGTAAAACCGATCTGTTGCATGATCGTCTGCATCTCGTGCTGGATGCGTTCGACCTCCGCCAATCCAAAGGCATGGATGTCGGCGGCGCTCATGTCGGTGGTGGTATGGTAGGCCAAGCGATCCGCGTAATAAGCTTCGCCGTCGGGATGCTTCCAGGCGCCGTCGTCGTTATTGGCGATGTCGCGCTGATGCTCGCATAAGGCAATGAGTTTGAAGTACGCCGGCCGCACGACGGTCGCGAGCGCCTTGATGGCCTCGGCGCGCAGCCTCTGTTTTACGACGGGGTCAACAGCCAAACGATCGACTTTGGCCGAGACGTCGCCCCAGATCGGGCTTTTGTTGACGGAACTGTCAAAGGGCGCACCGGAAATGATGTTGCGGCAGTCGCGCAGCACATTGATGTAGGCAAAACGCGGCGCCAGCACGCCG
>JAIEMI010000339.1 GCA_019752235.1 Rhodospirillaceae bacterium
TTATTTCTCGGCACTAAAGCGCAGCCAACTGCAGCCCTGCGGGGGTTGATGGGCTTGGCTCAAGCCCTCGGTCATGAGCGTCAGCACGCGGCCGTCATTGTCGTAGGCGGTATGCGCGACCTGCGGCGACGCCATGGAGGTGACCGCCAGCGACACCGGGCGCGCCACGCCCACCACGACATTGGTGGTGGTCGCGCAGAGCCGCGAGTCGATGTAGGCGGAGGTGAAGCTCTGCGGGATCGTGTAGCTCAAGATATCGTTGGGGTCGCTGAAGGCCACCACCGACAAACTCTTCAGCCAGCGCTCCTTGATCTTCGGCGCGCCCAAACCGCAGTAGAGCGGCGTCTGCTTCGCGACCGCGGGCGCGGGCTGGCCCGACTGCAGCAATGGCAATTGGTTGGCGAGCATGAAAAGGGTGATGTCCTTGTCGCGCAGGGAATCGAGCGCTTGCATGCCGGCGCGGGCCTTGGCGTCGTTGCCCAGCGAATCACCGAGGGCGCCCAGGGTGGTCAGGCTGTCGATGGCGATGCGGCTGCCCAGGCTGTGCGAGGAGATAATGATATCGTCCTGCTGGATGACGTTGCGCCTGGTGTCGCGCCAACTGCAGGACTCGCGTGCGGTGGCGGGGTAATCGCTCCATGCGCCGCGTCCCAGCCAGCATAGCGCCTGCAGCATGCTGCCGCGAATAAGATCGCCGCGCGAACCGTTGTAGGCCAAGGGGTCGGTGAAGCTGTTGATCAGGGTTTTCAGCGACGTGTTGAGTTCGGCGCGGGCTTTGGCGGAGACGCCGAAATCGTCAAATGCGATGGCCTTGCGCTCGTCCGTCAGCAGATCGGCCCAGGTCAGTTCAAAGGTCAGAAGTTCCGCGCCCGCGGCATTGCTGAAACGCGAGATGCGCAAAGTGCCCAAGGGCACATTGGGCGGCGTGGTCTTGGCGTCGGGCGGCGACTGAAGCGCGATGGTCTTGACGGTGGGGTCGACGGTGTCGAGGCCGAGGCGCATGACAAGGTTGCGCTGCAGGCGCTCGGAATATCCCAACTCCTGGGCGCCGATGCCGTGGACAATTACCAGGCGCGTGGTGTTGGCGCCGCCGGCTGTCGCCTGGAATCCGTGTGCGAGGCCGGGAAATTCCGGCCCGGTGATCTCGCACAGGCTTGAACTCGGCGTCGGCTGCTGCTCGGCCTTTTCGATGATGGCTTTGGTCACGCCCTGGCCGATGCTGCTGCAGCTTGTCAGCAAGGCCAGGCCCGCGAGGCCGATCAGGTTTTTGAGTTGAAGATGCACGCGATTCTCATGAGCCGGTTGAAGCCTCTTGCGCCCCGCATACTTTTCCGCGAGTGGGGGCCAAGAACCACCATCATAACGCTCGGAATGATAAAAGGGTCTGTAAAACCACCCGGTAAAAATGCAGCGGCCCTGCACTTTACCACTGTATTCACCGTGCGCATTGCACCGGGTCTCGGCCTAGGGCACCATGCGGGCCTGTGACGTATCTGGGGACGGACCTATGAAAAAATTCGCTGCCGTGGCCGCAGCCATTGCGATGGCCGGCCAGCTTGTTGCGCCCGCTTATGCCGCCGGGGCCGCGGGCCCGCTGAAAGACTCCACCATGATGGGCTGGCAGCGCACCTCCGAGGCCGCCGCCATGGCCTATTTCAAAATGCCCTTCCAGCAGTCCAACACCCTGCGCGGCCAGCCGCGCGCCGGACTGATGATCACCGCGCCGCGGAACTACCGCGCCGGCGCGCCCATCATGCACGCCTCCGCGCCCGGGATCGTTGATCTGGGGATTACGGGCCAAGGCCTGCGCACGCCGTGGAATGCGTCGCTGCTGGTGCAAGACCGCGTGGCCTGGACGAGCAATCCCGAGACGCTGCCCGCGAACACGAAGAACTTGTTTGAAAGCGGCACGTCGTGGGTGGTGGTCGGCCTGGTGTCCGCCGGCATCATCGGCGGCGTCATCCTGCTCAGCGAACGGGATAAATAGGCGCTTAAACGTCCTTCTTAAACGTCCTCAGCGCCTTGCCGCCGCGCCATGATTTCATCGAAGCGCGGCATGGTGGCGTGGCCTTCGGCGCTGACGCCGTGACCGGTGACGGCGATCCACAAGGTCTTCAGCAGGATTTTGACATCCAGCCATAGGCCGACGTTGTCGACGTACCAGGTATCCAGCGCGAACTTATCTTCCCACGTGAGCGCGTTACGTCCGTTAACTTGCGACCAGCCCGTAATGCCCGGCGCGATGTCGTGGCGGCGGCGCTGCTCGGGCGTGTAGTACGGCAGATATTCCGGTAGCAGCGGACGGGGCCCCACGAGGCTCATGTCGCCTTTCAGCACATTCAGGAGTTCCGGCAGCTCGTCCAGGGACGTGCGCCGCAGGAACCGGCCGAAGGGCGTCAGGCGTTCGGCGTCGGGCAGCAACACACCGGCGGCGTCCTTGGCGCCGGTCATGCTGCGGAACTTGATGATGCGGAAAGTCCTGCCGCGCAAACCCGTGCGCGCCTGGGTGAAGAACACCGGCCAGCCCAGTTTGAACGCCCCGGCGACGGCCAGCACGACGAAGACCGGCGACAAAACACTCAGCGCCGCCAACGACAGGACGATATCGAGGGCGCGTTTGGCGCGCAGCGTGCGCCGCCGCAGCACGGCGCGGCGCGGATCGGCGGCGACGGCGTCCTCGATCGCGCCGCGCACCTCGTTCGCGACCCGGTCCATGTTGAAGCGGCCCGCCGCCAGCGCCGCCGCTTGGTGACCGGCGCGGCGCAGACCGTCGTTGTCCCGCAGAAAATCCAAAAGCTCACGCGCCGCCGCGGGGATGTCGTGCGCGGGCAGATTTAGTCCCGCGCCCCGGCTTTCGATCAGCTCGCGCACCTCATTTTTCGTCATGCCATCGGTTGTCAGGATGACGGGGCGCGACGCGGCAAGCGCGTCGTAGGCGAGCTGCGGCGCGCCGCCGACGATCACGGCGGTGGCGGCGTTCAGCAGCGCGGGCAGGTCGCGGCGGGGCAGAGGATCGAGAAACCAGACGTTTTTATTGAGCACGCCCAGCTCTTGCGCACGGGCTTCGAGCTTGCCCCGCAGCGGTCCGTCACCGCACAGCGCGAAGTTGAGCTCCTGCGCCTCGGGATAAATCGCCGCCGCCAGGTCGATCATGGCTTCAAGGCCGCGCTCCGGCGCGAGCGCGCCGGCGTAAACCACCAGCGTGCCCTGGGCGAGGTGGGGATAGGCCGTCAGCGCCGGCGTGCCGGCGCCGGGCTGCGCGGCGAACAGTGTCGTGTCGCAGCCGGGCGCGCTTTGGAGAATTTTGCCGTCGGGGATGCCCTGCGCGCTCAAGGCGCTTCTCATGTCGCCCGAGGGCGCGATGATCCGGCGCGCGAAGGCCGTGGCCGCGCGGAACAGACCGCGCGCGAGTAAAGTGTGGACGCGTTGACCAAACGTGGCGCGCCCGTCGGCGCGGGGCCGAAGGCCGCCATTATTTGAATCGCGCGGGTTTCCCGCGCGCGGCGGAAAACCGGCGCGGGCTTCGATCAGCAGCGGAATGCCGCGCAAGACGCAAAACGCCATGACGACCGGCAGGATGCGCAAGGGGCGGTCCATCGCCAGCACGGCGTCGATATTCTTCAAGCCCCACAGCCGCGCGAAGACGCCGCGTGCGAAGGCGTCGAGCACGGCCGGCGTTGCGGGATAGCCGAACCGCGCGCGTACATTCACGCGCATATCGCAAACGGAGATGCCGTCGATGGGCGTGGCGCCGTCTTTCAGCGCTGCCGAAGTGGTGAGAACGCTGACATGGTGCCCGGCCGCGGCCATGCGCCGCGCGAGGTCATGGGTGCGGATGGAGCCGGGCTGGTCGCCGCGCCGATAGAAAGGGTCCAGCACCGCGATATGCAGGGTGCCGCGGTCGTCCGTCCGAGACGCAGGCGCAGAGTTCATAGGGGCGTTTATACAAGTGTCGGTGGGCGTATGCTATCGCGCGCTAGCTAGCGCGCGGCCTCGTTAAGGATCTGGCGGACCGTCTCGGCCATGAAGGCGACATTGCCCCGCGTCAGGGTTGGATGCACCGGCAGCATCAAGGTCCGTTCCGCGATCTCCGCCGCGCCGGGATGTGGCGCCTGCGCGCCGAAAGAGGCAAAGGCCGCTTCCCGGGAGATATCGGGACAGGCGCCGCTGCCGGCGGGGACGCCGCGCCTTTGCAGCTCGGCGCAGATCCGGTCGCGCGACCAGCCGCTTTTCAGCGCGCCGGGCGTGACCAGCGCATAAAACTTGTAATAAGCGTGGACGTGCTGCGCGTCGGGCTGCGGAACCGTGACCGCGTTTGAACCTCGCAAGGCCGCCGTCAGCGCCGCGGCGTTGGCTTGGCGTTGCGCGCGCCATTGCGGCAGCTTCTTCAATTGCAACCGTCCGATCGCAGCCTGAGCTTCGGTCATGCGCGCGTTGGTGCCGAAGCTGTCGACCATCCATTTAAAGTGCGGACCGGACTCAGCCGCCATACTTTTCGTTGTGGCGCGGTCGAAGTCCTTGCCGTGGTCGCGGGTGGCCCACATTTTTTTATAGAGCGTGATGTCGCTGGTGACGACCATGCCGCCTTCACCGCCGGTGCTGATGATCTTGTCCTGGCAGAAGGAGAAACAGCCGATGTGGCCGATGCCGCCGACGGGGCGGCCGAGTTCCGATGCGCCGTGGGCCTGGGCGCAGTCTTCGATGACTTTGAGATTCTGCGTGGCGGCGAAGGCCATCAGGGCTGTCATGTCGGCGGGCCAGCCGGCCAGATGCACGACGATCACCGCCTTGGTGCGCTTTGAGAGAACCTGCGCCGCGGTTTCCGGCGTCAGGTTCTACGATTTTGGATCGATGTCCGCCACCACGGGCCGCGCGCCGCGCAAGGCCGCCGCCGCCGCCGTGGCGATAAAGGTGCGCGCGGGCACGATGACCTCGTCGCCCGGGCCAATGCCGAGGGCCTGCAGCGCCATCTCCAGCGCCACGGTGCCGTTGGCGACGGCGAGACCGTGCGCCGCTTTGCAGTGGGCGGCGTATTC
>JAIEMI010000277.1 GCA_019752235.1 Rhodospirillaceae bacterium
CGTCATCCACGCCCGATGTGCTGGGGGATGCGGCGCTGGGAGGCAAGGGCTTGGGCGCGGAGGACGAAATGGCGGTCTTCCCTCATGTTGCGGGTGTCGCGAGCAGCACTTTTGATCACGTCGCGGCAGCATCCCAAAGGACTATGCCCAAAACATGATGGAGATCGGCCGCCGACAGGGTCGGCGGCAGGCTTAAATTAGCATTTTTAACGCCGGGAGGGTCAACCCGCGGGGGCCCCGCGCACATTAAAAGTTAGGTAGAATTTATATTGCGCGGCAATGACATAGCCCTAAGGCCCACAAGGGCTCAGTGGGCGAAGATGTCCTCGTCGGCCCAGCCCGCCAGATCCAGGGCGGCCCGGTCGGGCAGGAAACGCATGCAGGCGTCCATCAGGTCGGCGCGGCCTTCGCGGCTTACGAGGCGCTCCATCTCGGCCTTGAGGCGATGGAGATAAAGCACGTCCGAGGCGGCGTACTCCACCTGCTCGGGCGTCAGCGACGGCGCCCCCCAGTCGGAGGACTGCTGCTGCTTCGACAATTCGACGCCCAACAGTTCCTTACACAGGTCTTTAAGCCCGTGTTTATCGGTGTTGGTGCGCACCAGACGCGAGGCCGTGCGCGTGCAGTAGACCGGCGCGCACCGCACGCCCAAGGAGCGCTGGATCATGGCGAGGTCGAAGCGCGCGAAATGAAAAATTTTCACCACTGCGGGGTCCGCCAGCACCGCCGCCAAGTGCGGGGCCGCCGTGTCGGGCAGGATCTGCACCAGATGCGAATGACCGTCGCCCGCCGACAACTGCACCAGACACAGGCGGTCGCGGTGCAGGCGCAGGCCCATGGTCTCGGTGTCGACGGCGACACTGCCCGTGAAGGTCACATTTTTAGGCAAATCGCCGCGATGCAGATGATTGGTCACAAGAAATATCCCGTTACTTCAAGCAAGCTATCTATACGACCCACCCGCCTCTGAGAACTGCTTTATGGCGCGCCGGGCCCCGCCGGTGGCCGGAATCGATAAGTCTTTATAAAATATAGCTATTCAACGCCCTTTGCCAACACGATAGGCTGACGGCCTCGGAGCAAAAGGGGGAAGCGGGGATGAAGATCGGGCTTTGCATGCCGTACATGGTCCGCGATTACGACCGCGACCGGATCCTCACCTGGGCGCGCCGGATCGACGACGGTCCCTTCGACACCCTGTCCTGCGGCGAACGTATCACCGACTACACATATGAGATGCACACCCTCGTGTCCGCCGCCGCCGCGGTGACCAGCCGCGTGCGGATCAACCCGTCGCTCTATGTCCTGCCGATGCGCTCGGCGGTGCTGACCGCCAAATCCATTGCGACGCTGGACGCCGTCTCAGGCGGGCGCGTCGAGGTGACCGTCGGCATCGGCGGGCGGCCCTTCGACTACCAAGCCGTCGGCGCGTCCTTCGAAAAGCGCCATCAGCGTCTGGACGACCAAGTCGCCGAAATGAAAAAGGTTTGGCGCGGCGAGCGGCTATTTGAAGGCTCGGGCGAGATCGGCCCGCGTTCGCCGCAGACCCCCCACATTCCGATTTACGCCGGCGCCATGGGCCCCAAAGCCATCGCGCGGGCGGCCCAGTGGGCCGACGGCATCTACGGCGCCTCCATGGGCGGAGACCGCGAAGGCCACGCGAAGATTTTCGACATGGCGCGCGCCGCGTGGAAAGAGACCGGACGGAAAGAAAAGCCCTATCTCATCGGCGGCTTCTGGTATTCGCTGGCGCCCAATGCGAAACACGAACTGCAGGAATACGTGTTCAACTATATGCGCTATGCCGGCGAAGAGTTCGCGCGCGGCTGGGCGTCGACCATGAGCCGCCACGCGCCCGAGGCCATCAAGGACGCCATCGCGAACATTCGTGCGGCTGGTGCGGATGAGTGCATCCTGGTGCCCGCGACGGCGCATTACGACGAAATCGACAAGCTGGCGCCGTTGGTGAAGTAGGCTGCTTACAACGCATAGGCGCTCACGCAAATTTCGAGATCACATCGTCGGCATAACGGAGGATGGCGTCTTTCTGCAGTTGCAGGTCTTTCGTGCCGGGGCTGTAGATCATCCAGGGCTGCGTCAGGATGCGCGTGACGCCCTGCTCTTGCAGGCGTTTGTAGCCGTCGATGTCGAACACATCCATGGGGCTCGCCAGCACGTCGAAAGCGTTCGGATCGCGGCCATATTCCTTGCGGTACTGGCGGATCTTTTCGATGGACGCGACGATCTCGGCGGCCGGCTGCAGGTCCGTCAGCCAGCCGTCGCACACACGGGCGCAGCGGCGCAGCGCCGCGTCTGAAATCCCGCCGGTCCAAATCGGGATCGGTTGGCTCGGCGGCGGATTCATCTCGACGCGGCCGAAGTCGTAAAATTTGCCGTGATACTCGACATACTTGCCGGTCCACAGGAGGCGCATGATCTCGATCATCTCGTCCGTGCGCTTGCCGCGGGTGTGGAAATCCTGGCCCAGCAATTCGAACTCGTCCTTGGACCAGCCCACGCCGATGGTCAGCACCACGCGATTGTCGGAGATGACGGCGGCGGTGGACACCGCCTTGGCGACAATCATCGGATTGCGGATCGGCAGCACGAAGGCGTTGGTGGTGAAGCGCAGCCGCGTGGTGATGGTGGCGAAAGCCCCCATCATCACGATCTGATCCGGCCAGTCGGTGAACTCCGGCCAGCGGCGCGCGCCGTCGGCGGTATAGGGATAAGGCACCGTCAGCGTCTCCGGGTTCACGCAGTGGTCGGAGAGCGTGATCATGTCCCATCCGCTCTGGTCGGCGGCCACGGCCAGCGCGGGCAGGTGCGCCACCGGCGTGAACGCGCCGGACATCACGAACTTCATGGTCTTCCCTCACGCTGAGATGCGAGTTTTCAGCACCCTATCTTCGCACGCCGACGCCACGGCTTCACAGGGCCGTGAGGGACGCGGGCCAACATTTTGAAAATGGGACATGTTGCGAAAACTGGGGGATTTTATGAAGCCCCCGGGCGGATTGTCGCCTATTTTAGGGACGGGATGGATTTCGAGCGGGAGGTTCTTGATGAACGAGCAAGACCGGTTGGCGATCGAGCAGGCCTGTGCGCGCCTGGTCACGGCGTTTCACGTGCATATTGATGCTTTCGAGCACGACAAAGTCATCAACCTCTTCGCGGAAGACGCGGTGTGGGTACACCCGATGATGGGAACGCTGAACGGGCATGCGCCGATGAGGGCGTATCTCGACGCCAAATCGCGCAAACCCGCCGCGATGCACATCACAACCAATATCCTGATCGACGTCATCGACGACACCCACGCCAAGGGCAGCGCGTACTATACGCTTTACTACGACGGCGAAGGCCGCACCCCGGCGCCGGTCACCGGCCCGACCGCCATCGGGCAGTACACCGACGCATTCGTCCGCACGGACAAAGGCTGGCGGTTTTCCCGCCGCGCGCCCAAGAACTTCTTCACCGGCGGCGACTTCAGCAATCTGATCCTTGTCAAAAGCGACGAGCAACGATGATCCGCCTGCTCGGCATGTCCAGCCCGAACGTGCAGAAGGTCCACCTCATGCTGGAGGAAGTGGAGCTGCCGTTCGCCGTGGAGCGCATCGACGTGTGGAAGGGCGAAAACTTCGCGCCGGCTTTCGCTGCACTTAATCCGAACCGAAAAGTCCCGGTGCTGATTGACGACGAAGGCCCGGACGGCAATCCGTGCACCGTGTTCGAATCCGGCGCGATCCTCATCTATCTCGCGGAAAAAACCGGACGCTTCCTCGCCCGCGGCGGGGCCGCGCGATATGCCCAACTGCAATGGCTCGCGGTGCAGCTGTCCGGCGTTGGGCCCATGTTCGGCCAATACACGCATTTCCGATTGTTCGCCCCCGGCCACGATTACGCCGAGAACCGCTACCGCACCCAGGCGGCGCGCGTATTCGAAGCGCTCGATGAGCGGCTGGGGCAAGCGGCCTATTTGGGCGGCGGCGACTATTCCATCGCCGATATCGCGACCTTCCCCTGGACGCGCGACCGCACCGGCAAATGGGGCGGCAACTGGGATACTTATCCCAATGTGCGGCGCTGGTTCGCGGCGGTGGCCGGGCGCCCCGCCGCACGGCGCATGATGGCGGAGATGGACAAGATTTGGGCCGCCGACCGCACGTCGATGGCGGACGCGCCGACAGAACTCGTCGATAAAATTCTCGGACGCGGCGATTTCACCGCACCGCCGCGGGTGTGAGCAAGGAACACCGCATGACACAGTGGGATGAGACGTGCGACGTGCTCGTGGTCGGCTCGGGCGCCGGCGGCATGGTCGGCGCTTATGTGGCGGCCCGCGAGGGCCACAAGGTCATCCTCGTCGAAGCGAGCGAAAAATTCGGCGGCACCAGCGCCTATTCCGGCGGCGGCATGTGGTTTCCGTGCAGCGCGCCGCTGCGGCGCGCCGGCGACGACGACCGCATGGAAGACGCGCTGGCTTACTACCGCGCCGTGGTCGGCGACCGCACGCCGGCGGCGCTGCAGGACACTTACGTCAGAACCGGCAGCCGCCTGGTCGATTATCTCGAGTCCGATCCGCAGTTTCCTTTCATGGTTTATCCGTGGCCGGACTATTTCGGATCGCAGCCGCAAGCGCGCGCGACCGGCCGCCATGTGGTGCTTGAGACGCTGCCGGCCGCCGCGCTGGGCGATCTGCGCACAAAGCTACGCCCCGCCTTGGCCCAGGAGCGGCGCGGACACCCCGCGCCCGACACTTTGTTCGGCGGACAGGCTCTTATCGGGCGGTTCCTGCTGGCGTTGTCGAAGCTGCCCCATGCCGATCTCCGTCTCCGCACCGCGTTTGTCGCATATGTCACGGAGAACGGCGCCGTGGTCGGCGCGGTCGTCGACACGCCCGAGGGCCGCAAGCGTATTCAGGCGCGCGGCGGCGTGATCGCCGCCGCCGGCGGTTTCGAACATAACGCCGCCTTACGTAAGCAAAGCGGTCTGCCGGGC
>JAIEMI010000021.1 GCA_019752235.1 Rhodospirillaceae bacterium
GCTCCTGGCTCTCCAGGACGTGGATTTGGGTGTGCGTCACGGGGAAGTCGAGCCAGAAGCCCGGGATGGTCTCCTCCAGCTCCTTCGGGATCGCGCGCGGAACGGTCGCGATGCCGAGGACGTCGACATAGAAGCGCCGCATCTCCGCAAGCTGCGCGGGCGTCGCAAGGCCGATGTGGTTGATGCCGGTGATCTTGATCATGAAGGGCTCCCTGTTCGAGATAATTATACCGGGGCCCTGGTACGGGGACACGTACAAATGGCCATGGGATAGCCCTCTGCCGCAAAAACGTCCGCTTACGACGACACGGGGGTCTTCTCGACTTCCCTCTCTTGGGCGGCCGGAGTAGTTTCCCCGCTTCCAAATTGTACCGGTTTCTCACGACCCCATGATTCGTCTCGATTCCATCAACAAACAACACGGCCACCAGATCCTGTTCATCGATGCGGCGATGTCCCTGCAGAAGGGGGAGAAGGTGGGGCTTGTGGGCCCCAATGGCGCGGGCAAGTCGACGATTTTCCGCATGATCGCCGGCACGGAACAGCCCGACGAGGGCCGGGTGCTGGTGGATGCCGGCATGACCATCGGTTATTTCAGCCAGGATGTCGGCGAGATGTCGGGCCAGACCGCCGTGGCGGCGGTGATGGACGGCGCGGGCCCCTTGAGCGCGCTGGCCGCCGAGATGGCCACGCTCGAAGCGGCCATGAACGACCCCGATCAGGCTGATGCCATGGAAGACCTGGTCACGCGTTACGGCGAGGTGCAGGGGCGCTTTCAGGAGTTGGGCGGTTATGCCCTGGAAGACAAAGCGCGCGAGGTGCTGGCGGGCTTGAGTTTCAGCGAGGAGCGCATGGACGGCGACGTCGGCCTGCTCTCGGGCGGCTGGAAGATGCGCGTGGCGCTGGCGCGTATTCTACTTATGGCGCCCGACGGCATGCTGCTGGACGAGCCGAGCAATCACCTCGACCTGGAAAGCCTGATCTGGCTGGAGGATTTTTTGAAACGCTACGAGGGCGCGTTGCTGATGACCTCGCACGACCGCGAGTTCATGAACCGCATCGTGAATAAGATTGTCGAGATCGACGGCGGCGAGCTCACGGCCTATTCGGGCAACTACGATTTCTACGAGCAACAGCGCGCGCTCACCGAGAAGCAGCGCCAGGCGCAGTTCGACCGCCAGCAGGCCATGCTGGCCAAGGAGATCGCGTTCATCGAGCGCTTCAAGGCGCGGGCCTCGCACGCGGCCCAGGTGCAAAGCCGGGTGAAGAAGCTGGACAAGATCGAGCGGGTGGAGCCGCCCAAGCGCCGCCAGACCATCCAGTTCGAATTCCGCAAGCCCCCGCGCTCGGGCGACGATGTGGTCAGGTTCAAAAACGTCCACAAGGCCTATGGCCGCCACACGATCTATGCGGACCTCGATTTCCAGGTTGGCCGCAAGGAGCGCTGGTGCATCCTGGGCGTCAATGGCGCGGGGAAATCGACGCTGCTGAAACTGGTGGCGGGTGCGGAAAACGCGGACGTGGGCACGGCGCCGGACAAAGGCACGGTGACCATCGGCGCCAGCGTGCGGATCGGCTATTTCGCGCAGCACGCCATGGACCTCCTGGACGGCGACGAGACGGTATTCGAATCGCTGGATTCATCGTTCCCGCAGGCGGGGCAGGGCGCCTTACGCGCGCTCGCGGGATGTTTCGGGTTCTCGGGCGACGATGTGGAGAAGCCGTGCCGCGTGCTGTCGGGCGGCGAGAAGGCGCGCCTCGTCATGGCCAAGATGCTTTACGACCCGCCGAATTTCCTGGTGCTCGACGAGCCCACCAACCACCTGGACATGGCGACCAAGGAGATGCTGGTGGCGGCGCTGGCGGAATTTGAAGGGACGATGTTATTCGTGTCGCACGACCGCTACTTCCTCAGCCGGCTCTCCAACCGCGTTCTGGAACTGACGCCCGAAGGCCTGCACAAGTACGGCGGCGGCTACACCGAATACGTGGCGCGCACCGGCCACGAAGCCCCGGGGCTGCATCCGGGCGGGTAGCGGGCGGGGCGCCAAATCTCGTGTATGGTGCGGGTTAAGGGCCGGACTTCAACCTCATCACCGATGATGTGACGAGCAAGCCGCACTGTCAACTCGCACGGGAGGTCTCATGACAAACCGCCTTAAAAACAAATGCGCGCTCGTGCTCGGCGCCGCGCCGGGCAACGTCGGTGCGGCCATCGCACGGAAATACGTGGAAGCGGGCGCCGCGGTCGTTGTCGCCGGACGCCGCACGGAAGCGACGGCGGAGGTGGCCGAGGACATTGGCGCGCATCCGCTCATCTGCGATATCACCAATTCAGATCAAGTCGCCGCGCTCGTCACCAACGCCGTCAAACACCTGGGCGGGCTCGACATCGGCGTCAACGCCACCGGCTGGGGTTTGCTGAAGCCGTTCCTCGACACCACGCGCGAGGATCTCGATGCGATGTGCGACATCCAGTTCTCCGGGCCCTTTCAGTTCTATCAGGCGCTGGTGCGCGCGATGCAAGCGAAAGGCGGATCGATCATCAATATCTCGTCCGTCACCGCAACGATCATGATGGACAATCATGCCGCCTACATGGGCACCAAGGCCGGCATGGATCACGTCATCCGCACCATCGCCAATGAATTCGGCAGCGCCGGCATTCGCGCCAATTCCATCGCGCCCGGCGGTGTGGCCGATACGCCCATGTCCGGCGGCGGGCTGCACGTGCCCGCGGTGTGGAAACTCTACGAACGCGAAATTCCCCTGGGCCGCCCCGGTGTCGCCGCCGATGTGGCGGATGTGGCGCTCTGGCTGGCCAGCGACGACGCCAAGTTCATCACCGGCCAGATCCTTCACGTCAGCGGCGGCCAGACCCTGCGGCGCAATCCGTCCTTGAACGAGGTCTATGCCGCGTTCCAGGCACTGAAAACCTGACGGATGGCGCGCCTGGCGGCGGTTCAGGATCCGCGCCGCTGCGCCCGGTGGTCCTGCGCTGCAAATCCACGCCCCATGCGTTCATACTCGGCAATGACCTGAGCACCCATCAGCAGCACGATGGCGCCGATCTCCACGCTCAGGAGTACGCCTACCGACGTCGCGAACGAGCCGTAGACCACCTGGATCTGTGATACGGTGGTGTAATACCAGCGCAGTCCATGCCGCGTGATCTCCCAGAGCATGGTGGCTACCGAACCTCCAATGAGGGCGTGCCGCAGCGACAGGCGTCCCACGGGCATCACAAGATAAATCGCCGATAGCAGCAAGACCTCGCCGAAGACGCCGAAGAGGTACAAAAACGCGGTGGCGAGCGGACCAAGCGAGCGCAGTTCGCCCATGATCGAAAGCGTGCGCGCTCCGATCCCCTGCAGCAAACCGGTCACGACCGTCACGACAATCAGGCCCGCGGCCAGAAAGATGATGAACAGATAAGGCATCAAAGCCGAAACGATGAAGTGGCGCCGCTTGATGGAGACTCGATGAAAAAAGATCACTGACATGGCGCTTTCGAGCGCGGAGAAGGCCAGCGAACTGAAGAACAGCATGGTGAAGAAAAGAACCGGGCCGACGACGCTCTGGTTTTCGAAAAAGCCCTGCAGGCCCTCGATCAGCGGGCGCGACTGGCCGGGTACAAAAAATTCAAGATATTCCCGTAAGGCCCGCAAGAGTTGCTCTTCCGAGAACAACAGCGACAATAACATCAGCATGAGGATGAGGAGCGGCGCTAGCGACAGGAGCGCGTAGTAGGCGATGGCGCCCGACAGCAGGAGGCCTTGATTCATGCGGAACTTTTTGAGAACCCTCAGAATAAAGGCGGCGGGACGCCTCAGTATGGCGCGGGCGGGACGGCTTGGTATCCACACGTTGCATCCTCAAGTGTTGTCTCAAGGGCGCACACCCTGTCAGGAAAGACAAAATGCGACCGCTCGCGATTATGTGCGTCCTCAGTTCCGCGGCTCGAGCGACTTAAGATAAGCGATCAGGGCCTCGATGCGATCGGGCTCCAGCACAAATTTCGGCATGTCCGGGTGGCCAACAACAATGCCCTCCGCCAGGGCTTCCTCCAGCATGTCGACCGGATATCGTTCGTGAAGACTGCGAAAGGGCGGGGCTTCCTTGAGGCGGCTCAGACCCGTACGCCCCACCGCATGGCACCGCCCGCAATTGGTCCGCGCGATCTCGCGCCCGACGGTGACGCGCGGATCGTCGGCATGCACCGGCGCTGCAAATACCAACAGACACGCGATGAACACGACCCGCCATGGTTGTTGTGAATTTGAAGATGGATATGCGCGCAACATTCCCGCCGCCAGCCGTGTCCACGATGGCACATGTATGCCTCGCCAGCCGCCAGATGGGATTGACACAGGTCAACTAAGAATAACCGTCGGCATAACAAGGCTCATGCCCGCGGGGGCCCTTGTGGAAATGCTGATGAAAATCAAGCTCCACCGCCCTAAACTCCGCCGGTTGATTTTTTCGCGCTGGAGTTTGCCCATGCCCAGAACAACGACGCTCTACGGCATCAAAAACTGCGACACCATGAAGAAGGCGCGCGCGTGGCTTGAGGCCAACAAAGTCGCCTATGAATTTCACGACTATAAAGTTGCGGGCATCGACGCGAAGCGCGTGACGGCCTGGTGCGACGCGCTCGGCTGGGAAACGGTGTTGAACCGCGCCGGCACCACCTTCCGCAAACTCTCCGACGCCCAGAAGGCAAACCTCGACCAGAAAAAGGCCATTGCCCTCATGGTGGCGCAACCGTCCATGATCAAACGGCCTATCCTCGATCACGGCGGGAAACTGACCGCGGGTTTCAAGCCGGAGATCTATAAGGCGGCGTCGCGCTAAAGATCGGCGCGCAGCCGGGCCAGCACGCCGCTCCAATCGCCGTGTTTCTCCTGACGGTAGAGCTTGAGGCTCGGATACCACGGGCTGTCGTCGCGCTGCAAAAGCCAGCGCCAAT
>JAIEMI010000294.1 GCA_019752235.1 Rhodospirillaceae bacterium
CCCTCGCCGACGTCCAGACGCAAAAAGCCGCCGCGCCCCAGTTGGGTTTCGCCAACGGCCGCCCGACCTTCACGAGCGCCGACGGCAAGTCATCACTGTCGATCCGTTCGCTTCTGCAGTACGACGTCACGCACTTCTCGCAGAACGGGCGCGCCGCCACGGGCACCGACTTGAACAGCGGCAGCAATTTCCGCCGCGCCCGTATCGGCATTGAAGGCAGGGTCATCGGTGACTGGACCTATAGCTTCCTCTACGATCTGGGCGGCTCGGGCACAGAGGCCTCGGCGCTCAGCGATGCTTATATTCAGTACGACGGTTTCGGCGCGATCAAACTCCGGACCGGGGCTTTCGCGACACCGCAAGGCATTGAAGACCAGACCAGCGCCGGCGACCTGATCTTCCAGGAGCGCAATTCTCCCGCCGAACTCGCGCGCAGCATCGCGGGTTCCGATGGCCGTAAGAACATTCTTGGCGTCTTTGCCCAAGGTGACGATTACTTCGCCGCCGCCACCTGGAGCGCGGCGCGCGCGCAGGAAGCCGCGGTATTCGATCAGCAGCAGGCTGCGGTAGGCCGCCTGTCGTACCGCGTCTTCAAGGATCAAGACGCCAACCTGATCCTGTCGGCTAGCGGCAGCTACGTCTTCAAGATCGCCGACACGGCTGCCAGTCCAGCAGGAGCGTCGGCCCTTACCTTCCAATCGCGCCTGGAAAATACCGTTGATGGGACGCGCCTGATCTCAGCCGGCGCCATCAACGCCCGCAAAGCCTACGTGTGGGGCGTCGAAACCGCGGGCAACTGGAAAAACCTCTACGGCCAGGCCGGTTATTTCGGTTATGGCATCAGCCGCCGCGCCAGCACGCTGCCCGACCCCAGCTTCGATGGCTGGTATGCGCAGGGAACCTGGGTGCTGACCGGCGAAAGCCGCCGTTACAACGCTGCTACGGCTTCCTTCCAGACTCCGCGTCCCGCCAATCCCTTCGACTTCAAGGGCAAAGGCTTAGGCGCGTGGGAACTGACCGCGCGCTATAGCGTTTTGGACCTGAACTACCGTCCCGGCACGGCCGGTGCTGCTCTGACAGCCGCCACGGGCGGCATCCGCGGCGGCAAACAGGAAGGGTATACCGCCGGCGTCAATTGGTATCCGAACTCGGTGCTGCGTTTCCTGATCAACTACGAACATCAGGACATCGAACGCCTCGCCACCGCGGCACCGTTTCAGAACATCGGCCAGAAGGTCGATATCCTCACCGCCCGCGCGCAGTTGGCTTTCTAAAAAACCGCCCTACATTCATTTCAGAACCGGAGACATACAATGAATTTCAAGTCCATCACCGCGGCGGTGCTTCTCACAGCCCTGTCCGCCCTTCCGTCGGCGGCCAAGGACTACACGCTTCTCAACGTGTCCTACGATCCGACGCGCGAGCTGTATAAAGAGGTCAACGCGGCATTTATCCAAGACTGGAAGAGCAAAAACCCAGCCGACAAAGTCTCCATCAATCAGTCGCACGGCGGCTCGGGCGGTCAATCGCGTGCGATCATTGACGGCCTGAAGGCCGACGTAGCGACCCTTGCCTTGGCTTACGACATTGATGCGATCGCGGATCGGGCCAAACTGATACCGCAGGATTGGCAGAAGCGTCTTGAGCAGAACAGCGCACCCTACACTTCGACGATCGTGTTCCTTGTCCGCAAAGGTAACCCATGGAAGATCAAGGACTGGGACGATCTCGTGAAACCAGGCATCTCGGTTATCACACCCAACCCGAAGACATCGGGGGGGGCGCGCTGGAACTATCTGGCGGCCTGGGGCTACGCGCTCCACAAGAACGGCAACGACGAAGCCAAGGCGCGTGATTTTGTGGGCAGGCTGTACAAAAACGTCCCGGTGCTCGATTCCGCCGCGCGCGGCTCGACCATCACCTTTGTCCAGCGCGGCCTGGGTGACGTCGCCATCTCTTGGGAGAACGAGGCCTATCTCGTCTTGCAAGAGTTTGGCGCCGACAAATTTGAGATCATCGTCCCGCCGGAAAGCATTCTGGCCGAACCGCCCGTAACGGTGGTCGATAAAAACGCTGACGCCAAGGGTAACCGCCAGATCGCGGAGGCTTATCTCAATTTCCTTTATACTCCGGCAGCCCAGCAGATCATCGCCAAGAACCACTATCGCCCACGCCTGGAATCGGCGGCGGCGGCGGCGAACCCGCCGTTCCCGCACCTGAAGTTGTTCACGATTGATGAATTCGGCGGTTGGCGCAACGCCCAGGCCAAGCACTTCAACGATGGCGGTATCTTCGACGAAATCTATAAGCCGTAAGCACTACAACGTCTAAAAACGATGGCCCGGCCTTTCGACCGGGCCATTTTTTTGCGCACAGGTCACTTCGTCGTGGGCTTGCCTGAAAGGCCCTCGGACTTGAGCCGGCAGGATTCCAACATGCGATCAAGGACACCGGTTGTGAGTCCGCCGTCCCAGGTTTGGCATACGAGACCGGTGGAGAGCAGCGTCCTGGCATAGGGGAGTTTGCCGGTGGCGTTGCCCGCGGCCCGTAAGACGTCCTGCTCTTCGCGCGCGGAGGCCGCCGTGGCGATCTCGACCAAACGCGGCGACGCCTGCTTGAGCGCGGCATAGGCCTTGTCGCGGTCGCCCAGGACAATGATCACCAGGTCTACGGCATCATCTTCCCGCACTTTCGCCAGCACCGGCAGCTCCGCACCACAGGCTTTGCAATGCACGGCATAGAACACCTGCAAGATCGACCTAACGGGTGTTTCGGGAGCGTCGGTTGAAGGTTCGGCCATGATCGGTCAGGCGTTCGCCCAAATCTCCGCGATCTTCTCGCGCTGCTTGGCGTCCGGCATGGGCCCACGTCCCGCGTCCAAATTTTCCGCCATGTGTTTAACGCTGGAGGTGGCCGGAATCGCGGTTGTGACGCCAGGATGGGAGACGATGAACTTCAGCAGCAACTGCGCGAAGGTTTGGCAGTTCAATTCCGCCCGCGCCCAGGCGGGCACTTCCTTGTTCTGCACGGCCTTCAACGCGCGGCCACGGCCGAAGGGCAACGCCACGAATACCGCAACGCCTTTGTCGATCGCGGTCGGCAACAACTTCTTCTCGGCATCGCGAAAGTCGGCCGAATAGGAGAATTCGACGAAGTCCAGCTTGCCCGTGGCCATATGCGTGGCCAGTTCGTCCTGATTGCGGCTGGTATCGGAGATGCCGATGTAACGGAATTTCCCGGCGGCCTTGTGTTCCTCGACGTTCGGCAACTGCGTCGGCACATCGACCATGTTGTGAATGTACATGAGGTCGATCATGTCGGTCCGGAGGCGCTTGAAGGAATTTTCGATGGAACGCTTGCCGTTCTCCAGACCCGTTTCACCAAACTTTGTGGCGATGAAGGTCCGAGGACGCAGTTTCATCTTTTTCAGGAGCTCGCCGCAGATGTCCTCGGCCTCGCCATAAGACGCCGCGGTGTCCAGGACCGCTTTGGCGTCGGCGCTGCCGCCCTCGATCAGCGTTTTCAGCACTTCGCCCTTCTCGGCCATGGCGGCGGCATCGCCCTTGGCGTTAAACGTGCGCGAGGTTCCCATGCCGATGACCGGCAATTTTTCGTGTGCCTTACTTTTGGGAATTGCTTTTGTGGCCAACGGCAAAGCGGCCAAAGCGGTGCGCGCCGGCAGAAGCCCTGAGATTGCGAAGGCTCCAGCTGTTTTGACCGAGGCCTTTAAAAAGTCGGCACGTGTCATATGCAAAGGCATGTGGAATCTCCCCTTTCTTTTCCCAGCCGCCCGGCAGCGGGCCGCAATCATACCCCGGCGCAGAGACGTGCGTTAAGCTCCTTGCAGACCAAGGGGTTAGTGGACAAAGCGCGACATTAAATAGCTGTTATCCCGTCGGAAACCCCGCCCCGGCCGCAGCGGCATCCGTATTAGACTTAGACCTCGCGCGCGGCATCTCAACTTCGCGCGGCTTTCCCACTCTGGGATGAAATAAGGGCACGAAAGGCCACATAAAAATGACTGGACGGATTCCTCGCCCCCTACTCGCGGCGGAAGGCCGCGATTCTTTGAGTCGCGCGCGCAAGGCGTGGGCGGCGGCGGCGATTGCTGTTGTCTTCTCCACGGGCTTCTTTGCCGCGCACGCGGCTGATATCTCCGTTCCCATGCGCGACGGCCTGCCGACGCTGGCCCCGCTGGTCGAGCGAGTCACTCCGGCCGTGGTCAATGTCGCGGTGAAATCCAAGATGGACATGGAGGACAACCCGCTTTTCAAGGATCCCAAGTTCCGCCGCTTCTTCGACTTGCCCGATAAATTGCCGCCGCAGGAACGTTCCTCGGTCGGCTCGGGCGTCATCATCGACGCTAAGAAAGGTTACATCCTCACCAATCATCACGTCATCGACGACGCCACCGACATCGCCATCACGCTGAAAGACAAGCGCGTGTTCACTGCCAAGGTCATCGGCAGCGACAAGGACACGGACGTGGCGCTGCTGCAGATCCAGGGCAGCGACCTGGTCGCCCTGCCGATGGGCGACGCCACCACCATGCGCGTCGGCGATTATGTCGTCGCCGTCGGCAATCCGTTCGGCCTGGGCCAGACCGTGACCTCGGGCATTGTCTCCGCGCTCGGCCGTTCCGGCCTTGCTATTGAAGGCTACGAAGACTTCATCCAGACCGATGCGTCCATCAACCCCGGCAACTCCGGCGGCGCGTTGGTGAACCTGAAGGGCGAACTGATTGGCATCAACACCGCCATCATCGGCCCGTCCGGCGGCAACGTCGGCGTCGGTTTCGCGGTGCCGACCACCATGGTCAAATCGGTCATGGCGCAGCTGGTTGAATACGGCGAGGTCCGGCGCGGCCAGATCGGCGTACAGATTTCCGATATGACCCCGGAACTCGCGAAGAACCTCGGCATCGCACGTGCCGAAGGCGCGTTGATTGCCGCG
>JAIEMI010000018.1 GCA_019752235.1 Rhodospirillaceae bacterium
CTTGGGCGCCCTAGCGCGAGCATCAACTATGTTGCGTCGCACGATGGACGTCCGTTGAATGATATCGTCACCTACGCGCACAGGCACAACGAATCAAACGGCGAGGATAACCGCGATGGCAACGCGAACGAGATAGCTTGGAACTGCGGGGTTGAAGGGCCAACGACCGATGAAACGATTTGCCTCCTCCGCGAGCGCCAGAAACGCAATCTTGTGGCGACTCTCATCTTGTCGCATGGCGTGCCGATGATGCTCAGTGGCGACGAACTTGGCCACAGCCAATTCGGCAACAATAACGCCTACTGTCAGGACAATGACGTTAGCTGGCTTGATTGGTCGCGTTTGCGGGAGGACGGCCGATTCCTCGACTTTGTCCGTCGCATCCTCGCCCTTCGCGCATCGACGCATGCTTTTGCGCGCGACCTCTTTTTCACGGGCGACGCGTTGCAGGGCGAAGCCAAAGACCTTGCCTGGCTTCGCCCCGACGGCCGCGAGATGACGACCGAGGATTGGCGGGAACCTAACCAGCAATGTTTGGGTTGCCTTTTGTCCGATCACGGACATAGCCTTTTGATTGCCCTTAACGCATCACGGGAGATCGTCCCGTTTGTGCTTCCGCCCGATAGACTGTGGAGGATTGTGCTCGATACGTGGAGCGATGCGCCAGGCGATGTGGCGAGCGGCGCTCATGATCTCCCGCCCCAGTCGATGTGCGTATTCCGGGACGCGGCGCTATGATGCGTGCGGACAGGGGTCTTGCCCGGCTCGTTGAGCAGGCTGGGATCGAGTCACACTATTATGGCGTGGACGGAAAGCCATACCAGGCCTCGCTGGACGTTCAACGGGCGCTTCTCGAAGATGTGGGTCTGATGTGCGCGACGCCCGCGGACATACGTCATAGCCTGCACACGCTTCAATCAAACAATCTCCTTTCGCCGCTGCCGCCGATGAGCGTCCTCCGTGCACCGGAGCATCTTCTGCGCGTGACATTGCCGCTGGGGATTGCGGGCGGCGTACTGCGTTGGTGCATTGGAGACCGGCGCGGACAATACCCCCTCAACAACCTGCCCGGTGAACGGCTCGGCAAAATGGGTGGTCGTGAATACGGTCAATACGCGGTTCCTCTCCCGGCAGACCTACCGCTCGGCTACCACGACATCACGATTGAAACGCACGCCGGCGAGATCGCTGCCAAAATCGCTGTTGCTCCTGCCCACGCCATGCGTCCAGAATTTATTGAAACGGGCCAACGCCTGTGGGGCATTGCGTGTCATCTTTATGGCGTACGTTCCGAGCGGAATTGGGGTATCGGCGATTTCGGCGACCTCGAGACATTAACCGGCATTGTCGCGCGGCATGGCGGCGAGGCGCTTGCCATTAATCCGCTTCACGCGCTTTTTCCGGGCTCCCCCGAACATGCCAGCCCGTACTGGCCCTCGAGCCGGCGGTTTCTCAATCCCCTCTACATCGATCTGAGCGAATTTCCCGAAGTGGTCCGCGATCCTGCCATAGTGGCGGGCGACGCCGTAGCCTACCGGCACGTGGCGGCGGCCAAAATGTCCGCGTTGAAAAGCGTGGGCGATAAGCTGATCGCACGGGTTCCACCAGCTTTCTTTACAGAAGCGTCAGAGGACGCATGGATGTTCGCGTGTCATAGTGCGCTTTCCGAGCACTTTGGCGGCCTGCCATGGCATGCCTGGCCGCCGGAAATGCGCCGCGCAGACTCCCCCGCGCTCAGGGAGTGGGCGAAGACCCACATCAATGATCTCCGTTTTCATCTAGCGCTGCAGTGGCTAGCCGAGGAACAGCTCCGTCGCGCGGGCAAGACCGGAATGAAGATTGGACTCGTCCGTGATCTGGCGGTGGGCGCGAGCCCAGACGGCGCCGACGTCTGGAGCGACCCGACCCTTTTCGCGCTGGGATCGCGCTTTGGTGCGCCACCTGATCCCTTTGCCTCACAAGGTCAAGATTGGGGCATGCCGCCGATCAATCCCCGGGAGCTTGCGGCGCGAGGTTTCGCCCCCTTCATTGCAATGCTGCAGGCGAATATGGCCCATGCGGGTGGACTTCGCATTGACCACGTCTCCGGGCTGCAGCGCCTGTTTTGGATTCCGAAAGGCGCGAGCGCCTCGCAAGGCGCCTATATCCGTTATCCGATGAACGAGCTCTTCGGGCTTCTCGCTCTCGAAAGTCATCTCAATAAGTGTCTCCTGATTGGGGAGGATCTTGGCAATGTGCCTGAAGGATTTCGCGATCGCATGGAGCGGGAATGTATGTTTTCAACACGTCTGTTCTACTTCGAGCGCTATCCGAGCGGTTTGTATAAGCGCCCGGACACTTATCCGCCGATGAGTGTTGCCCAGGCAACAACGCATGACCTTCCAACCCTTGCTGGATTTTGGCAGGGCCGCGACATCGCGGTCCACAACGATCTCGATCGCAACTACGAGTCGGAAACCGCGAAGGAACTGCGTCACGGCGACCGTGCCCTCATCGTGGCAGCGCTGATCGATCAGGACCTTCTGGAACCTCAAACGGAGCCGGAGGATATTTCAGACGCAGCGATCATACGTGCCATTCACCGTTTCCTTACCCGCTCATCCGCCGGGTTGGCGCTGATCAACCTGAGTGATGTCATGATTATGAAAGATCAGCTCAACATCCCAGGTACAATAAGCGGCTACCCGAATTGGCGGCTCAAACTTCCCGAAACACTTGAGAAGCTGGAAGAAGGCGAGGCCTGGCGTCTCAGCGTCGAAGCGGTCAGGCGCGAACGCTCTACGACGAGATCGGCCTGATACCCCATATCTTCTCGGCATACTCGTGGACGGCACGGTCCGACGAAAAACGGCCGACATTGGCCACATTCAGCACCGCCCGCCGCGTCCAGTCATCATGCGCGCGAAAATCCTGCTCGATCTGCGAGTGTGCATTCAGATATGAACGAAAATCCGCGAGCAGCAGATAATGGTCGCCGCCGCTGAGCAGGGCGTCGCGTATGCTGGAATATCGTCCGCGGTCGTTCGGTGAGAAGGTTCCATCACCGATCATGTCGATGCACGCCTTCAAATCGGCATCGTTCTCGTAATACTTCCAAGGCTGGTATCCTACCGCACGGAGGTCCGTGACCTCATTAGCGGTCAGCCCGAACAGGAACATGTTTTCAGCGCCGACCGCCTGACGCAGTTCTATATTGGCTCCATCCAAAGTGCCAAGCGTTAGCGCGCCGTTGAGCGCGAATTTCATGTTGCTTGTGCCCGAGGCTTCCGTGCCGGCGGTGGAGATGTGCTGGGCGATGTCGGCACCAGGAATAATAAGTTCGGCCGTCGAAACGCGGTAATTCGGAACAAACACAAGTTTCAACAGTCCGTCGGCATCGGGGTCGCGATTGATGACGGCGGCAACATCGTTGATCAGCCGAATGATGCGTTTGGCCATTTCATAGCCGGGTGCCGCCTTGCCGCCGATGATGACCGTCCGGGGTACACCGTCACGCTTGCCCGTCTTTATTTGACGATATCGCGTGATTACGTGAAACAGGTTGAGTAGCTGACGTTTGTATTCGTGAATCCGCTTGACCTGCACGTCGAACATGGACGCCGGATCAATCCGTTCGCCTGTCGTGCGCCTAATCAGATTCGCGAGGCGCTCCTTGTTCGCTCGCTTGACCTTGCGAAAGGCTTCGCGAAATTCGGCATCTTCGGCGACGGGCACAAGGTGATGCAGCTCCTCGAGACGTTTCGGCCATGCGCGCCCGATACGTTCCGAAATTAAATCCGCCAGCAGTGGATTGGCGATGAGGAGCCATTGACGCGGCGTTACGCCGTTCGTGATGGGAATGAACTTCTCGGGAGCCATTCGCGAGAAGCCGGGGAAAACGGTCTCTTTCAGAAGTCGGGTCTGCAACTCTGAAACGCCATTGACTCGATGCGACCCGACAATCGCCAGGTGAGCCATGCGAATCCGGCGGCCCCAGTCGTCGACCAGCGACAGGTGAGAGAGCCGATCAGCTTCGTCAGGAAACGACTTCTTCACGGCCCGGAGATGATTTTCGTTGATACGGTAGATAATCTCCAGATGTCGCGGCAAGATACGTTCGAGCATAGCAATCGGCCACGTTTCTAGTGCCTCTGGCAGAAGCGTGTGATTGGTATAGCCGAAAATAGCGACTGCCTGTTCCCAAGCGTCATCCCAGGCGAATCGATATTCATCTACCAATATCCGCATAAGCTCCGGCAAAGCCAAGCTCGGATGCGTGTCGTTCAGCTGGATTGCGACCAGGGCGGAAAGATTGCGGAGATCGGGATTGGATTTGAGGTGGCGGCGCAAAATATCTTGGACCGAAGCAGAGACAAAAAAATACTCCTGCTTGAGCCGCAGCTCTTGGCCCACGGATGTTGCGTCGTTGGGATAGAGGACCTTGGAAAGATTCTCCGAGATTGTCTTGTCGCCGACGGCGGCAATGTAGTCGCCTTCATTGAAATACCGCAAATCGAACCCGCTCGACGCACGCGCCGCCCACAGCCGGAGATACAATACAGTGCTCGACTCATAACCAGACATAGGCAGGTCGTACGCCATGGCCATGACGTCGTTCGTATCAATCCACGCGCTGATAACGTCGCCATCCGCTGTCGGCGTGCGTTGAACGTAACCATTAAAACGCACGGTATAATTGATGGTGGGACGTTTGAATTGCCAAGGATCGCCAAATCGCAACCACTGCTCGGGATGCTCGACTTGCTGACCGTTCTCGACGGTCTGCGTGAACATCCCGAATTCATAGCGGATGCCGTAGCCAAAGCCGGGATAGTTATGAGTCGCAAGGGAATCCAGAAAGCATGCCGCAAGGCG
>JAIEMI010000114.1 GCA_019752235.1 Rhodospirillaceae bacterium
TGAAGGCCATCCAGCGGCCGAGGGCGCGGGTCATGGCGTCAAAAACGCCAAGCACGCCGTGGCCGCTATTCTCCGCTTGGTTGCTCATCAGCAGCGTCAGTAGGCGGTAGAGCGTCGTGCCTTCCTCCAAGGTCAGGCTTCCGTCCATGAAACCTTCGCCGATGGCCAGGCTGGGGTGGGTCACAAGCTTCCAATGCAGATGGGCGCTGTGCAGGCGCATCGCGACTCGGTCGCCGGTGGGTGCGCCGTCGCCGAAAGTGTGGCGCGTCCCTCCGGCATCGATAACCACCAGAGTTCCTTTACGAATCAACGCGCGGAGAAAAGGTACGAAGGGTTTCATGGGAGCCGCCAAAACCAGTTCGTCACAAAGCGAGGCACGCTTGGCCCCGGACTGCCCTAGTAACGCGCGGGAAAGCGAATCAGTCCATAAGAACCAGCGGTAATCCCAGGGCCATAATCAGAATCCCCAGCACTTTGGGCCGGGTAATGGGTTCGCCGAAGAAAATCCGGCCCAGGACCAGGGCGCCCAGCAGGCCGACGCTGCGTTTGAATACCTCGACGATGGCGACCAGGGTGAGGCGGTAGGCGGTCAGCTGCATCGCGTAACCCAGCCCGGCGGTGAGGGCGACCCCGATCAGGGGTTTTATGGCATGACGCGGCGGTGTCAGCGCGCCAAAGCCGCCGCGCGCGACCAGCCAGAGCCCGATGGTGCCCCACAGGATGAAAAGCTGCACCAGGCCGTGCATGCCGACGGAGGCATGGGCGAGGCACAGTTTGTCGACCGGCGGCGCGATGGACCACAGCACGATCACCGCCGCCATGGGGCCCGCGCCGGGCTCGTTGCGGAGATTGCGCCAGACCGCGCCGATACTGAAACCTAAGCCGGCTTTTCTGTCGGGCGGGATGTAAAGGGTGAACAGCCCGGCAGCCACTAGCACGATGCCGGCGGCCTGATGCGGCTGCGGCCATTCGCCCAGCAGCGCGCCGCTGATCAGCGCCGTCAGCACCGGGATGAGCCCCAGCATCGGCACCATCAGGCTCAAGGGCGAGCGCCGCACGGCGACGATAAACATGAAATTGGCGCCCAGCCCCACGATGGCGGCGGCCAGGCCCGGCAGGGCATAGGCTGTCTCCAGACGCACATCGCCGGATACCCACAGCCATACGGCGATCACCGGGGCTTCCAGGGCGAAGGCGTAAAACAGCGTCAAGGCCACCGGACAATCCGGCGGCACCGCCTTGCGGAAATAGTCGGAAGCCGAATAGGCGAGCGCGCAGCCCAAGCTGAGGCCGAGGGCCGGAAGACCGAGTGTGAGCATGGCCTTTGCCTCACATGCCCTCCCATGATCGTCAAGCGGGGACCGTCACGCGGGCGTTGTCATGGGCTTACCATTGACCCGCCATTGACCCGGTGAACTGTTCCCACCATCTTGGAGCTTGCGCCTTTCCAACCGCTTTACCGATTGCACGCACCCATGTCCGACTTTTTACGCGACACCGCCGACCGCCTCAGATCCTCCTGGCAGGCCGTGCGCGACCGGCTTACCGGCGCCGTCCCCAGCACCGGCGACGACGCCGACCACAAATATCTGCCGTGGATCGTGGCGGTGATTTTCGTGCTGGTGGTGGTCTATTACCCCGTGGGCATGCTGCTCAATAACCGCATCGCCGACGATCTCGACGTGAAGCCCGCGCCGGCGTTCGATGTGCAAGGCGGCAGCAAGGCCGTGGCCGTCGCGGCGACGATCGTCGCGCGCGACGCCGACCAGTGGCTGCCGAACGCGCCCTTCTGGCATCCGGCGGCGGCGCTCGACAACGCTCCCAATTTTCAGCTCGGCACCATCTATGCCGTCTCGCGCTTCGTGCTGGAAGTCGGTGACTATCTGGGGCGCGTGCGCGGCTCCAGCGCCATCGACGCCAATCTCGACCGCGCCGTCGGCTTGCTGAAGTACGACGGCACGACGTGGTATTGGGGCCAGGGCAATATCATCCCTAAGCCGAAAGCTGAATCCCAGTACCGCGAAGCCGTTGAACATCTCGCGGCTTATAATCGCGAAGTGGGGGCGGGCACATCCACCTACGATAAACGCGCCGATAACCTGATCGCGTTTCTCGACCGCGTCGCCGCGGATCTCGGCTCCGCCAGCGCCGAGCTGGACGCGCGCGCGCAGGAAGGCGGCGGTTATCTCAACTTCCATGCCGACGACGTCTTCTACAACACCAAGGGCAAGCTGTACGGCTACTACGTGATTCTCAATGCGCTGGGCGAAGACTTTGCCGTGGTGATCAAGGAAAAGCAGGCCAGCGGAATTTACGCCGACATGCTGACCTCGCTGCGCACGGCCGCGGGCATGGACCCGCTGATCGTCGTCAACGGCGATCCCGACGCCTTGACGATGCCCTCTCACTTGCGCGCGCTGGGCTTCCCGCTTTTGCGTGCGCGCATTCAGATGCGCGAATTGGGGGACATCCTGCAGAAGTAATTCTGCTGAAGGAGATCACCGATGACAAAAGTCCAGAAAACCGAAGAAGAGTGGCTGAGGCTGCTGACGCCGCAGCAGTATCATGTGCTGCGCGAGAAAGGCACCGAACGTCCCTTTACCGGCGCCTACAACGATTTCAAAGGTGAGGGCGTGTTCAAATGCGCCGGCTGCGGCCAGGTGTTGTTCGACGCCGCCACCAAATATAATTCGCGTTCGGGCTGGCCGAGTTTCTTCGCGCCGGCCGATCCCAAGGCCATCGACGAGCACCGCGACGTCACCCATGGCATGGTGCGCGTCGAGATCACCTGCTCCAACTGCGGCGGACATCTCGGCCACGTCTTCGAGGATGGGCCCGCGCCCACGGGCCAGCGCTATTGCATCAACTCGTTGTCGCTGGATTTCGACGGCAAAGAAAAAAAGGGTTGAAGCTTGTGCGCGGCACAACCGGCGTGCGCAATCGGCTTTCGTCAACGTGAAAATTTACACGCGTTTTGATTGCGGCTGTTTGCCGTCCTTCATTCATTGGTTATTCTCCGTGGGTCGCGAAGGCCCCCATCGCAACGCGTCAACGGGGAGGGGGACTTCGGTTTAGCGCCGCAAGGCGGCTTGCCGAGGGCGAGTAAAAAAGGGCACGGTGGGGACCGTGCCCTTTTTTTTCCGGGATTTTTTGGCGTGTTCAGCCGCGTCCGCGATAGGGCGGCACGCCTTGGTCCGGCACCCACAGGCCTTCCGGCACGGCGCCGGTCTGCCAAAACACGTCGATGGGAATACCGCCGCGCGGATACCAGTATCCGCCGATCCGCAGCCATTTGGGCTCGGCCGCTTCCACCATGCGCTTGGCGATGGTCAGCGTGCAGTCTTCGTGAAAAGCGCCGTGATTGCGGAACGAGGCGAGGAAGAGCTTCAGCGATTTGGATTCGACGATGGTTTCGTCGGGTGCGTAATCAATCACGATGTGCGCGAAATCAGGCTGGCCCGTGACCGGACACAGCGCGGTGAATTCAGGGGCGGTGAAGCGGATGAGGTAATCCGCGTCGCGGTGAGGGTTGGGAACGGTCTCCAGCACGGCCACGTCGGGCGAGGCGGGCAGGGGCGAAGCTTGTCCCAGGTGGGTCAGGTTTTCGTAGTTTTCGGTCATTCGGTTTCAGTCTCGCGGCGGAACTTTGCGGAAACACCCACCATATCCTACCCGGCGGGCTTGCCAAACCGGGGCGCCTCGTCTTACGTGTGCGCCATGAACGATTCACCTGATCCCTCGGGGGTTTCACCCGAAGACGTCACCTCGCCCTGCATCAGCGTCTGCGCGGTCGATAAGACGCTGGGCATGTGCATCGGTTGTCTGCGCACCCTGAAAGAGATCGGGGCCTGGCGCACCATGACGCTCGCCGAAAAGAAAGCGACCGTCGAGGCCTGCGCCCAGCGCGCCCTCACCATGCCCCGCCGCGGCAAGGATTGGCGCCCGTTGCCGGCCACGTAAGGCGCGGCCCGGACATCCGACGGCTACACCCGAAAAGCGTGGTGACCGCACGAGTCCGCGGAACAGAACACGCGCCCATCCGTTGAGTCCCTTGAGAAAATGGCGGAAATCCTCGCTCCGGGGCCCAAGGGTTTGTATTTCATCAAGGCCGGGCTACAATTGGTGGTAGATGGAGGGAAGTGGAGTCATGAGCAACATCACGGCGCACGTCAATCTGGGCGCGGGCTTTCTCGCCGCTCCGATTATGTCACAGGCCACGGCCATTCCGGTGCCGCGCGACTTGGACGGCATCATTGCGCGGACGTTGCTCCGCGCCCGCGCTGCCGGCCGTGATTACATGTCCCAGGACCGCGCCGCCGCCATGGCGGTGATGGCCGTTCGTCCGGATCTTTCCCTCGGTCAGGCCCTTGAGGCCGTGACGCGGGCGCGGGATTCCGTCAGCATTTAAGCTGTCTATGCGGCGCGCACCGCCACCATAAACACCCTGCGCATGGTGAAGATCACCTTGCCGTCATTTTGTGGCGGGTAAGCTCCCGTCGCGACGGCGGTGTAATCTTCGAGAAAGGCCTGTTTCTCGTCATCCGTCAAAACCGTCAGATAGGGAACCAGCGTCGTACCGGAGGCCCAGGCTGTCACGCCGTGGCTATCCTTCATGACGTGATGATAGTGGCCTTCCCAGACATCGACCCGTGACGCCAGCGCGCTGACCGCGTCGTAGTAAAAACCCGCGGCTTTCGGATGCTCATGGGACCGCACACCGGCAAGGCGCTCGCGCCATCGCGGTTTCTCGAGAACGCGCTGGGTGCAGACGTGATAGAGCGCGCCGTCGGTCATCGGCATCTGCATGGCGAAAATGCCGCCCGGCGCGGCGCACGCCATCAATCG
>JAIEMI010000125.1 GCA_019752235.1 Rhodospirillaceae bacterium
CGCCACAAACTACGCCGCGAAATCATCGGCACGGTGGTGACGAACAACTTCATCAATCGTGTCGGACCTTCATTCCTGACGACTTTGATGGAGCGCACCGGCCTGGGACCGGTGGACGTGGCCCGCGCCTATACTGTGACGGAAGCCGCCTACGGTCTGCGTCAGATCTGGAACGACATCGAGGCTTTGGACAACAAAGTGCCCGCCGCCGTACAGATGGAAATGCTGTTGGAGGTGGCGCGCATGCTGGAACGCAGCGTGCTGTGGATGCTGCGCCATGTGCCGTCGCCCATCGACATGACCAAACAGATCAAGGTTCTCAAGCCGGGCGTCGATGCTCTGCGCAAGTCCTTGTCGAGCGTTTGGTCGGATGAAGTGGCGGCTTACGTGAAACGCCAGGCTGACGCTTATCAGGCGAAGGGCGTGCCGGCGAAGTTGGCCCTTGAGGTGGCTTCGATTTACCGCCTGGCCGCGGCCAACGATATTACCGTCATCGCCGACAGCACCAAGCAGACCGTGCCGCAGGCGGCCCGGCTCTATTATCTGGTGGGCGAACGCTTCGGACTCGGCGCGCTTCGCGCGAGAACCGAGTCTTTCGCCACCGTCAGCCATTGGGACAAGTTGGCGGTGTCCGCCGCCATCGAGGAACTGTTCGCGCAACAGCGCACGATCGCCCAGCGCGTGACAGCCGCCGCCAAAGGCAAGCTGTCGCCGGAGAAGGCGTTGGATGCCTGGGTGGCCGACAACAAGGCGCGCATCGACCGTTTCGACCAGGTCTTCGCGGAAGTAAAGGCCGCCGATGCCTTGAGTTTGTCGATGCTGACCGTTGCGAACCGTCAGCTCAGCGCCATGACGGCCGCGACCTGATCCTTATTGACGGCGCTGCGTGCAGAGTGAGGTCCACTCGGCACGCAGCGTGCCGTAAAAGTCCCCGGAAAACGCCGTTACATCGCACACGCGCGCGGCGCGGAATTTGTGCGCCAATGTCGCACGCAACGCGTTGAGCGCGGCCGGGTCCGCGGCCAAGGCTTGCGCCTTTTTCACCAGATCGCCGGCACGTTCCGCCACACCTTCCGGATAACCGCCATTTATAAGATGCACGGCCGCGTGACGGCCACAGAAGCGGTCACCTTTCACCGTCAGCACCGGCACTCCCATCAGCAGCGCTTCGCAGGTTGTGAGTCCGCCGGAATATGGCGCCGTATCGAGGATGATGTCGACCTCGGCATATTGGGCCAGGAACGCGGCGTGGAGGCCGCCGGATTTGAAGATCAATCGATCGGGCGAAATGCCCGCATCCATGAACAGGCTGATGATGCGTCCCTGACGCGGGCCGTCCTCGAACAGATAACCGTTGAGCAGAAAGCGTGACGTCGGAACGGCCTTGAGCACCGGCGCCCATTGCGCTACGGAGGCCGGACCTACCTTCGTGACCTCGCTGAAGGTGCCGAAGGTGATGAATCCATGGGCGATGCAGGGCGCGGGCGCGGGCTCAGGTGCATAGGAGGGTGGACGATAGCAGACGTAGTCCGGCGCGAAGCGCGCGACGCGTTCGGTGAAGTATGTGTCTTCTTCCGCGGGCGTTTGCACGGCATCGCCCAGCAACACATCAATCGTGTCCAATCCCCGTGTATCGACATAGTCGCCCCAGGCAACCTGCAACGGCGCGGGTTTAGCGGCGAACACGGGCAGGCGGTTGTGCGGCGCATGGCCCGACAAATCGATCAGGATATCGATGCCGTCGTGGGCAATCAGCCGCGCAAGATCGTCCGTCGACAGCGTGCGCACATCGCGCCAGTGGTCGGCGGCGGCGCGGAATTCAGGCGTATAGGGGTCGATCTTGGCGGTGGTCGAATAGCAGAAGATTTCCCAGTCTTTTTTATCCCGCGCCTCCAGCACCGGCAGCGCGAAGAACAGCATGGCGTGAAACCGGAAATCGCCGGAGACAAAACCGATCTTCAGCCGGCGGTGCGGTGTGAAATCATGCTTGGGGTTGAACACCGGCGCGTCTTTCCGTGTCACCAGGGCACCATAGGTCTTGTGTTCGGCCAGCAGCTCATCCCGCGAAACGCCATCCACGTAATGCAGACACATCAGCAAGCTGGAGCGGATGGCCGGCAGGTCGGGTTTCATGGCCAGCACGGCGCGGCGGTGAGCCACCGCATCCATGGTGCCGTCATCCACCAGGTCGGCGAGGCCCACATAGGCCGACGTCAGGTTGGGGTTGAGCGCGATGGCCGTGCGGAACGACGCCTCCGCTTTGGCTTTATGGCCGCTTTCCGCCAGCATCACGCCGAGATTGGCGTGAGCCTCGGCGTGGCGCGGCGCCAGTTCGATGGCCTTCATATAGGCGCCTTCGGCCGCCGCGATGCGGCCGGCGGCATGAAGCGTATTCCCGAGGTTGAAACGTAGTTCGGCGGACTGCGGCGCATGGGCCACGGCCTCGATCAGCACCGTGGCGGCGCTTTCCACGTCGCCAATGGCCTTCAGCATCAGCGCAAGATTGTTATAAGCGCCCACATGGCCGCGCCGCAGTTCGGTGGTGCGCCGGAAACTCTCGGTCGCCGCGTCGAATTGCCCGGCCTGGCGCTGGGCGTTGCCGAGATTGAAAAGGATGTCCGCCTGCTCCGGCATCGCCGCGTGGGCCTGAGCCAATACCGTCACCGCCTCGGCGCTGCGGCCCTGGGCCAGCAATCCGTTGCCCAGGGTGTTGAGATAGAGCGGATTGTCGGGCGCGGCGGCCACGGCTTTCCGCGCCAAGGCTTCGGCATCGGTCTGACGGCCTTCATCCTGGGCGATGACCGCCAGCAAGTTCAGGGCGTCGCCGTGGCTGGGCGAGGATTTGAGGAAAGCCTCGGCCGCGGCCTTGGCGGCGGCGCGGTCCCCGGCTTCATAGCAGTTGATGGCGTGGTCGAGCGACATGTGGATTCCCCTGAGGCGACACACTAGAGGGAAACAATGCCGCCGTGAATCCCGTCAGTCGGCAGCGATGCCGTCAGAACCGGTGACGAATTGCAGAGCATGAAGCCGCGCGTAAATCCCGCCGTTTTTCATCAGCGCGCCGTGATCGCCGGTTTCCACCACGCGGCCCTGATCAATCACGCAAATCTGGTCGGCAGTCGCAACGGTCGCGAGACGATGCGCAATGACAATCGTCGTGCGTCCCTGCTTCAGGCGCTCCAACGCCGCCTGGATCTGGCGTTCGGTTTCCGCATCGAGCGCGCTGGTGGCTTCGTCCAACAGCAGGATCGGCGCATCCTTCAGCAGTGCGCGGGCAATGGCGATACGCTGGCGCTGGCCGCCCGACAGGCTTTGGCCGCGTTCTCCGACGATGGTGTTGTAGCCATCGGGTAAGGCGTCGATGAACTCGTGCGCGCCCGCCAGCCGCGCGGCGTTCTCGACGGCGAGGTTGCTGGCGCCGGGTTTGCCGTAGCCGATATTGGCGCGGACGGTGTCGTCGAACAGCACGACGTCCTGACTCACCAACGCCACGGCGTCGCGCAAGGAGGACAAGGTGACGTCGGCGACATTGCTGCCGTCGATCAGAATGCGCCCGGTGGTCACGTCGTAAAAGCGCGCGATAAGATTGAGGATAGTGGTCTTGCCCGCACCCGAAGGCCCCACCAGCGCCGTCGTTTTGCCGGGCAACGCCGTGAAGGCGATATCCTTCAAGGCCTCCGCTTCGCCGGCGTAGGAGAAGCTGACGTTCTCGAAACGCACTTCGCCGCGCATGATCACGAGCGGCGCGGCGTCCGCTTTATCGTTTAAGGACGGCTTTGTATCGAGCACCGCGAACAGGCGCTGCGCCCCGGCGAGACCTTCATTGACGTTGGCGTTGGCGTTGGCGAGGGCTTTCATGGGCCGGTAGGCGGACAGCAGCGCGGTGATGAACGAGAAGAACGCGCCTGCCGTGGTCACGCCGTTGATGACGCGCCAGCCCCCGTAGACAATCACAATGGTTACCGCGATACCGCCAAGGGTTTCCATCAGCGGACTGGCCAAGGCCTTCACGCGTTCGGCCTTGATCACCAAGTCGCGAATCGCGCCGGTCAGTTTCTCGGCGCGCGCGCCTTCGTAGTCTTCCATACGGTAGGCTTTGACGAGGCGGATACCCGACAGGCTTTGCTCCACCAACGTCATGAAAGCGCCGGTCTGGGCTTGCGTGTTGGCGGTGACTTTGCGCAAACGCCGCCCCAAGGTCGCGATGGGAATCACCGTGGCGGGGAAAGCCACGAAGGCGACGGTGGCCAGCAGCCAGTCCTGATAGAACATGACGGCGACGAGAAAGACGATGGACAGAGCTTCGCGCCCCAGACCCGTCAGCGCCGTCGAGACCGCGATGCGCATGGCGGCGATGTCGGTGGTCAGCCGCGAGATCAGCGTGCCGGTGCGGTGGGTGGCGAAAAATGCCAGGTCCATCCGCAGCAGATGGCGGAACAGGCGGTTCTGTAAGTCCGTCAGCACGGTTTGGCCAATGCGGGTCATGATCACGGTCTGGCCGTAGGCGCCTATGCCTTTGACGGCGAAGGTCGCAAATACTGCTAGGCCCACGGGCCAGAGCAAGTCCGCCCGCCGTTCGACAAAAACCTTGTTCACCACGGGGTCCATCAACCAGGCTAAAGCCGCCGTCGACAGCGCCACCGCCAGCATGCAGACCCCCGCCAGAACGAAACGTCCGGCATAGGGCGCCACGGCTTCCCGCAGCAGACGCCGGTAGAGCGTCGCCGTCGAAGGAGGGAGCGGTTCGGTATCCGGCTGCGACATGCGTAAAGGGCTATATGCGGCAATTATGGCAAGGGACTACGGTGGCGCACACTTAACGCCGCCTTGCGCGGGTTGT
>JAIEMI010000316.1 GCA_019752235.1 Rhodospirillaceae bacterium
TGCACATCCCGGCGGGCATCGCCTATCTCATCAATCATCCGCGCCTGAACTGGAACTTCACCACCGAGCCGGAAGAGTCCTCCGGCAACCGCCGCTTGATGCAGCCGCGCGGACGCGTCGTGGGCGGCAGCGGCGCCATCAACGGCATGCTCTACGTGCGCGGCAACGCCGCCGACTACGACGGCTGGGCGCAGTTGGGGTGCCGGGGCTGGAGCTACGACGACGTGCTGCCCTACTTCAAAGCCTCCGAGAGCTATATCAGCGGTGGCGATCCCGCTTATCGCGGCGCCGACGGCCCTTTGCCGACGCGCCAGTACGACTCACACTTTCCGCTCACCCATGCCTTCGTGAAAGCCGCCCAGGAAGCCGGCTTTCCCTTCAATCCCGATTACAACGGCGCGCGGCAGGACGGCGTCGCCTATTCGCAGATGACCCGCGACGGGCGTTTCCGCGGCTTCACCGGCCGCTCGCATCTGACCGCCGCGCTCAAGCGCGGCGCAAACATACAGATCGTCACCGAAGCCAGCGCCACACGCCTTCTCATGACCGGCACACGCTGCACCGGCGTTGAATATCTGCGCGGCGGCGCGACGCACACCGTCACCGCCGCCCGCGAAGTCATCGTCGCCGGCGGCGCCTTCGGTTCGCCGCATCTGCTGCAGGTTTCCGGTATCGGACCCGCCGACCACCTCCGCTCCATCGGCGTCGATGTTGTCCATGATTCTCCCGGCGTGGGCCGCAATCTATCGGACCATTACGTCCTGCGCCTTGTTCACCGCGCCAAGGACAACTTCGCCTCGCTCAATGAAATGGCCAATCTCTGGCCCAAAATGCGCGAGTTTCTCCGTTTCGCGCTTCGGGGCCGCGGCACGCTCACCAACGGCGTCACGGCCGCGCAGGTGTTCTGTCACAGCCGCGAAGGCCTCGCGAGCCCGGACATCCAATTGCTCTTCACGCCCGCCAGCTACGAAGTCGGAAAATTTCTGGTGTTCGAAAAGAACCCGGGCTTTCTGGCGGCGATATGTCCGACGCGCCCCGGCAGCCGCGGCACCGTCATGGCGGAATCGAAAGACCCGCTCGCGCGTCCCGCCATCCGTCCCAACTACCTCACCGACCCCGACGACATGCGCGTGCTGCGCGCCGGATTCGATCACGCGCGCCGCATCTTCGCCGCGCCCAGCATGCAGGCCGTCAGCGTCGGCGAAACCCAACCCGGCCCGCTGGACGATGCCGGCTTCGAGACCTTCGCGCGCACCATGGGCTCCTCGCTCTACCATCCCGTCGGCACCTGCAAGATGGGCATCGACGCCATGGCCGTGGTGGACGCGCGCCTGCGCGTCAACGGCGTGCAAAACCTCCGCGTGGTGGACGCTTCGGTGATGCCCTATCTCACCACCGGCAACACCAACGCCCCCACCATCATGATCGCCGAAAAAGGCGCCGCCATGATCCGCGAAGATGCAAGCGCTTAAACGCTGCGCGAAGATATAGCCCCCGCAGGGTTGATTATGCCGCCTCCGCACCCCATGTAGAGGGGGCGAAGCGAGGCCTCAGAAAGCGGGCCTCCTTTTCACAAAAAATTTGATCCGCACGATCCGGCGCCAGCGCCGGACGCTATTTCTGTTGAACAATTTGAACGAACGAAATCTCGGCGCTTCGATAGCGCCGAGTGCGGCTCCCGCATTAATCGATGCAGGAGACTTTTGCAAAAGTGAGCATTTTCATGACCGATTCACCCAAGACCGACGCTCCGAGCACCGCGACTCCCGTCGATCCGAAAGTCGTCGCTCCGATTGTCGCGCCGTCCGTCAAGCAGGACGAAAAAGAAGTTCCGGCCGACGCTGCCAAAAAGTAGCTCGATCTGAGACTCGAATCACACGCCCTAGGTTTTGGGGCGTGTGATTTGCGCACGCTCACGCTGCGTCACGCATGAAGTTCCTATGAAATGGTTCACGCCGCCGGCCGTTGTGCCGGTCCTATTCATCGCCATCATTGCCGCTTGGGCCATGCCGCACCCGTAACCTCGCCGTCGGTCTTTTTCGCCCCGACCCCGCAAAAAACACTTGCGGGATTTGGCGCTCCATAATACTTAAGTAATTACTTAACTATTATGGAGTCGCGCCGCCATGTCCCTGATACTTTATTACCATCCGCTGTCGTCCTTCTGCTGGAAGGTATTGATTCCCTTGTATGAAAACGGCACTCCCTTTACCCCGCGCTTCGTCGATCCCAACGACCGCGCCGAACTGACCGCGCTCTGGCCCATGACCAAACTGCCGGTCCTGCGCGACGAGGCCAAGCGCCGCACTATCCCGGAATCCACGACCATCATTGAATACCTGGACCTCCATTACCCGGGCCCCGTGAAATTGATCCCCAGCGATCCCGATGAAGCCGTGCGCGTGCGCCTGCGCGACCGCTTCTTCGACAACTACATTATGACGCCGATGTTCATGACCGTCGGCAACCGCATCCGTCCCGCCGACAAGAAGGATGCCTATGGCGTCGAGCAATACCGCACCACCCTGCGCACAGCCCTCGATCTCCTCGAAAGGAAAATCGAAGGCCTCACCTGGGCCATGGGCGACGCCTACACCATGGCCGACGTATCCGCCGCGCCCTCGCTGTTCTACGCCGACAAGATCATCCCCTTCGCGGACTCACACCCGCACACCATGGCGTATCTGAAGCGCCTGATGGCGCGCCCCGCCTTCGCCCGCGTGCTGAAGGAAGCCGAGCCGGTCATGCACATGTTCCCCACGGAATAGTTCCAGGGAATAATCATGCAAACCCAGGCCGCCGCCCTCGACCGCGTCTTTCACGCCCTCGCCGACCCCGCGCGCCGCGTGATGGTGGATCGCCTCACGCGCGGTCCCGCCTCGGTCGGCGATTTGGCCAAACCCTTGGCCATGTCGCTGCCCGCGGTGATGCAGCACCTGCAAGTGCTCGAGATCAGCGGCCTGGTGAAATCCGAGAAAATCGGCCGCGTGCGCACGTGCCGCATCGAACCCAAGGCCTTGCGCACAGCCGAACAATGGATCGCCGACCGCCGCACCTTCTGGGAGACCCGCCTCGATAAACTGGGCGAGCTCCTCGCCGAAGACTCAAAGGAATAACCCCCATGACCCAACGCCGCGTCACCCACCACACCTTCTGCATCGAGCGCACTTATCCCGTGCCGCCCGCCAAGGTCTTCCAGGCCTTCGCCGACCCCAAGCTGAAATACCGCTGGTTTGTAAGCAGCGAAGGCTTCACCACCGATTCATATGAACTGGATTTCAAAGTCGGCGGTTGGGAGCGCACACGCGGGAAAGCGCCCGACAAATCCCCTTACACCAACGACACCGTCTTTCACGACATCGTCCCCAACGCGCGCATCGTCTTCGCCTACCAGATGACCTACAACGGCGAACCGATCTCGGTGTCGCTCACCACCGTCGAATTGCGTCCGTCGGGCGCCGGCACCACCCTGGTCTTCACCGAGCAGGACGCCTTCCTCGACGGCCACGACGACGGCGGCAAAATGCGCGAAGCCGGCACACGCGGGCTGCTGGATGCCCTGGGCAAAGAACTGACGGGGGCCTGATATGCACCCGACGGTGAGACGCACGCCGGGGCATGCGCCCCTCCGCGATCCCCCGGGGCGATAGCTACATTATTTAAGCTTTTCCAATGCTTTATGATTTTGTTGCGAACGATAATTATTTCCATCCCTGAGGATGATGGCTAGAATGGGGGGCCCGCCATAACGGATCCCGCCATGCTGCTCGCTATTCCCGACGTGCTGACCACCGCGCAAATCGCCGAAGGACGGAAGATTCTCGACGCCGCGCCGTGGGTCGATGGCCGCGTGACCGCCGGACACCAGGGCGCGCACGTCAAACACAACGTCCAACTGCCGGAAGGCAGCCCCGCCGGCCGCCAGGTCGGCGAAATCATCGTCAACGCCCTGCGCGCCAGTCCGCTGTTCATGTCGGCGGCCCTGCCGCTGCACGTCCTTCCGCCCATGTTCAACCGCTATGCCGCGGGACAGACCTTCGGCACGCACATCGACGGCTCGGTGCGCGTGCTGCCCAACGGCCAGCGCATCCGCACCGACATTTCCTGTACGCTGTTTTTCAGCGGCCCCGATGAGTACGACGGCGGCGAACTGATCATCGAGGACACCTACGGCGCCAAAACCGTGAAGCTCCCGGCGGGACACCTCATTCTTTACCCGTCCACGAGCCTACATCAGGTCACGCCCGTGACGCGCGGCGCCCGTCTCTGTTCGTTCTTCTGGCTGCAGAGCATGATCCGCGACAACACCCAGCGCGCCCTGCTCTACGACATGGATGTGGCCATTCAGCGCCTAGGGGCCGAGAACCCCACGCATCCGTCCGTCATCCAGCTGACCGGCGTCTATCACAATCTTCTGCGGCAGTGGGTGGAGATGTAGATGCCCGCAGATGCCGCGCATCTGTCCATCGACGGCGTTGAGCATCGTTACGCCGACAGCACGGTTCTCCATGCCGTTTCGTTTCAGGCCAAGCGTGGCGAAATTCTATGTCTGCTGGGACGCTCGGGCTGCGGCAAAACCACGCTGTTGCGCCTGATCGCCGGTCTTGAGCACCCCGCCGCCGGCACCATCGCCGTGAACGGCGCGGTGCTCACTGGCGCTAACGCATTTGTGCCGCCGGAAAAACGCGGCATCGGTTTCATGTTTCAAGACTACGCCCTGTTCCCGCACCTCACCGTGTTTGAGAACATGACCTTCGGCTTGAAGGGCCGCCCGCCGCAAGACATCGCGTCGGCAAAAACACTGCTGGCGCGCGTCGGTCTTGAATC
>JAIEMI010000288.1 GCA_019752235.1 Rhodospirillaceae bacterium
ACTCATGCTCCGCCACCTTGCGTTTGATGTCGCGCCGCGCCAGCGCCACGACCACGAACACGCCCGCCACCGCCAGCATCAGAACCGGCAGCCCCGTGCGGACCAAGGTGCGCGCCGCGGTCATCATATCCACACCCGCGACGTCGGGAAATCGGGTCTGAAACAGGCCGACAATCACCACACCCGCGACGACGCCCAGGCGCATACGCGCCGTGGCGCGGATCTTAGCCAGATCCGCCGCCAGGTTTTCCTCGTCACGGCCAGGAAGCAGCGCCATGACCGAAAGCTTACTCAGGCGTGTTTAAAAAGCCAGACTTTGAGCTTTTTTGACGTGCGGCAAGGCTTTGACCTTGGCCAGCAGGTCGTCGTTCACGGGCTGGTCCAACTGCAGGAGCGCGATGGCGTCGCCGCCGCTCTTGGACCGGCCCAGGTGGAACGAGCCGATGTTGACGCCCGCCTGCCCCAAGGTCGTGCCGAGGGCGCCGATGAAACCCGGCTTATCGGTGTTGGTGACGTACAGCATGTTGGCGCCGATTTCGGCCTCGATGTGGATCGAGTCAATGTCCACCAGGCGCGGCAGGCTGGCGCCGAACAGCGTGCCCGAGACGCTGGACTTGCCGGCGTCGGTCTCGATCGTCAGCGCGATCAGCGTTTGATAGAGATCGTTGTCGTCGTGTTTGACTTCGGTGACCTTGATATTGCGTTCGCGCGCGATGGCCGGCGCATTGACCATGTTGACGCTTTCCATGAGCGGGCCGAGCAGGCCCTTGAGCAGGATCGAGGTCAGCGGACGGGTGTTCAAAGACGCGACATGGCCGGAGTATTCGACCGTGACGCCCTTCAGGCCCGACTGCACGAGCTGACCGGCGAAGCTGCCCAACTCTTCGGACAGGCGCATGTAGGGCCGCAGCCGCGGGGCATCTTCGGCCGAGACCGAGGCCATGTTGAGGGCATTGGTGACCGCCCCAGACAGCAGGTAATCGGAAATCTGTTCGGCGATTTGCAGCGCGACGTTTTCCTGGGCTTCATTGGTGGATGCGCCCAAGTGCGGCGTACAGACGACCTTTTCCATGCCGAAAAGCGCGTTGGTCTTGGCGGGCTCTTCCTCGAACACATCCAGGGCCGCGCCGGCGACGTGGCCGCTTTCGATGGCGGCTTTCAGGTCGGCTTCGTTGACCAGGCCACCGCGCGCGCAGTTGATGATGCGCACGCCCTTCTTCATTTTGGCGAAGGACTTGGCGCTGATGATGCCGCGCGTGTTGTCGGTGAGCGGCGTGTGCAGGGTGATGAAATCGGCGCGGGCGAAAATGGTGTCGAGGTCGGCCTTCTCCACGCCGAGATCACGGGCGCGCTCTTCCGAGAGATACGGGTCGAACGCCACCACCTTCATTTTCAAGCCCAGGGCGCGGTCGGCGACGATGGAACCGATGTTGCCGCAGCCGATGACGCCCAGGGTCTTGCCGTAAAGCTCGACGCCCATGAAGCGCGACTTCTCCCACTTACCGGCGTGGGTGGAGGCGTTGGCGGTGGGAATGTCGCGGGCCAGGGCCATCATCATGGAGATGGCGTGCTCGGCGGTGGTGATGGCGTTGCCGAAGGGCGTGTTCATGACGACCACGCCGCGCGCGGTGTCGGCTTCGGTATCGACGTTATCGACGCCGATGCCGGCGCGGCCCACAACCTTTAAATTCGTGGCGGCGGCGAGCACGGCTTTCGTCACCTTGGTGTTCGAACGGATCGCGAGGCCGTCATAGTCCTTGATGATCGCCAGCAGTTCCTCGGGCTTGAGGCTGGTTTTGACGTCGACGTCGATGCCGCGATTCTTGAAGATCTCGACGGCGGCGGCGCTGAGCTTGTCGCTGATCAGGACTTTCGGCTTGGACACGAGGGAATCCCCTTAAATTTGTTCGGGCGTTCTTCTATCGGGCCTAGGGCCCTAATTCAAGGTTTAGGCCCGGAAAACCGCGCAAAAAGCCGTGATCCGCGGCCTTCCAGAGCAACAATGGCCAACGCCGCCCAGACACAGCCGAAGGCAACCATGTCGGCCCGGGAAAACGCCTCGCCGAAGGCGAAAACCGCCAGCAGAAGCGTGATGGAGGGGGTCAGGTACTGGAGGAAGCCGAGCGTGGCCATGCTGACGCGCTTGGCCCCGGCGGCGAACATCGCCAGGGGAATGGCGGTCAAAGGCCCGGTGCCGATCAAGATCAAATTGGTGGTCAAACCGTGACCCAGCAGCGGTGTCTCGCCCAGGGAGGCGCGGTAGATCATGAACGCCACGGCAAAGGGCAACAGCATGGAGGTCTCGACCAAGAGGCCGTCCATGGCGGGGATTTGCGCGCGTTTGCGGAAGTAGCCGTAAAGGCCAAAACTGATGGCCAGGCCCGGCGAGATCCACGGGAAATGACCGAGCACGGAAATCTGGTAGGCCAGCGCGGCGGTCGCCAGCCCCAGCGCGATCCAGCGCAGACGAGAGAGGCGCTCGCCGAAGAAGACAAAACCCAGGGCGAAAGACACCAGGGGCGTCATGTAATAGCCGAGGCTGGCTTCCACCAACTGGCCGCTTTCGACGCAGTAGATGTAGATGCCCCAGTTGAAGGAGATCAGCAGCCCGGTGGCAACGAGGATGCCCAGCGTCCGGCGTTCGCGCACCAGCCGGAAGGCGCGCACGAAGTGTCCGCGCACCATGGTCACCAGGGCGATGAAGACCGCGCTCCAGAACACGCGCTGCACAATAACGTCGGGGGCGGGAATGCTGTTCAGCAGCCGCCAGTAAATCGGCGTGATGCCCCAAAAGACATAGACGAAGGCGGCGAGAAAAAATCCGCGCCGCTCTTCATCAGGGGGAGCTGGGACTTTAGGCATCGCACCAGCGCTCGTGAAAATGTCATCCGCCGCGACGGATGCCGTGAAGACGTTTTAGGCCGCTTGTGCTTCGGCGTAGGCCCAGCTCAGCCAGGGCATCAACTTCTCAAGGTCGGCGGTGTCCACAGTCGCGCCGCCCCAGATGCGCAGGCCCGGAGGCGCGTCGCGGTAGGCGCCGATATCCACGGCGACGCCTTCGGCTTCGAGCAGGCTCGCCATCTTCTTGGCGACATCGGCCTGCTTGTCCGCCGGAAGTTTCGGCAGCGTCAGGCAGATGGAGGTGCAGGACCGGATTTCCGGTTTTTCGGCCAGGAAGGCGAGCCAGTCGTTCTTGGCGATGAAATCGCTGAGCACTTTCAAGTTGGATTCCGAACGGGCGATGAGGCCCTTCAAACCGCCGGCGCCTTCCGCCCAGGTGAGGCCGTCGACCGCGTCTTCGACGCAGAGCATGGAGACGGTGTTGATGGTGTCGCCTTCGAAGATGCCTTCGCTGAGCTTACCTTTGGAGGTGAGACGGAAGATCTTCGGCATGGGCCACGGCGGCGTGTAGCTTTCCAGACGCTCGACGGCGCGCGGCGAAATAATCAGCATGCCGTGCTGCGCTTCGCCGCCCAGCACCTTCTGCCAGGAATAAGTGACGACATCGAGTTTGTCCCAAGGCATGTCCATGGCGAACACAGCAGACGTCGCGTCGCAAATGGTGAGGCCCTTGCGGTCCGCCGGAATCCAGTTGCCGTTGGGCACGCGCACGCCGGAGGTGGTGCCGTTCCAGGTGAAGACCACATCGTGATCGAAATTCACCTGGGCAAGGTCCGGCAGCTTGCCGTAGCCGGAGGTGATGGTGCGGGCGTCCTTCAACTTCAACTGCTTCACCACGTCGGTGACCCAGCCTTCGCCGAAGCTTTCCCAGGCCAGCATGTCCACCGGGCGCTGACCCAGGGTGTGCCAGAGCATCATTTCGACCGCGCCGGTGTCGGACGCGGGCACGATGGCGATGCGGTAATCGGCCGGCACGCCGAGAATGGCGCGGGTCTTGTCGATGACCTGCTTGATGCGCGCCTTTGCCGGCTTCGCGCGATGCGAACGGCCCACCAGCGCGCCCTTCAGGGCGTCGAGCGTCCAGCCGGGCCGTTTGGCGCAAGGACCGGAAGAAAACTGGTTACGCGCCGGTTTGACCGACGGCTTGGCGTTGGCTGACATGGGAAGACGGTCCTTCGGGAGGGGTCGAAAAGGGGGCGGAGTTTAGGAACCGCGCCCTATGGCGTCAATGCGCCATACCCCCCGGAAATACCACGGTTTTGCAGGCCAGCCCTGCTTTCTTCGCGATGATTATTTGCCGGGGCTGAAGGCCGCCACGGTATGACCGTGATTGAGCGGTCCGTGCCCCTTCCCCAGCCCCGGCGCCGTGAGCATGGCCTTGCGGACATAGGCGCGGGCGCGGGCGATGGCGTCGGGCAGCGGCATTTTGTCCGCCAAGCCCGCCGCAATGGCGGACGCCAAGGTGCAGCCGGTGCCGTGGGTGGCGGCGCTGTCGATGCGGGTGTCTTCGAAACGCACGACATCCTTGGCGGTGATGAGCATATCGACCACGCGCGGACCTTCGAGGTGGCCGCCTTTGAGCAGCACGGCGGTTGCGCCGAGACCGCGCAAGGCCGGGATCGCCGCCGTCATATCGGCCTCGGTCTTGATGACGCGGCCCGTGAGGGCTTCCGCCTCGGGCAGATTGGGCGTGATGAGCGCCGCGCCCTTCACCAGTTTCTCGATGAGCGCCGTGGCGGCGGCATCGGGCAGCAGCGCGTGACCGCCTTTCGCGCGCATGACCGGATCGACCACGCGCGGGATGTTGTGACCTTTGAGTGCCGCCGCAACCGCTTCAATGATCGGCACCGAGGCCAGCATGCCGGTTTTGATGACGTCCGCGCCGATGTCTTCAAGGACGGCGATGATCTGTCCCTGCACCACGT
>JAIEMI010000116.1 GCA_019752235.1 Rhodospirillaceae bacterium
AGTGGAAGCCCAAGAACTACACCGATGAATTCCTCGGCCGCGCCACGCTGCGCATGGGCATCGAGAAATCGCAGAACCTGATGACCGTGCGCCTCGCGCAGGCCGTCGGCATGGATAAAGTCGCCAAGACCACCGAGGACTTCGGCATTGTCGACAAGATGCCCCAGAACCTCTCCGCCGCGCTGGGCTCGGAAGTCACCACCGTGTTGCGCCTGACCGCCGGCTACGCGCAGATCGTGAACGGCGGCAAAAAACTGTCGCCGGTGTTCATCGACCGCGTGCAGGACCGCAACGGCAAAACGATTTACCGCACCGACACCCGCGCGTGCCCCGCCTGCGCCGCCGATGTCTGGGACAACATGGGCCCGCCGGTGCTGCCCGACGAACGCGCGCAGATCGCCGATCCCGCCAGCGCCTATCAGGTGGTGCATCTGCTGGAAGGCGTCGTGCAGAGCGGCACGGGCCGTCCGGTGGCCGCCGTAGGCAAGCCGCTCGCGGGCAAAACCGGCACATCGAACGATGCGTTTGATGTTTGGTTCATCGGCTTCTCGCCCGACCTCGTGGCCGGCGTGTTCGTGGGCTTCGACGAGCCTCGTACTCTTGGCCCGAAGGAAACCGGCGGCGGCATCGCCGCGCCGATCTTCCGCGATTTCATGATGGAAGCATTGAAGGACAAACCCGCGACGGCTTTCCGCGTGCCGGAAGGCATAAGCCTCGTGCGCGTTGAGCACGACACGGGCCGTGAGGCGCAGCCGGGCGACAAGAAGGTGATTCTGGAAGCCTTCAAGACCGGCACGTCACCGGCGAGCCAGGTCACGATCATGGGCCAGTCGGAACAGCTTGAGGAAACCGGCGCCACGCTGCCCAACCAGCCGAGTGCGGGCGGGTTGTATTAGGCCATCAGTGTGCCAGCGAAAAACTGGGGATCCTTGCCTAAACCTCGGGTTTTCCCTAAATAATCCGCTATATTCCGTTTAGCCGAAGGTCACATCCCATGCGTCCCGACATCGAAAAGCAGGTTAACGACATCAAGCGCTGCCTCGATTTGCTGCGGAGGCATCTTTGACTGGGATCGTGCGCTGCTGCGCCTCGACGAACTGAACGTAAAGGCCGAAGACCCCAAGCTCTGGAACAACCCCCGCGAAGCGCAGAAGTTGATGCGCGAGCGGACGCATATCGAAACCTCCGTCGCTTCCACGCGCAAGCTGGAGCGCGAGTTGGACGATGCCGTGACGTTGGCGGAGCTGGCGGACGAGGAAAAGGACGAAGGCGCGCTGGAAGACGCGCGCCGCATGATCGCCGAGCTGCTGACACGCGCAAAGCAGATCGAGTTGGAAAGCCTGCTGTCGGGCGAAGCCGATCCCAACGATTGTTATCTTGAAATCCACGCCGGCCAAGGCGGCACCGAGGCGCAAGACTGGGCCGAGATGATGGCGCGCATGTATACGCGCTGGGCCGAGCGCAAGGGCTACAAGGTGCAGTACATCGAAGAGAGCGCCGGCGAAGGCGCCGGCATCAAGTCCGTGACCTTCCTGATTTCCGGCCTCAATGCCTACGGCTGGATGAAAACCGAAAGCGGCGTGCATCGGCTGGTGCGCATCTCGCCCTTCGATTCCAACGCGCGCCGCCACACCAGCTTTTCATCGGTGTGGGTCTATCCGGTGGTGGACGACACCATCGAAATCGAGATCGACGAAAAGGACTGCCGCATCGACACCTACCGTTCGTCGGGCGCGGGCGGCCAGCACGTCAACAAGACCGACAGCGCCGTGCGCATCACGCACATCCCGACCAACATCGTCGTGCAGTGCCAGAACGAACGCTCGCAGCACCAGAACCGCGCCAAGTGCTGGGAGATGCTGCGCTCGCGCCTGTACGAGCGGGAACTGGAAAGACGCGAAGCGATCCTGGCGAAACAGGAAGCCGCCAAAACCGAAATCGGCTGGGGCCACCAGATCCGCTCCTACGTGTTGCAGCCCTATCAGATGGTGAAGGATCTGCGCACCGAGGTGGAAACCTCGGACACCCAAGGCGTGCTCGACGGCGACCTCGACAGGTTCATGGCGGCGTCGCTGGCCGCGCGCATCAAGACGGCGGCGGATGCGGTGAATCAATAATTAAATGTACCCGGTACATTTATTGACGCCATGACTGTCACCCCGGACAAGGCGCGGAGCGCCGTGACCCGGGGTCCATTTCACAACAGGTATTGTTTTTGTGGAGCGATGGGTACCCGCCTCCGCGGGTATGACAGCTGAGGATGTGGCTAACGTGTGCCTCACATCCAGGACTTGAGATAGGCCTCGCCCATCCCGGCCTGTTCGCGCGCTTCCATATTAAACGGCGCTTTGAGCCCGCCGGGGAATCTTTCGTTGATAAGGCCGCTATAGCGCGTGTGTGGGGCGTCTCCGCGCGCGGCGCACAGATACTCGAACCACCTCACGCCCACGGCGAGGTGTTTGATCTCGTCGGTATAGATCAGATCGAGGATGGCGCTGGTGGTTTCGTCGCCGGTCTGGCGGAGTTTCCTGGTGGTTTCCGGCGTGGTGTCGAGGCCGCGGGCTTCCAGGGTCATGGGGATCAGCGCCAGCCGTGCGGCGAGATCGTCCGCCGTCCTGGTTGCGGCGCCCCAGAGGCCGTCGTGCGCGGGAAGGTCTCCATAAGTTGCGCCAAGCTCTATCAGGCGTGCCGCCAGGGCGGCGTAGTGCTCGGCTTCTTCGTCGGCCACGCCGACCCAATCGTCATAGAACGCGCGCGGCAGATCGCCGGAGGCAAAGCGCAGGATGATGTCCCACGCCAGATCGACGGCGTTCAGTTCGATGTGGGCGAGGGCGTGCACAAGCGCGATGAGGCCCTTCGGTCCCGTGGACCGGCGCGGCATATCGCGCGGCGGCAGCAGTTCCGGTTTCGCGGGACGTGCGGGACGGTCCGGTGCGGGCGCACGGCCGATGTCAAGGTCGCCGCGCCGCCATGCCTTTACGGCCGTGGCGGTGCGCGCAACCTTGGTCTCGGGATCGGCGGTGTTGAGAATGTCCGCCGCTAGGGAACAGAGTGTGGGCGTCACAACATCTGAAGGGTCTTGGTGACCTCATCGGCATGGCCGGGCACGCTGACCTTGCGCCATTCGGCCTTCACCACGCCTTCGGCGTCGATGATGAAGGTGGAGCGCTCGATGCCCATGTACTTGCGGCCGTACATGTTCTTCTCTTTCCACACGCCGTAGGCCTCGCACACGCCGGAATCGTCCGAGGCCAGCGGGAAGTTCAGTTTGTATTTGGTCTTGAACTTCTGGTGGCTGGCGACGCTGTCCTTGGAGACGCCGATGACCACAGCCTTGGCGGTGTTGAACTTCGGCAGGCCGTCGCGGAAGGCGCAAGCCTCGACCGTGCAGCCGGGGGTGTCGTCCTTGGGATAGAAATACAGCACGACGTTTTTGCCGCGCAGATCCTTCAGGCTGATGGAGCCGCCGTTGTCGGTGGGCATGGTGAAGTTGGGCGCGGATTTGCCGAGCAGCGCGCCTGCGGCGGCGGCCTTGACGGCGACCTTCTTCACGGTTTTTGGGGTCGCTTTCTTTGCGGCCTTCTTCACGGCTTTTTTCGCGGTTTTCCTGACGGCTTTCTTTTTGGCGGCCATGTGCGTCTCTCCTGCGTGCGGGTTAGTGCGGGGCTTCGGGGCCCAATTTCGCCTTCGCCGTTTCGGCGGGGCCGTCGATGATCTTTTGGAAAACCGCCGATATGGCCTCGGCCGTATCGCGCATCAAGCTTTCCAGTCTGGCGAAGTCGGGCATGCCCGCCGTGGCCGCGAGTTTCTGTTTCAGGCCCAGCGGCGTCTCGGCATCGGGCAGTTCGCCTTCGCTGGTGAGACGTAGCATGACCTGAAGCCGCGACCAAAGGGCAATGCCGCTTTCCAGGGTTTCGCCGTCGGTCCCCGAAAGCGCGTCCGCCGCGACGAGGGCCCTGATGATGTCGCCGGGCCGCGCGCTGTCGGGCTTCACGGTGGGATGGGCCAGCAGCAGATATTGCAGAATGAATTCGGCGTCGATGAGGCCGCCGGGGCAACGCTTTACGTCCCACAACGCGCCGTCCTTTTGTTCGCGGCGCATGCGCGCGCGCATGCCGGCGACCGCATAGACCAGCGCGTCGGGGTCGCGTTTGCGGTTCAAGGCCGCGTCGGCGGCGGCGGTGATTTTGTCCGCCAGGGCCGCCGGCCCGAAGACGACGCGGGCGCGGGTGAGGGCCATGTGCTCCCAGGTCCAGGCGTCTTCCATCTGGTATTTGGCGAAGGCTTCCAGACTGGACGCCAGCGGGCCCTTGTCGCCGTTGGGGCGCAGGCGCAAGTCGAGCGCGTAAAGCTTGCCCTCGCGCGTGAGCAGCGTGAACGCCGTAATCAGACGCTGTGTGAGGCGGATGTAGTAAGCGGGCGCGGGAAGGGCCTTGGCGCCTTTGGAGTGGGCGTCCATGGAGGCGTCGTAGATCACCGTCAGATCGAGGTCCGAGGTGGGCGTGAGTTCATAGCTGCCGAGCTTGCCGTAACCGAGAATGGCGAGGCTGCCGCCCGCGATGGCGCCGAATTGCTGGGCGAATTCGTCGCACACGCGCGGCACGAGTTTTTTGACGACGGCCTCGGCGATGGCGGTGAAGTGTTCGGCGGCCTGCAACGGGTCGATCATGCGGCGCAGGGTCTGCACGCCGACGCGGAACTGCTGATCGTTGGCCCAGCGGCGCGAGGCATCCAGCATGGCTTCGAAGGATTCCGTGGCGCGCAGGGTGCGGTCGAGATCGGCTTGAAGCTCGTCTAGCGTGCCGACGGGCGCGTAAAATT
>JAIEMI010000124.1 GCA_019752235.1 Rhodospirillaceae bacterium
GGGACGTCCGTGAGCGTAAACCGTCAATGGCTGCTGGTGCGCCGGCCGCAAGGCACGCTGTCGCTGGACGATTTCAAATATCAGGAGACGCCCTTCACGCCGCCGGCGCTGAAGGACGGCGAAGTCCTGGTACGCAATAAAATGTTCTCGCTGGTGCCCGCCCAACGCACCTGGATGAACGCGGACTCGTCCTACTTCCCGCCCATGGAGCTGCATAAGCCCGTCGTCTCGCCGGCGGTGTCGGAAGTGGTGGCGTCGGCCAACCCGAAGTACCCCGTGGGGTCGCTGGTGAACGGCATGACCGGCTGGGAAGACTACACGCTGCTGTCGGGCCGGTTCTGGGCGGGCCTGCTGCCGCCGGGCGTCGATCCGGTGGACGCGGTCAGTCTGTTCGGCGGCAATACGCTCACGGCGTACTTCGGGCTTCTGAAAATCGGGCAGCCTAAAGAGGGCGAGACGGTGGTGGTGTCGGGCGCGGCGGGGTCGACCGGTTCCATGGCGGCGCAGATCGCGCGCATCAAAGGCTGCACGGTGATCGGCATCGCCGGCGGCAAGGCCAAGTGTGACTGGCTGCTGTCGGCCTGCAAGCTGCACGGCGCCATCGATTACCGGAATGAGAATGTGGCGGCGCGGCTGAAAGAGCTGGCGCCCAAAGGCGTCGATGTGTTTTTCGATAACGTCGGCGGCACGATCATGCAGGACGTCATCGACAACATGGCGATGTACGGGCGGGTCGCGGTGTGCGGCCAGATCGCCGAATACAATTCCAGCGGGCCCGCGCCGGGGCCGCGCGACATGTTCCGCATCGTCTCGCACCGCCTGCGCATTCAAGGTTTCATCAGCGCCGACTTCATGGGCGAACGCAACGCCGCGCTGGCGGAGCTGACCCAATGGGCCCAGGCCGGCGCGTTGATCCACCGCGCCGATGTGCGCGCCGGTTTTAAAAACCTGCCCACGACCTATTTCGACCTGTTTAACGGCGGCAACACCGGAACCTTGATGCTGAAGGCGGATTAAGGCTTTAATAGGGGGTATGGTTTCTCCCTCTTCCAGGGCGACGGCGGCCGACTGGCCCCATCAGATGCGGGCCTTTTATGAACATTGGCGGGCTTTGCGCGGTTCGGTGTTGATGCCGGGTTCGGACATCTTCCTCGACACCATGCCGGCGGCGTTTGTCGGCGCGTTGTATATCTCCGACATCACCCCGGAGGTCTCCATTGTGCGTTTCCAGGGGGCGGGTCTCGAAAAACGCTGGGGCGTGAATTATACCGGCCGCGAGATGAGCACGGGCCAGCCCGCATCTCTGCGCGCCGCCCTGCATCGGATCGACCGCGCGGTCGCCGACCATCCGTGCGGCTATTTCGCCCGGACCCGGTACGTCACCACCGACCAGCGGCCGGTGGAAGTCTGCATCCTCCGGCTGCCGCTGGCCGTCCTGCCGGGGCGTCCGCCCCGCACCGTGAATTTCACCGTCCAGGACGAGGTGCTGGGGGATAAGGAGTATGCCTCGGGCAGTCTGCAGACCCTGCGCAACGCCTGGATCGACATCGGCGCGGGCGTGCCCGACGCGGCGCCGGAAATGCTGCGCCAGTAATTTCATTACCTGACTTCGCGACCGCGTTTTTTGTAGGAATGCCCTCTTGCAATGGCAAAGGCGGGCTCTACATTTTTTCCGTGCGTTGTTTTGTGGCCCAGAAAAGGAGGATGCAGCCATGACAACTTTCAGTGCCGGCCCCCGTGGGGCGACAGTTTCCCGTCAGCGGGTTTCCCCGCGCAAACTCACAGGTTTTTTATGTATCGCCGGTCTGGGCCTCGCCGCGACGCCGGTGCTGGCGGCGGAAAGCTGGCTGGCTTGCGAAGGCACCGTCGCCACCGCGACGACCAAGGACGGCAAGACCGAAAACACCAGCGCCCAAGCCACGGACATCTATGCCTATAACGACGCCAACAAGGCGCTGATGAAGTATTCCGAGAAGAACAAGAATCTGAGTCCGGTGTTCGTCACGGGCTACGACGACAAAGCCATCTCCTGGGCGAATGCGGGCGGGGCCAATGCCGGTTCCGGCGCCGCAACCTGGGAAGGCCGTATCGACCGCGCGTCGCTGGCCTTGAAAATGACCCGCACCGAGAAGGGCGAGGTCATGACCTGGACTCAGCAGTGCAAACCCACCCCGGCCAAATAAACGGCGGCGGAATCGTCCAAAAAGCCTTGGCCGCGGTGGGGATAAAAACCCCGCCGCCGCCATATTATTGGCGCTATTATGGTGTTCCTTTGAGTTCCTGAGCCGTCAATGGAGGGACGCCATGACACCGCACAGATCATTCAGTTCGTTTGGCCGTTTATTTGCCGTTGCCGCGTTCGCCGCGGTTGGCTTTATGGCCCTGCCTGCGTTTGCCGAGGGCGAGAACGTCGGCGATACGCAGATGTGCATTGAGTCCAACCGCATCCGCAGCACCGAGATCCTGAACCACAAGACCATCCTCGTGAGGATGAACACGGGCGGCACGTACAAGCGCATCGATATCCTGAACAATTGCGCGACGCTCGATAAGAGCACCGGCTTTATCTACGACACCAGCATCAACAAGCTGTGCAAGCAGGATGCCTTGACGATCATCGACAGCGGCCAGACCTGCCTGATCGATAAAATCGTCACCATCGACGCCGCCGAAGCCAAGGCGCTGCGCGTCAAAGGCAACAAGCGCAATCCTTAACGGGGCCTTGGCGGCGCTGACGGCGACGCTCGCGTCCTGCGCGGGCAGCAGTGAGCGGCGTTATGTGGATGATTATCCGACGCGTTATTACGACGGGCATCCGTCGCCCTTCGACAGCGATGTCTATTACGACCCGACCTATAACCTGCGCGGCGACGGCGAATTTCGTCCGCGGTATAAACTTAAACCTTATAATTAAGCGCCGAATTCAGAAGACGCGGCCGCCGGGTAATCCCCCGCGGCCGCTTTTTCGTTTAGCCGGCGCTGTACAGCCGGCGCAGAAGACGTAGCGTCGGCGCGTCGAGCTTCAGGCCCTGCGTGAGATAGTTGTCCATGGTGCCGTAGCTTTTGCTCACTTCATCAAAGGCCGCGTCGATATACAGCGCACGCACCCCGGCCAGCGGTTCCATGGCCGCGCGCATGGCGGGATCGGGCATGGCGGCGAGCATGCGCTGGTTCTTGCCGGTGAGCAGCGCGTTGCTGGCGAGATAGTCGGCGACGATGGTGTCGCGCGGCACGCCCATGATCGACAGAAACACGGCGGCGGCCCAGCCCGTGCGGTCCTTGCCGGCGGTGCAATGGAACAGACCGGGCAGCCACGCCGGATCGGCGAGGCGCTGGAACATGGCGCGGTAGCCATCTTTCGCGGACTCGGCGGTCACGAGCTGGCGGTAAACATCCGCCATGGCTTTTTCGGCTTTGTCCGGACCCATCGCTTTCAGTTGGCCCGGGTCGCGCATGATTCCTGCGAGCACGCTGTTGGGGTTGGGGCCCGTGACGTCGGCGATCAGCGGCCGCGCGAAGGGCGGCAGGCGGTCGGCGCCGGCCTTGCGTTCGTCGCCAGTGCGCAGATCGCAGACCATGCGGATGTTCAGCGCACGCATCACGTCGAGATCGGCATCGCTCAGGAGATTGAGCTGATCCGAACGGTAGAGCATGCCCATGCGGATCCATTTGCCTTCGGCCGTGCGGTAGCCGCCGACATCGCGGAAGTTGGGCGCGGTGGCGAGATGCAGCACGCGGTCGGCGATGACGAGCGACTGGCCTTTGTCCGGCACCAATTCGAAGTAATGGCGCGGCGCGTCGGGCTTGGCGGGAGGTAACGTGATTGTGATCTTTCCTTCGCCAGCACCCTTGCCCAACGGCGTGTAGCGGTCGATCTCGCCCGGGCTTGCGCCGGCGTAGAGCGTGACGGCGGTGACGCCGGGCGCTGACCATTGCACGGTGAATGTATCGCCCTTGCCTTCAACCGTGGCGGTCATGAAAGGAATGGCATCGGCGGCGGCGCGGCCAGTTTGTGCCCCAAAAATCAGCACAAACAGGACCGGTACGGCAAAAGCGCCGCGTACGGTGCGTGTGATCAGACCCCGTGTGAATAGATTCATTTTATCGTCCCCCCAGCGATGCCATGCGCTCGCGCGCATCATGCGCGACTATAGCAAATCGGTCGGGACTAACGCGCGTTGATTATCGCGCTTTTCTTCGCGCGCTTTCGTGGCAGACTATGCGGCGGAGGTATTTCGAGAAGGGAGGATTCCACACGGGACGTATTTCTTCGCCGTTGCCCTTGAATGAACTTCTTCAACGGCTCGGCGCTATGTGGTCGGATGACTGCCGCGCCTTCATCGCGCACTGGGCGCAGCTGCGCGGCGACGCGATCCTGCCGACCACGGAGACTTTTTTCGATCACGCGACGGGACAGTTCGCGCCGTACCTGTACGTGGTGGAGTTGACCGATGACGTCGCGCTGGTGCGCTTTCAAGGCACCGTGCTCGACGAGCGCTGGGCCGCGCAATTGACCGGCAAGGATTTGCACGAGGGCATGCCGGCGACTTTGCGCCGACGTTCGCTCAGCAATATGCGCCGGATTGTTTCCCAGCCTTGCGGATATATCGCGCGCAACGCCTATGCGACATCCCTGGGTCGCACCGTGACGGCCGATCTGGTGCAACTTCCCCTGGCGGCGCGGGACGGTCGCCCCCCCGCGCGTGGTGTGTCTGTCGCCGATGCAGCGCGACGACGATATGGACGAGAAGGTATCCGG
>JAIEMI010000245.1 GCA_019752235.1 Rhodospirillaceae bacterium
GGCGAATCCTTGGCGAAGGCGAGGCGCGCTTTCATGCGCTGCTTGGCCTGGTTGACGTCGGCGTCGGTGATGCCGTCCTTCAACAGCGCGTCCATGGCTTTGGTGTAGGCCGCTTCCGCCTGTTCCCAGGTCACGCCCGGGCTCGGCGTCAGGGAGATATAGAAGGTGCCGTAGGAGATCGTGTCCGAGGAGTACCCCGCGCCGAAGGACGCGGCCACCTGCTCCTCGATCACAAGCTTGCGGTAGAGCTTGGAGGTCGAACCGCCGCCGGCGATTTCCGAGAACACATCCAGCGCGTACACATCCTTGCGGTCGCCGACACCGTAGCTGGGCGCGATGATCTGGCGGCTCCACTGCGGCTGGCGCACGCGCTCGTGACGCATCACCACGCGCGCATCGGCACGCGGCTGCAGGAAGGTGGACCGCGCGCGCGGTTTATAAACGCCGCTTTTCGGGATGGCGCCGTAATACTTCTGCGCCAGGGGCTTCAGCTTTTCGAGCGTGATGTCGCCGGCCACCACCAGGATGGCGTTATGCGGCGCGTAATATTCCTTGTAGACCGCGAAGGCGTCCTCGCGCGACAGGCCGCGCATTTCCGCCTCCCAGCCGATTACGGGGATCCCGTAATGATTGGTCATCCACAATGCCGCGCCGACGCGTTCGGCCAACTGCGCCGCCGGGACGTTGTCCGTGCGCATGCGCCGTTCCTCGATGATCACCTCGCGCTCGGTCGCCACGTCCTCTTCGGTTAGCGCGAGGTTGCGCATGCGGTCGGCTTCGATGTCCATCATCAGCGGCAGACGGTCGACGGCGATGTTCTGGTAATAGCCGGTGTAGTCGTAGCTGGTGAAGGCGTTCTGGTCGCCGCCGTTGCGGGCGACGGTGTCGGTCAGGGTGCCGCCGGAATATTTCGGCGTGCCCTTGAACATCAGGTGTTCCAGAAAGTGCGCGATGCCGGATTTTCCCGGCGTCTCGTCGGCGGAGCCGATCCGGTACCAGACCATGTGGCTGACGACCGGCGCGCGGTGATTGGGGATCACCACCACCTGCATGCCGTTATCCAGCATGAAGGTCTCGGCGCCGTAGACGGCTGCATTTGCCGAAGGCGCGAAACTGCCCAGACCTGTTAAAAGTACAAAAAGCGTCAGGCCCGAGACAAAGCGTCGCAACATGATCCCCCCTTCAAAAGATGGATAAACCCAGCATCCGACGGCGCGGGGGCCTGGTCAATGCCCGCCCCGCACCCGCGCCGCAACATGAAAACCGTGTCATTGAATACCTGTTCCCGCTAGGCTCGGTTACACGGGAATTACGTTGGGGAATGGCATGAAGTTTCCGGTCTGGCAGACAAGCCTCGACGTTTTTAAGTTCATGTGGTGGCAGCGGCGGATCGCCTTGCGCTTCGCCGGCGTGCCGATCGGCGTCTATTTGTTGGCGATCATCTCGGTCCAAGGGCTGTTCGGGGCTCAGACGATTGTACCTGGCACGGAGCCCGAGACAGCGTTTACCGCGCCGCTGCTCATTCTTGCTATTGTTCAGCTTGTGCTGTTTTTGCCAGCGGTCGTCACGTGGTACCGGTTTGTCGTACTGGGGCTTGAAGAGGCACAACGGCGCCCGCTTTTCACGCTGGGGCGTCTGGAATGGCGGTACCTGCTTTGGCAGATCATCGTCATCGTGATTGTTCTTGGATTTCTGGCCCTCAGCGGTCTTGCCACCTATGTGCTGGTCTCCTTCACCAACGCCTATCCATTCCTCATTGTTGTCGCGACCATTGCAGGCATAGCGTCACTGGTCGGCACATTTCTTTTGATGACGCGCCTGTCGATGATCCTCGTGATGGTTTCGTTGGATAAGCCGGTCAGCTTCAAAGCATCTTGGCACATGACCAAAGGCGTGACGTGGCGCCTGTTGGGTGCCACGCTCCTCGTGATGATCGGCGTTGTGATTCTTGCGCTGCCCCTCGGCGTTCTTATGGGGGTCATCATGGCAATCGTCTCGACGATTGGCGCGGAGGCCGCCAGCACGTTCTTGGATGTAGCAACGCAAAGCGTCGTTTCCTTTGCCGGGATACTCGGCATTGCGACGCTGTTTGGCTTTGTCTATGCGAAGCTAAAGGACGAAGCGGCTATTGATCGGATCGCCGCCGAGGTCGTTCCCTAGAAAACCCCAAGCACGCCGCTGCCGCCCTTGGTGATTACGGGCATCGGGCCTTCGCTGGCCTTTTTGCCTTCGGCGGCGTTTTGGTCGAGGCGCTTCTTTTCCGCCGCCGGATCGATGGCGGTGCCCTGCGGGCCTTCGGTGCGCCAGAACACGAGGCGATCCGTGAAGGATTTTTCTTCCGCCGCGAAGCTGGAGACTTCCTTATCGAGCGTTTCGCGGATGCCCGGCGGCGTGGCGTCGGCGCCGGCATGGGCTAGCAGCGCGGCTTCGCCTTTGCTCAAGCCCTTGTTGAGGTAGTCCTGCACCTTGGCGCGGCCCACGAGCGCGCTGCGCGCCTGCTGCGAGGCCGAGAGCTGTTGCGGTCGGTCGGAACCGGGCGCGGGCGGACGCAGGCTGAAATCCGGCGGAATGGCCAAGGGCGCCGGCGACGCCACGGCGAATTCGTCGGGCACGGTTTTTTCCAGGCCGATGGCGCGGCGCGTGCTTTCGCAGCCGGAAGCCAAAACCGCCAGCGCCACGAGGGCGCTCGCCTGCAACGTACGTTTAAATGTCATCTTCATGGAGCCGTATCCTTTATGTGCGCCGCATCGTGAGGGCGGGACAGCACGGCGTCAAGCAGCCACATGGCCGCCCCCACGCTGATGCAGCTGTCCGCCACATTGAAGGTGGGGAAATGCCAGTCGCCCACGTAAAAATCGAGGAAATCCGCCACCGCGCCGAACATGGCCCGGTCGACGATGTTGCCCAGCGCCCCGCCGATGACGAGGCCGCAGGCCACCTGCAGCCAGCGGCTTTCGAGACTCCGCAGCCACCACAGCAATACAGCGGTGATGGCGATCTGGACCGTCAGCAGGATGGCGACCGTATGGCTCTCGCCGGAATTGAACATCGAGAAGCTGATCCCCTCGTTCCACGCCATGCGCAGCTGGAAGAACGGGATCAGAGGGATGATCTTGGCCGTCAGGTACGGCGTGCCCTCGACGCCCTCGGGCCGCAACAGGTGTTCGACGACGACATATTTGGAGATCTGATCGGCCACCACAGCCACCGCGGCCACAAGAAGACCGAGAAGCGGTACGCCGAAGAGCTTCCTCCCGGTCATCGCGCCGCTACTCCGCCGCCTGAAGAATATCGACCGCGCCGGTGCAGCGCTCGCACACGCCGGGGTGCTTATGCTTGCCGACATCGGGCAGCACTTTCCAGCAGCGCAGGCACTTTTCACCCCCGGCCATATCGACCACCACACCCACGCCCGGCACATCGGGTAGCGTGTAGGCGTCGGCGGGCGCCGCGCCTTCCGTCAGCGTGATGCCGGACGTGATGCAAATGTCGTCCATGGGCAAACCCTTGACCACTGCCAGCATCTCCGCCGGCGCGTAGACTTTGGGGTCGGCCTGCAGCGACGCGCCGATCTTTTTATTTGCGCGCGCGATTTCCAGCGCGCCGGTGACGACGCGGCGCAAATCGCGAACCTTGCTCCACTTCTCCGCCAGCGCATCGTCGCGCCAGGACGCGGGGATCGTGGGGAACTGCTCCAGATGCACCGAGCCGCCGTCCGCCGGATGGCGCGCAAGCCAGGCTTCTTCCGCCGTGAAGCAGATGAAGGGCGCGAGCCACTTCACCAGGCAGTCATAGAGCGTGGCGAGCACCGTGCGGGCGGCGCGGCGGCGCAAGGACGACGGCGCGTCGCAATAGAGCACGTCCTTGCGGATGTCGAAGTAGAAGGCCGACAGCTCGACGGCGCAGAAATTATGCAGTTCGTTGAACAGGCCGTGGAAATCGTAGCCGTCGCAGGCTTCGCGGATCTGCTTGTCCAGCTCCCACAGGCGATGCAGCACCCAGCGCTCCAGCTCCGGCATGTCCTTGGGATCAATGCGTTCCGCTTCGGTGAATCCGTCCAAGTTGCCAAGCAAGTACCGCAGCGTGTTGCGCAGGCGGCGATAGAGATCGCTCATCTGCTTCAGGATGTTGGGGCCGATGCCGAGGTCTTGGCTGTAGTCCGAGGCCACGACCCACAGGCGCAGGATATCCGCGCCCTGCTGATTGGTGACGTCCTGCGGCGAAACCACGTTGCCCAAGGACTTGGACATCTTGCGGCCCTTCTCGTCCAAGACGAAGCCGTGCGTCAGCACGGCGTTGAAGGGCGCGCGACCGCGCGTGCCGCAGGATTCCAGCAGCGACGTATGGAACCAGCCGCGATGCTGGTCCGAGCCTTCGAGATAAAGGTCCGCCGGCCATTTCAGATCGGGGCGTTTTTCCAGCAAAAAGGCATGCGTACAGCCGGAATCGAACCACACTTCGACGATGTCCGACACCTGCGTCCACTCGTCGGCCTTATAGCTGTTGCCGAGGAAGCGTTCCGGCGGTGACGTCAGCCAGGCGTCGCCGCCTTCGGCTTCCACCGCTTCGGCGATGCGGTCGATGACCGCCTGATCGCGCAGCACTTCGCCGGTTTTCTTATTGAGGAAGATGGTGATCGGCACCCCCCACTGGCGCTGGCGCGACACGCACCAGTCCGGGCGGGATTCGATCATCGACTGGATACGGTTCTTGCCCAGCGCGGGCACCCACGTGGTGGCGTCGATGGCG
>JAIEMI010000020.1 GCA_019752235.1 Rhodospirillaceae bacterium
TCCGTGACGATGCGGCCGCCGAAGCGCGTGCCGGTAACGACAACTTCTTCGACATCGAGGCTGGCCTCCGATGCCGCGACCTGCTGCGCTACACTTGGTGTTGCTGCGATCAACAACGCGAACGCTGAGGTCGAAGCCAAAAGATTCCGAGAGAGTTTTAATGTCTTCATCATATTCCCCTATTGATCAACCAGTTCGAAGCGCACGAGTTGACTAGCCCCCTTCTCGGCTACCGGCGCGGCCACTCCTCAGAAACCACGCCAGCCAAGTCATCCGAGGCCTCAACTGTGGGCGTGTGACACTAGAAAGACAATTGACACAGGCGCACAGCTCTATGCGCGAAGGTTATAGCTGTAGGGGAACGTCGCGCGCCATGGCCGGGCGCGAAAAAGGACTGCTCCATGGCCACCCGCAGGCTGAAAAAGGCGCGAGCACTTTCCACCGGAATGGCCCGCCGGAGCGGCCAGGGCCGGAAGCACGCGGTGCCGGCGGCGTGATTACGGGACAATTTCGGCGACAGCCCGGTCCAACGTGTCGGCCGCATCCCGGAGGTGCGCGCGGCGGATGTCTAACCGTGCGCGCTGCTCCTGGGAAATAGCCGCTGATCCCTCGATCATCGCCTGCACGGCCCGCGGCGCTGGGCCGCCAAGACCATTGCGACGAGAAACATTCTCTTCTGGATCGAGCGCCGCCTTTACGGCGGCCTCGGAAATACCAAGCCTGGCGCCCATATGGGCTTGGGCTGCGGCCTCAATCATCGGGACGGTGATACCTTGTGCGGTTTTTCCCTGCGCTATCGTCTGATCGACAACATGCGCGATAATTTCGTGTGCGTCGCGGAACGAAATGCCGCTTTCCCGCACCAAGGTGTCTGTCAATTCCGTCATGACCGCGAAACCTTCGCGGGCGCCCTTTGCCATCCGTTCTTTATTTACACGCAGCGTTCGCACAACACCGGACATGCTATGGGTTACGGCCACGACCGCGTCGATGGCGCGCGGCTCCAGGGCAACGCGCGCGGCGCTGTGCTGGTACTCAATGGCGTGCATGGACGTCAGGATCGACACCATCGCACCGAAACCGCCGGCGATCGTGCGGCGCGCGATTTCCAAGGATTCGGGGTTTTGTTTCTGCGGCATGATGCTGCTGGTGCCCGCGAATGCCGGGTCCAACTCCACGAGTCCATACTCGTCGGACGACCAGAGTTGAATCTCCGAGGCTAAGCGGCTGAGCGTAGTCATATAGAGCACGTTGTCGGTGGCGAACTCGGCGATGTGATCCCAGGCCGCCGTGCCTTCGATGGTGTTGACGACCAGCCCCTCAAATCCCAGAAGTTCGGTTGTGCGTTCCCGCTTCAGCGGGAATCCCGTTCCCGCCGACGCGGCGCTACCAAGCGGGTTCAGGTTCATGCGCGCATAAAGCTCTTCGTACCGCTGGATGCTTTTACCGATGCTCTCATCAATGGCCATGAGGTAGTGCGCCAGCGTGATGGGCTGCGCCTGCTTGCGATGGGTATAGACCACCATGATGGTGTCGAGGTTCGTGCGCGCCTTGGCTTGCAGGGTGAAGCGCAGATCAATCAGACTTTCGATCACGCGGTTGATCTGCTCGCGGTAGAACATGCGGTTCTCGGTGTTCACCAGATCGTTGCGGCTGCGGCCCGTGTGCATTTTTCCCGCGACATGGCCGACGGCCTTGATAAGCGCGGCCTCGTATTCGAGATACACGCGCAGCTTCGCGTCACGGCTGGCTTGCGCATCGACGACGATCAGTCCGTTCAAAATCGCTTTGGCCTCGGCCGGCGTGATGATGCCTTGTTCGCGCAGCATCACGATGTGCGCGCGGTGAATTTGCGTCTCATAGGGAAAAGCGGCATCGCCCAAGCTTAAAGCCTGGGCATCGTATCCACGAAGTTCCTGATATTCCGGCGCGCGTGCGGTGGCCGCCGAGCGTCCGATGCGCGTGGCGTCCTTTATGTCTTCCGCGGCCTCAGCCACGGATATGAAGACCACCATTGCGGCTAAGGCGGCAAGCAAATGGCCGAGCACGGGGCCTCCCAGGGTCAGGGTTTCTGGTTGGCCGCGAAGCGTTGCGGGCGGTAAGGCGACAGCATGTCGGCCAGGGTGTTTGTCAGCACTTCTTGCGCGGCATAGCGCCCCAGGATCGGCGCCAGAGTCACGCCGCTGTGGGTCACAACCGTATAAATTTCCGGTGCACCCGGCACCGCGCCGACGACCGGATGTCCATCGGTGGGCATGGGCCGGAAGCCGAGACGCACTTCGTCCAACTCGATTCCCTTGGCCGCCGGGAGGAATTCGCGCACCTGCGCGAGCACGCGCTCGCCGTGGCGCTGGCGCAAGGCCGCGTCGGGGAAATCCATGACTTGGGCGCGGATGCCCTGGTGCTGTGGCAGGTCCGGGGGCACGGGCGCGAATCCGGCGACGATGCGGCCATTGGTCATCTGCTTGAACTCGAACTTTCCGGGACCGTCGTACATCAGCTTGGTCACTTCCGGGATCGGCAGCGTGTGAGCCACGAAGCCCGGCGCATGCCGCAGCTTGAGATCGAAGCCCGCCATGGCGAGGACGCGCGGCGTATCGACGCCCGAGACCGCAATCAATCTATCGAGAGCGAACTTCCCTTGCGTCGTGCTCACGCCCGCGAGACGATTGCGCTTGAAGTCGATCCCCTGCACTTCGCACGGATAGAGGATCTTCGCGCCAAACTGCCGGGCCGCATCCAGGAAGCGGTACGTGGCCCATACCGGCTCCACATGGCCGTCGATGGCGGCGAAGAACGCCTCCGCGATAGGGCCCGGCGTAATCATCGGGCTGAGGCTGGCAAACGCCTCGGCGTCGATGTGGCGCGCGGGATGGGCTGTGCCGTCCAAGGGTGCGGCGCGGTTGCGCACGTACTCCGCCTCGTCGGCATCGCCCCAGGTGAGCGACCCACCCCAGGTGACGCCAAGCTGCAGCGGAATATCCAGTTCACGCCACGCCGCCATGCTGAGCAAGCGCAGCTCGACATAGTGCTTTTTGCTGGTGAAGGGATTGATCCACGCCATGGATTTGCGCGTGGCGCCCGATGCCGGCGCGGTTCTTTCGAACACCGTGACGTCGGCCCCGGCCTGCGCCAGATGAAAGGCGATGGACGCGCCGATAATTCCGCCGCCGACGATGCCGATCTTCAGCCTGCGCTCCGCGGCGTTCGCGATGCGTGGCACGCCGAGCGCCGCAACCGCCGCCGCCCCACCGAGAAATGACCTGCGTCGCATTGCCATGTCCTATTTTGGCCGCCTTACTTGGCGGCAATGTCGCGGAGGATACCGTAAATAAACTCCGCGCCTTGGCGCACGGAATCCGCCTTCACCCGCTCGTCATGCCCGTGAATGCGGCTGTAGGTCTCAAGGTCCGAAGGGAATGGGCTGATGCCGTAAACGGGTACGCCGCGCTCGCGCCAGGGCGTCGCGTCGGTGCTGGCCACCAGCAAGGCCGGCACCACGTCGCTTTTGGGCCACATGCGCGTGGCATTGCGCTTGATCGCGTCGAACAAGGCGGTCTCCGTGTTCGAGGGCGCGATAGCCGTGCGCTTGCGGATGAAATCTATCGCCTCCCCTTTCGGTACGGCGTTGATGATTTCGATCCGCGCCGCCGGGTTGGCAATGGTCTTGCGGATGTCATCGATGAATTTGTCCGCCGACGCACCCGGGAGCAACCGCGCATTCAGCGTGGCTTCCGCATCGCCCGGAATGACATTTGGTTTCATGCCCGAGTTCAACATGGTCAAGACGAGCGTGTTGCGGAGCACGCCTTCAAGGCCGGGGGCTTGCTCCGGATCGGCGGCCAGCGCGGCGCGTGCGGCGGCCAGGCGTTCCTGATCGGTGGTCACGGTGAGCAGTTTATTGATGCTGTCCGCCAGCGCGCCCGGGTTATGACGGGCTAGCGCCCGGAGGTACTGCTCCGTCTGCGGAATCAGCATGACCGGCGTCTCAAAGGTCGCGAGTTTGCCGAGCGCATCCACCAACTGGCCGTTCGCGGTCGTCATCAGCGGCAACGGCCGGGAAGAATGGCCCGCGGGACCGGTGGTTTTAATTTTGAGGCTCAACGTGACCTTATCGGCGACGGTGATGTTGATCTGCCCGACCTTGCCTTTGGCGTCGAGCAGCGTCTGCCCGCCTTCGTTCAGCGTGAACTCGGCGTCGATCTTGTCCCAATGTTCTTGCGCCAGCCACACCGTGTTGTAGCGCCCCTGCTCTTCGTCCGCCTCGGCCAGGAAAATAATGTCGCGCTTTAGCGGCACTTTTTGGCGCGCCAGGCGCATCACCGCCAACGCAAAGACCGCCGTACTGCCCTTGTTGTCCAGCGTGCCGCGGCCATAGATAAAACCGTCCTTCTCGATGCCCGCGAACGGATCGACGGTCCACTTTTCGCGCTGCGCCGGAACAACATCGGTATGCGCGGCCACCAGCACCGGGCGCGCGCTGCCGTCGCCTTTGAGGCGCGCAATGAAGTGCGCGGCCTTGCCGTTGGGCGCGACGATGATCTCGGATGGAACGCCCAAGGGATCGAACAGCGACTTCAGATAGAGCGCGACCTGCGTGGTGTCGCCGGGCGCGTTGGTGGTGTCGAACTGCACCAACTTTTTCACCAGCGCCACGGCTTTATCGCCCTCGGACTCCGCCGCGTACGCCGGCGTGAACGCCGCGAAAAAACCCAACGCGAGGAGGGCGGAAGAGAGACGCGTCATCG
>JAIEMI010000210.1 GCA_019752235.1 Rhodospirillaceae bacterium
AGATTATCGTCATTAAGCGCCTGATCGAGCGTGCGCCGCGCGAAGATCAGCCGACGCTCATTCAGCGCCTCAGCTCGCCGCTGATGAACCTGCGCATCACGCAGCCCAAGCCGATCGTCGAAAAATCCGACACCCAGTTCGCATCGCGCGTCGTGCTCGACAAACTGCGCAAGGAATTTCCGCCGGGCACCGATATCCGTGTCGATAGCCGCATCGAACTGCGCGGATTTCAGTCCGACAACATGCCGCTCGACGAGGCCATACGCCGCAGCGTCATGCCCGTCGGCGGTATCACCCAGCCGTCGATGCGCGAGGATCTGGACCCGGAAACGCAGTTGGCGCCCGCCGGTCCGGAAGCGCAGTCGCAGCAGCCCAGCCTCAGGGAACTGTTTCAGCGCCGCGCCAACCAACGCATGATTGCGCTGCGCGGCGGTATTCCGGCGCTGGACGAAGCGCTGTTCAACGTTTCGATCCGCACGCCCGATATGCAGCCGACCGCATGGTTCAACGCGCGTGTGCTGCTGAACCTCGGCGAGCCGCAAGGTGAATACGTGCCGTTCTTCTGGCTGACGGCTTTCTGTCTTATCATCGGCGGCGTGGCGTGGTGGGGCGTGCAGCGCGCCATCAGGCCGCTGTCGATCTTCGCCCATGCCGCCGAGCGTCTCGGGGTCGATGTGAACGCCGAGCCGCTGCCGGAAGGCGGCCCGTCGGAAGTGCGGCGCGCTACCCACGCCTTCAACACGATGCAGACCCGCATTCAGCGCTTCATTCAGGATCGCACACAGATGCTGGCGGCGATCTCCCACGATCTGCGGACACCGATCACACGGCTGCGTCTGCGCGCCGAATTCGTCGACGACGACGCGCAGCGCGAAAAAATGCTCAGCGATTTGGACGATATGGAAGCCATGATCGGGTCTACGTTGACCTTCGCGCGGGATGATGCCGCCAACGAGCCCGTGGACTCGGTCGATGTGGGGGCGATTGTCGCGTCGCTGTGCGGCGATCACCGGGCGGCCGGCCGTGACGTGACGTACAGCGGGCCCGACAGCCTCGAATTGGTGGCGCGCCCCTTGGCGTTCAAGCGCGCTATCAACAACTTTGTCGACAATGCCGTGAAGTACGGCAAGTCGGCGCGCGTGACGATTGCCCCCGGCGTCGAAGAGCTTACGATTTATATCGACGATGAAGGGCCTGGCATTCCCAACGCCGAAAAAGAACGCGTGTTCGCGCCCTTTATCCGGCTGGAATCCTCGCGCAGCCGCGAAACCGGCGGCACGGGCTTAGGTTTGACCATCGCGCGCAATGCGATCCGCAGCATGGGCGGCGATGTCACGCTGATCAATCGTCCGGAAGGCGGGCTGCGCGTGAAAGTCACGCTGCCGCTGGGCTTGGAAGAAACCCTGGCCGCCGCGGCCGAATAACGCTTTGGGTTTAAGCGCCTTTGCCGCCGTGGGCGACGGACCACGCCACGGGGTCTTTCAGGAAATCGCGCACACCGGCGATCGCTTTGGCCGGGAAATAAGACCCGGCTTCGGCGACGGCGATCACGTCGGCCCACGTGCACAGGTAGTGCAGGGTGATATTCTCCTTCCGGAGGCTTTCGATGGCGCCCGGGAAGGCGCCGTAGAAGAACACCACCAGGCAGTGTTCGCAGACCGCCCCGGCATCGCGCAGGGCATTCACAAACAGAAGTTTCGAGCCGCCGTCGCTGGCCAGATCTTCCACGAGGATGATTTTCTCGCCTTCGTGCAGCTCGCCTTCGATTTGCGCCATGCGCCCGAAACCCTTGGGCTTCTTGCGGACGTACTGCATGGGCAGGTTCAGGGCGTCGGAAATCCATGCGGCATAAGGAATCCCAGCCGTTTCACCCCCGGCCACGCCGTCCAACTTGCCTTCGCCGATACGTTCGTTGATCTCGGCCTTGGCGAGGGCCGTCACCGTCTGCCGGGCGGCGGGGAAGGAGATCAGTTTACGGCAGTCGATATAGACCGGGCTTGCCCAGCCGGCGGTCAGCTTATAGGGCTCTTCGGGCCGGAAATTGACGGCCTTGATGTCCAGCAGGATCTTGGCGACGGTCTGGCCGGCCGCCTGCTGGCGCGCGTTGCGCTGTGGTGAAGCTGACATGGACGACCGCCCCCGCGTGGTTTTGACGTGATGCGGGCTTATTTAGCGGGCTTGGCGACGGGGCACAACTGAGAGCTTCGGGAGCCGGATGCCCTAAAGACGCGCCGTCGTTTCCGGGATCAGGCCCCGCCAGCGCTGCACGGCCGCCTGACGCCGCGCCAGGATCTCGGTCTCACAGTCCCGGTCCGAGGGTGATCGCAGCCAATGGCCGGAGATTCCCTGCCAGGTGAACGACGTTCCTTGCGCGCCCGTAAGCACGGTGGTGGTGCGTGCGTCTTCCGGTTTGTCGGCGAATGTTTTGGACGTCATGTGCATCTCCGCGGGCTTTTCCATCTATCCCCGTCTCCACCGCGGGCATGTTTACGCCATGCGAAGCCCGCGACAAAGAGAAGGTCGTGTGAAAACTTTGAAAGACGGAATGGTCCAGGAACTCCTTTCGCGTGCGGATGTTCCCGGAGATTTTTTATTTTCAGAAATGCTGTGCTGCACAAATTTTGATGATCGCTCGAGAGGCCCGAATATAGGACACTGAGCGCCTCATCTGTGGAGGAGACATGGCTCATCAGCCGCTCATATGGGCGCTCGCCGACGACCGCGCGGGAAATGTCGCGCAGGTGTTGGGCGTGGCCGAAGCGCTGAATCGGCCCTTTATCACAAAGGAAATTCGCTATACGCCGCTCGCGCGTTTGCCGAATGCGGTCACCGGCGCACGGTTGTTGGGATTGACCGTCGAAAGCCGGATGAATTTTCTGCCGCCGTGGCCGGATGTGGTGATTGCGGCGGGGCGGCGCACCGCGCCCGTCGCGCGCTGGACCAAACGCATCGCCGCGCATACGGAACATAAGCAAGTCCTGCTGACGCATCTGATGAACCCGGGACGCAGCGGCGCCGATGAGTTCGACCTCATCGCCGTACCGCATCACGACGGCGTATTGGATGGCGGCGACGCGCCCAACATCATGCGGACGGCTGGGGCCGCGCATCGCCTAAATAGCGTTAGGCTGGCGAGCGCCGCCGATGCCTGGGCGGCACGCACTGCGGGAATGCCCCGGCCATTCATTGCCCTGATTGTCGGCGGCGCGACACATCGCAAACCTTTCCCGGCGGCGCTGGCCGGGGATCTGGGCCGCCGCGTCCATGCCATGGCCGCGAAGGTCGGTGGATCGGTTCTCATCGCGACATCGCGCCGGACGGGATCAAAAGCGGAACAGGCTCTGCTGGCGTCCATCCCCGATCCGAAACGGGTCTTTTTGTGGAGCCAGGGCGGCGATAATCCCTATTTCGGCTTCCTGGCTTTGGCCGATGCCGTGGTGGTGACGGGGGATTCGGTTTCCATGTGTACGGAGGCTTGTGCTACGCCGGGACCGGTGTACATCTACGCTTCCGAGGGCATGGTTACGCCGAAGCATGCACGTTTGCACCGGCAGCTTTTTGATCTCGGCTTTGCGCGGCCGTTTGATGGGACGTATACCGAATGGCGGCATCCGCCCCTTAACCCGGCGGGCGATATCGCCCGTGCCGTCGATGACTTGATACGACGTCGTTTTCCCTAACTGGATTTTTGTTTTATGCCGCGCTTTTCCGCCAACGTGTCCGTGCTGTTTACCGAAGTTCCGTTTTTGGATCGCTTCGCGGCGGCGGCCGATGCGGGCTTTCAGGGCGTCGAATGCCAGTTTCCATATCACCTCGATTCAAACGAAGTGGCCGACAAGGTCGCCATGGCGGGCGTGACGTTCACCCTGTTCAATGCTCCGCCGGGCGATTATGCCGCCGGCGAGCGCGGCCTTGCGGCCCTGCCGGGACGCGAAGCGGAGTTCCGCGAGTCCGTCGAGGTGGCGTTGGAATACGCCGACATGATCGAATGCACACGGCTGCACGTCATGGCCGGCTGCATCACCGAGGATCAACGCTCCGCGGCGATGGATACCTATCTTGATAATCTTCAGGCCGCGGCGGAATTCACCCAAGCCGCGGGCGTGCAGCTTCTGATCGAGCCTCTGTCCATGCCCGGATATTTCCTGACGCGGCCCGATCAGGCGATCGATATCATCCGTCGCGTCGAACACAAAAATTTGGCGCTGCAATACGACCTGTATCACGCGCAGCGCACGCAGGGGAATCTCGGGGAGTTCCTTGAAAACAACCTGCATAATATCGGCCACGTTCAGGTCGCCGGGGTGCCCGGACGCAACGAGCCCGACCGCTTGGGCGAGGTCAACTGGCATTTCATTTTCGATATGCTGGATGCCCACGGCTATGACGGCTGGGTGGGCGCGGAATACAATCCGCGCGCGGGCACGGTGCCGGGATTGTCCTGGGCGGCGGACTGGGGCATCGGCGGCGCGAAAACCGAAGGCGCGGCGCGTAAACGCCGCTAACCTCCCGGTTTAATCGTCAGGCGGCTTTGTTGCGCAGGGTGTTGTCGATCAAGAAGCCCTGGAACGTATCCACGCCGAGATCCGCGCCGACGCTCAGCGCCTTCGGTTGATCGACACGGATAAGAATGGGCTGCAGGCCGCATTCCAGCATGTACTTAAACGTCTTGCCGCGTTCCTTCAGAATGTCTTCCGCACCTTCGCGCCACAGAACCTTGGCGTACTTCGCGCCGAAATAATCCA
>JAIEMI010000207.1 GCA_019752235.1 Rhodospirillaceae bacterium
TAATAAAGAGTGGTCGCTTAAAACGAGAGATAGCTGGAGAGAGAACGCTCCTGACTCGCCAGATTCAGCTTGGCATGAACGGCAAATCGAAACGCCGCTACCTCGTTATCTGCGTGCCGAACGACACCGAGGGCACGAGCGCGTAAATAAGCATCGTCCTCATCAAGCCGCGTCGCCCTGTATGGCACGCACTAAACCCAAGTTCGTCCCTACTCCGCGCTCCTGGAACGAGTTCCAGGTCGCGGCGAGGCTCAACCGTGGAACGGAGTGGTTCAGAAAGAACCGCGCCGTCCTCGAAGCACAGGGATTCCCGCGCAAGGATGCATTGCTCGATGGATGGGACAGCGTTGCCATAGATGACTGGTTTGACCGCAGATCTTGCTTAGAAAACCCGACGAACGATGCAGAAAACAAGGCTTTGGAGGCTATGAGACGTGCAGATTCGAATTAAATACGTCACCGTGCGGCCTTCACTCAAGGATCCAAAGCGGTGGTACTGGCAGCGCCCTGGTCACGACCTGGTCCGACTTTCCAACGATCCGGCTATACGGCTCACCCAGGTCACGCAGCTTAACGCTGATGCCGACGACGGTTCTGCTTGCGCACGGGGATCGGTGGCCTGGGTTGTCGAGCAATATCAAGCTTCTGACGATTATCTCGCACTGAAGCGCGGCACTTTAAAATACTACAAGCGGTTCCTGAATGACCTGCGGAAGTTATTCGGAAAGTTACCCTTCAAAGAGGCCATGACGCGCCGTGTATCTGTTGATTTCGTCCGACGCTACAAACCAAGCATGCGGCGGCAAGCTGCGGCAGTCCTCGTCAACGTGTTTAACGTCGCGCTTTACTATCATAGTGCAGAAGTCAATCACGCTCACAAACTTAAACTAAAAGGCGGCAATCGTCGCGAGACAACATTTGAGGAAGATCAGCACGCCGCGTGGCTAACTGCCTGTGGTGGCGACGCTGAAATGCGTTTGGCCTACACGATCTTGCGGTATTCAGTACAGCGACCCGGTGACGTACTTAAGATGCTGTGGGATCGCTATAACGGAGACACCATCAAACTTCGCCAGGAGAAAACCGGGAAACTTGTGGAAGTGCCTTGTCACGCCGAGCTACGGCAAGCTTTGGACTACGCTAAGCGAGATGCCAAAACGGTCTTTATCGTCAGTAACGGCTATAAACCGCTGAGCTATTCCCGTTTTCGTGAAAGGTTTCGGCGAATAGCCGACCGCGCCGGCCTACCGGGACATCAAGCTCGAGATTTAAGAAGATCAGCCGCAGTAAGAATGAGCGAGGCTGGCGCAACTATACAGCAGATCAGCGCGGTAGCCGGTTGGTCAATCGACTATACCCAGCGCATATTGGAGACCTACATCCCACGCAACGTCGAGATGGGTCGCGGGGCCATCGCAAAATGGGAACAAAGAGAGGCCGAAAAGTCTAACGCGTTGGAAAAAAAGTAGCAAAAAAGCGTTTAGTGTCAATGAGCTTCAAATACGAAATGTACTACTCGGTCTAAAAGATTCCTGCCTCTCTACGAGACCGGCCCCGCCGACATGTTCGGCGGGGCCTTTTTTTACGCGTTAATAGGCCGTGCTTCGCATGCAGAGCAGCTACGCGCAAAAATTGAGTGTGTTACTTAGTTCAGACTCGCACACACCAAGGCATAGTGTTAACCTCTACCTGGGATTTTAGAGGCGCGAATAAGGCTTATTAATACGTGAACCGTTGTGCGTCTGGGAGGCCGCACAAGGCGGAGGCTAAGGTTGAATAACGTGACTAAAAACGCGGCCGCGGACATCGAGAGTCAGTACCGCAGTATTTTCGAGAATGCCGTCGAAGGCATTTACCAAACGACCGTTGAAGGCCGTTATCTGCGGGTCAATCCCGCGCTCGCCAAAATTTACGGCTACGACACCACCGACGACCTGATCGTCGGCCTCACCGACATCGCCGGCCAGCTTTACGTCGATCCCACCCGCCGCGACGATTTTAAACGCATCATGCAGGACGACGGCGTCGTCCGCGATTTCGAGGCGCAAGTCTATCGTGCCGACCATTCGGTCATCTGGATCACGGAAAACGCGCGCTGTGTGCGCGGCCCCGACGGCGGCATCCAGTACTACGAAGGCACCGTCGAAGACATCACGCGCCGTAAGTCCGACGAAGAACAGATTCGCCTGCTCGCGAAAGTTTTCGATAGCGTCGGCGACGGCATCATTATCGTCGACCGCAGCCTGACCGTGAAAGCCGTCAACCCGGCGTATGAATCCATCACCTCTTTCTCCGCCTCCGAACTGATGGGCGCCAAGCTCGACATGCTCGCGCCCGGCTACCACGAAAAAACCTTCATGCCGTCGATCTGGGCCGAACTCACGGCGCGCGGACACTGGTCGGGCGAAGCCACCTGCCGCCGCTTGAACGGCGCGCCGTTCGTGGCGGCGCTGTCCGTAGCCGCCGTCGAAGGTTCGGATGACGCGCTTGCGCCGGAAGCCAGCGGCCATTTCGTCATTACCTGCTCCGACATCAGCTTCCGCAAGCGGCAGGAACAGCGTATCCGCCATCAGGCCAACTACGACCTGCTGACGCAGTTGCCCAACCGCTGGCTGGCGACGGAGCGGCTGGAACAAGCCATCCTGCTCTCGCAGCGCCAAAAGACGGGCCTCGCCGTGCTCTATCTCGATCTCAACGGATTCAAGCAGGTCAACGACGGCATGGGGCACCAGGCGGGCGATGAACTGCTGCGCTTGGTAGCGAAACGCCTGCGCGCCTCGACGCGGTTGTCGGACGTTGTCGGTCGCCTCGGCGGGGATGAATTCATCATCGGCGCCTCGGACCTGACCGACCCGCGCGCGGGCTCCAATCTCGCCCACAAAATTCTCTACAACTTCGCCGATCCCTTTGTGATCAACGGCCGCGAGATTTATTGCCTGCCCTCCATCGGCGTCGCGCGCTATCCCCACGACGGCAATACCGCCGATCTTCTGGTGCGCAACGCCGACATGGCCATGTATGCCGCCAAGCAAAACAAGGCGCGGCCCGTGGTGGTGTTCGAGCCCCACATGCTGTCCGTCGCCGCCGAGCGCCTGGACATCGAAAACGACCTGCGCCGGGCCCTGGCGCGCAAGGAATTCGTCCTCTACTACCAGCCCAAGGTCGATTCCAGCACACACGAAATCATCGGCGCCGAAGCGCTGGTGCGCTGGCAGCACCCCGAAAAAGGTTTCGTGCCGCCGGGCGCGTTTATCTCGCTGGCTGAGGAGTGCGGATTAATCATGGCCATCGGCGAGTGGACGCTGCGCGAAGCTTGCGCCCAGTTTGTGCAATGGCGCGCCGCCAACCTGGCCCTCAAAAGCGTGTCGGTGAACTTGTCGCCGACACAGTTTTTGGATCGCGGTCTCGTGGATGTCGTGCAGCGCATCCTCGTGGAGACCGGCATCGAACCGGGCTGCCTGGAGCTGGAGCTCACCGAAGGCGCCATGGCGGTGGACATCGAACAGGCCATCACCACCCTGGGCAATTTGCGGGCGCTGGGGGTGAAGCTGTCCATCGACGATTTCGGTACCGGCTACTCGTCCCTGGCCTACCTTAAACGTCTGCCCATTGATGTCGTGAAGATCGACCGTTCGTTCGTGAAAGACCTCGGCAACAGTCCCGCCGACGGCCAGATCGTCGGCGCCATCATCGCGCTGGCGGACAGATTGGGATTCAATGTCGTCGCCGAAGGTGTTGAAACCGGCGAGCAAGCCAGCATCCTGAAGGACAGCCAGTGCGAGCTGCTGCAGGGCTATCTGTTCAGCAAACCCGTGGCGCCCGGTCAATTCGCCGAACTGTTCAGCGCCCCCGCGTAATCACTTCACCGTCAGCGGCAGCCCCGCCACCACCATCACCACATTGTCGGCGCCCACGGCCAATTGCTGGTGCATGCGTCCACAATGATCCCGGAACGCGCGCGCCAAGGCGTTCTCCGGCACGATGCCCATGCCGACCTCGTTGGACACCAGCCACAGCGGGCAGCGCGCATTGCTCACCGCCGTCAGCAGCGCGTTGACGCCCTGCTCCACATTGCGCTCGTGCATCATCAGGTTGCTGATCCACAACGTCAGGCAGTCCACCACGGCGATGTCGTTGCTTTGCAGTTTCAAGATTGCCTGGGGCAGGCTCAAGGCCGCCTCGACCGTATGCCACGCTTCGGCGCGGTCGGCCTTGTGCTTGTCGATGCGGGTGCGCATCTCTTCGTCCAGCGCCTCCGCCGTGGCCAACATGACAAGGCGGCCGGCCTTGACCGCCGCGGTTTCCGCGGCCTGTTGCGCATAGGCGCTTTTGCCCGACCGCGCGCCCCCCAACACCAGCGTAACTGCCATTGTCCCTCCACATTGACCGGTAGCAACGCACCCTTTATACTATCCCGCGTGCGATAGGTTCCTCGGATTGAGGATGAAAAGGGAATCAGGTTTAAAGCCTGAACTGTTCCCGCAACTGTAAGCGGCTAGTCCGCGCATCACAGCGCCACTGGAGACATCCGGGAAGGCGATGCGCAACGGACCAGAACCCGCGAGCCAGGAGACCTGCCTGTCGCCGTCGTCCTTCGTACGACCGGGATAGTCGCGCGAACGGGTTTTTCCCGAGAGACGGCAGTTTGC
>JAIEMI010000033.1 GCA_019752235.1 Rhodospirillaceae bacterium
TCCCACCTGTTGAGCGCCCATCAACCACGATAGTTGGCGGCGTCGTGCTGCCGGTCGTGGAAAATTTGGTCGTATCAATGGCGCCAGTACCGTTATCGAAATTGTCGGATATATCGGCATTCAATTGTCCGCCCGGGGTCAACGCCTCGCAGGATTTTTGCAAATCACCATTACTCGGAGCGAATACCTGATCGTCAAAATACTCGCTGGCATCTGTCGAAAATGGCCCCGAATAGATTGTTGAGGGTGCATTTGCCGCGTTGGCGATTTCTCGGCTTCCGGTAGGTGCGCTTTTGGTTGCACCACCCACGGACGTAGCACCAAGACCGTTGGCGCCGTGACTAATGACGGCAAAAGCCACATTGCGTGTTGCGCTCGACGCATCAGTAAGCGCCAAGTCTGTCGCGTCGATCACCGCTCCGGTAAAGGTCGATGTCGGCGTCGATCCGGTCAGGTCGCTGGTGACAGAGGTACAAACGTTTTTACCGACGGTCGATAGGATATATGTATAGAAGTTGCCAAAAGTATCGATGGCACCCTCTTTACTCATGCCAAGCGTTACCCAGGGAAGCACACCGGTCGTCGTTCCCGAAACCGCGCATGTGTCTGAAACGCCATCGGGCGTCGATGACGTGTCCGGACAGGGCAATGTGTGCGTGGTTTGGCCATTGTAATAAGCCAGCACGGAAGACAGCACGAGGCCTTGCGTTGTCGATGTACCGCGCGTGCGCTCGAACGTCCGGTCGCCGATATACTGATTAAGAAATACCGATAGCGCCGAGAAGGCGATGATCGCGATAATGCTCGCAACCAGCAGCGCCGCGACGCCGGACTCATCCGCCGCGCGCTTACGCACATTCCTTAAAAATGCGGCTGACACCCCGCCCATCTTTTAGCGTCGCCCCCAATTTGTCCCTCGCGCGAACCGAGGAAACGGCCCCAAGTCTAACCGACGTGGCCTTCAGACGATATCACCGTCACCATCTCAATTTTTACGGAAAAAATCCAATCAAAACCGTGTGTTACTATAAACCCGCCGCGGCGATTATATCCCTCTTTAGTTGTGGGCTTTTCAAAGATTTACAACGCTTGACGGCAGGTGAGGTTGCTCATCGGCGAATGGCTGCATGGCGGTTCACAAACGCCGCGGCGTCTTCCAACACCGGCGCACGGCCACGGAAGTAGGGCGCCAGGGCCAATATGATGCCCGGGTGCGTGAGATCTGGGTATTCGATGACGCTGGCTTCGCCGCCCGCGGATCGCGCGCGCGCGGCAAATTCCCGCGCATTTGCGCGGCCGACAGTTTTGTCGCCCAGACCATAGAGCAGCAGCATCGGAGGCGGTTTCGGCCCCGCCGCCGTCACAAAGTGCACCGGCCGCGCAACATTCTCATCAGGCAACCCCGCGAAGACATCGCGAATGCTGTTCACTTGGCTCGGCACCATCGCATAAGGACCGGCAAGCCCAATGAACCCTTTGATCGCGCCGTCCTTTACGCCGGCCGCACGGGTATAGGCACCATCGACCGCCAGCAACGCCCCCATATGCGCGCCCGCAGAATGGCCCATGACGAAAATAGCGTCGGGATTTCCGTTGTATTCTGCGATGTGGTCTACGGTCCAACGCAACGCCAAGGCCGCATCGGCTTGGAAGGTTGGAAACTTCACTTCGGGAAAATGCCGGTAGTCGGCAATCACCGCGACAAAGCCTTTGCTGGTCAGCGCCTCGCCGGCGAAACGGTATTCCGCGCGGCTGCCGGATTTCCACGACCCGCCGTAAAAGAACAGCACCACCGGACGACGTTCTCCCGCCGTCAGATCCTTCGGGATCAAGACATCGACTTTTTGGGCGGGCGTGCTGCCAAAGGCTTGATCGGCGACGATGCGGTAACCGCCTGAAGGCACCACGGCGTTCAACAGGTCGAGTCCTGAGCAACCGCCCAGCAGCAAGCACACGGCCATGCCGATGATTTTCACAAGTTTGCTATCGCAGGGCATGTTGTTGCTTCATGACCATATGGGGCTAAACTTGCTTATACGGAGAGAGCCTTTCGGGAGATCAGCATGAAATATCTTCATACCATGGTGCGGGTCACCGATCTTGCGCAATCCCTGTCCTTCTACTGCGACAAGCTAGGCCTGCGCGAAATCGGCCGCACCGAAAACGAAAAGGGCCGCTTTACGCTGGTCTTCCTCGCCGCGCCAGGCGACGACGCGGCGCAAGTGGAACTGACTTACAATTGGGATCCGGAAGTTTACAGCGGCGGACGCAATTTTGGTCACTTGGCTTATGAAGTCGACGACGTTTACGCCGCCTGTCAGCGGCTCGCGGATAAAGGAGTCGTGATCAACCGCCCGCCACGGGACGGCCGCATGGCTTTCGTGCGTTCCCCTGACAACATCTCTATCGAGCTTTTGCAAAAAGGCGCCGCGAAACCACCGGCGGAGCCCTGGCTCTCCATGCCAAATACGGGGGTCTGGTAATGGCGACATTTGCTGAAAAGACGGCGGCCTTACGCACACTTCTGGCGCGGCCCGGCAGTTTTGTGTCGGCCCATCCATGGGATGTCGGCACGACGCGCGTGCTGACGTCGCTGGGCTTCGAGGCCCTCGGCACCGCCAGTTCCGGTCTCGCTTTCCAGCGGGGGCGTAAAGATGCCGAGAATGGCGTGGGTCGTGATGAAATGCTCGCTTGGGCCGGCGGTATCGCGCACGCCACGCACCTCCCAGTTACGGCGGACCTGGAAAATGGGTTCGGCGATTCACCTGAAGATTGCGCGCGCACCATCCGCGAGGCGTCCGCGGCGGGCTTGTGCGGCGGCTCCATCGAGGACGCCACGGGCGAAGGCCACACACTCTACGATATCGCTTTCGCGGCCCAGCGCATCAAGGCCGCCGCCGCCGCGGCCCATGCGCTGTCCGTGCCGTTTGTCGTCGTCGCCCGCGCCGACGGCTTTCTGCACGGTCACCGCGATGTGAACGACGCCATCACCCGCGCCAAAGCTTATGCCGACGCCGGCGCCGACATGATTTTTGTGCCGGGCCTGCCCGATATCGACTCCATCCGCAGCGTTTGCGCGGCCGTGACAAAACCCGTGACCGTGCTCGTGGGCCGCGGCAATGCCTATAACATGAAGGATTTAACGGCGGCCGGCGCCAAGGAAATTGGACTCGGCTCCACGCTTTTTCGCGCCGCCTGGGGCACACTGTTCTCGGCCGCGAAAGAGGTGCAGGAAAAGGGCACCTTTACGTTTGAGGCCGCGTCGGTGCCGTACGAGACGATCAACGGGATGATGGTGGGGAAGAAGTAGGGATGGGGCCTGATAAATCGGGTCAGAGTCGAATTTTGACGCGCGCTCTTATTCCAGAAACCCTCGCGCTTTTATAGCATGTTCCACCAGCGTCTTAGGCCGCCCCCTGGGCCTCGGCTCCGTGCGCATGCCGCTCAACTTCGCGATATGTGCCTTGAACGCCTCATCGCCCAGCGCCCAGTTGCCGTTGGTGGCGTCGCGAATCGACTTCAACGTTTTCTCATCCAATCCCTCTCTGAACATTTCGCGGTAATCCGCCGCGCGCGCGGCGGCGCTGCTGTTCAGCCCGAGGTACGACGTATGCTGCTTTACCAAAGGATCGGATGCGCCCTGCGCGTTGGCGCCGTAACTCGACCACGGATAGCTACCGGGATCCTTCACCAGCCCCGCGCGGACCGGATTGAGTTCGATATAGCGGCTGCAACGGAAAAAATACGCGTCCGTGTCCACCACCGCCGCACGATAACGCCCCTCCCACAATGTGCCCGTGCGTGCGTGAAGGCCGTTGATATGCCCAACATACCGGCGTCCCAGCGTTTGCATGGTGCGCGGCACACTTTCCGGACGCCCGGGCGAGGCCAGCAGATGAATATGGTTGGGCATCAGCACATAGGCATGCACCGAGAGGTCATGTGTGTCGGCGGCCTCGCCCAGCCATTTCAGGAAATTGACGGCGTCCTGGTGGGTAAAAAAAATATTGCCCTTGTTATTGCCGCGCTGCATCACGTGCAGCGGCTGGCCCTCCAGAAAATACCTTCCGTGCCGCGGCATCCTTTAACTCCCGTTTTATTAGGGTCAGAGTCAAATTAATTTATTGACTCTGACCCTAATTATTATGGGATTGTTTTTATATAATTTCAACAATTGTCATTCGGGAAACGCCTACCACCATCACGGGATGCGAACCCGGCAAAAATTACCGGTTTAAACGCGTTGTTAACCGCGGTTTGCGAGGTTCATCCGACCGTGGGGTAACCCGCCACGGCCCGGCGAATTCGGGCCGGCGGACGTAAGGGGCAACGATGGCCGAACAGACCGCCGATTCAGGAGCAGGCGCGCCCGCGCAGGGTACCCAACGTGCGCAGGCGCAAGGCGTCAGCCGCGCGCCCGCGGGGGCTGGCTTCGACTTGGGCGATATGGCCAGCCGCGTTGGCGAATCCTTAAAGCGCGGAGATCTCGGTTTCGCCATAGGCCTCGTGCTGATCATGGTCGTCCTGATCATGCCGCTGCCGGCATGGCTCCTGGACATTTCGCTCGCGCTCTCAATCACGCTGTCCGTGCTCATCCTCATGACCGTCGTCTTCATCCGCAAGGCTATGGAGTTCAACGCTT
>JAIEMI010000198.1 GCA_019752235.1 Rhodospirillaceae bacterium
GGCCAGGTGACCTTCGGCAACCAGGTCATGAAGTCCAACGCGCGCAAGGTGCGCCGCTTGCAGGACGGCAAGGTCATCGCCGGCTTCGCGGGCGCGACCGCCGACGCCTTCACGTTGTTCGAACGCCTCGAAGCCAAGCTCGAGAAACACCCCGGCCAGCTGACCCGCGCCTGCGTCGAGTTGGCCAAGGACTGGCGCACGGACCGTTACCTGCGCCGCCTGGAGGCCATGATGGCCGTGGCCGACAAAGATGTGTCGTTGATTCTGTCCGGCACCGGCGACGTGCTGGAACCCGAAGACGGATTAATCGGCATCGGCTCCGGCGGCGCTTTTGCCTTAGCCGCCGCCCGCGCGCTCGCCGACCGCCCGGACATGACCGCCGAATCCATCGCCCGTAAAGCCATGGAGATCGCCGCCGGCATCTGCATTTACACCAACCGCGAAGTCACGCTGGAAAGTTTATAAGTCAGTGACCAACGCTTTTACCCCCCGCGAGATCGTTTCCGAACTGGACCGCTTCATCATCGGGCAGGCCGACGCCAAGCGCGCCGTCGCCGTGGCGTTGCGCAACCGCTGGCGGCGTCAGCAGTTGCCGGAAGGCCTGCGCGAGGAAGTGCTGCCGAAAAATATCCTGATGGTGGGCCCCACCGGCGTCGGCAAAACCGAGATCGCGCGGCGTTTGGCCAAACTGGCCGACGCGCCTTTTCTGAAAGTCGAAGCCACCAAGTTCACCGAGGTCGGCTATGTCGGCCGCGACGTTGAAAGCATCATTCGCGACCTCACTGAAATCGCCATGACCACGACGCGCGAACGCCTGCGCAAGGAAGTCGCCGCCAAGGCCGAACTGGCGGCGGAAGAGCGCGTATTGGACGCCCTGGTGGGAGACACCGCCAGCGCCGAAACGCGCCAGAAGTTCCGCAAAAAACTTCGGGAAGGCGAAATCAACGGCCGTGAGATCGAAATCCAGGTACAAGAGCCCGTCGGCGCCTCCCTGCCGACCATGGATATCCCCGGCATGCCCGGCGCGCAGATGGGCATGGTCAACCTCAGCGACATGCTGGGGGGTATGCTCGGCAACCGCACCAAGCCGCGTAAAATGACGGTGTTGCAGTCTTACGAGGTGCTGCTACGGGAAGAGTCCGACAAATTGCTCAACCCGGAACGCGTGACGCGCGACGCCATCACCGCCGTCGAGAACAACGGCATCGTCTTTTTGGATGAAATCGACAAGATCACCGGGCGCGAGGGCGCCCACGGCGCAGATGTCAGCCGCGAAGGTGTTCAGCGTGATTTATTGCCGCTGATCGAAGGCACCACCGTGTCCACCAAGCATGGGCCCGTGAAAACCGACCATATCCTGTTCATCGCCTCGGGCGCGTTCCATCTTGCGAAGCCCTCCGATTTACTGCCGGAGTTGCAAGGCCGCTTGCCGATCCGTGTCGAACTGAAGGCTCTCAGCCGTGACGATTTTGTCCGCATCTTGACGGAGACCGAAGTCAGCCTGATCAGGCAGTACAAAGCGCTGCTGGGCACGGAGTCAGTCACGCTGGAATTTGGTGACGACGCCATTGGCGCTGTCGCGGATTTGGCGGCGGAGATCAATGCCAGCGTCGAGAACATCGGCGCCCGGCGGCTTCACACGGTTTTGGAAAAGCTGCTGGAAGACATCAGCTTCAACGCCACCGAACGGTCGGGCGAAACCTTCAAAGTCGATGCGGCCTACGTGCAGAGCCAAGTCGGCGAGCTTGCCAAGAAGGGCGATCTGTCGAAGTTCATTCTCTAGGTTTTTCAGTCGTCCATCGCTTGATACACCCACGTGCGGAAATCGCGTTGGATGCGCGGCGAGGTTTCACCGAAGGCGGTTTGGATCATCATGATCGCGGTCATGTCCTCTTGGGGATCGTTCAGCCACATGGTGCCGAAGGCGCCGTTCCAGCCGTACTGACCCACGGACGCCGGCTCGCGGCGCAGTGCGATCTTGTCCGTCACCGACACGCCCAAGCCGTAGCCTTGGCCTTTCCAGAACTCCGTATCGCCGAAGAACGGCATTTTCCGTTGCTCGGGGGTCAGGAAATCCGTGGTCATCAGCTCCACGGTCTTGCGCGACAGGATACGCACGTCGCCCAATCGTCCATGGCCCAGCAACATACGCCCGAACTTGAGGTAATCGTCGCCGGTGGACACCAACCCGCCCGCGCCCGACGCGATCTTGGGCGGCGCCGTGACGCGCGCCTGCGTCGCCGCGTCGCTCACGGATTTCTTGCCGCTGGCGGCATCGAAACCGTAGGCCACGGTTAAGCGGTTCAGTTTTTCCTTGGGCACCCAGAAGGCGGTATCGACCATGCCCAGGGGGCCGAACAAACGTGTTTGCAAAAAATCCGCGTAACTCATCCCCGAGACGCGCGCCACCAGGTGGCCGAGGATGTCGTGGGCGGCGCCGTAAATGAACCGCTCGCCCGGCGCATATTGCAGCGGGATTTTGCCGGCGCGCGCCAGCCATTCGTCCATGTTGGCCGCCTCGCGCAACGTGCCAAGAGCGGCAAGCAACGGCCCTTCGGTTCCGCCCAGCCCCGACGCAAAGCCGAGGCGCTGCGTCAAAAGGTCTTCGACGGTGATCGCGCGTGGCGCGGGATACGTGTCCTCCAGCGGACCGGACGGAGTCTTGATGACGCGGCGGTTGGCCAGTTCCGGCAGCCATGTGTCGATGGGATCTTCCAGACGGAATTTGCCGTCTTCCATCAGCATCAGCGCGGCGACGCACGTCACGGGTTTCGACATGGAGGCAATGCGGTAGATGGTGTCGCGCCGCAGCGGGATTTTCGCTTCCGCATCTTGCCAGCCGAGCAGATCGCTGTGGGCAAGAACGCCGCGCCGATGGACCAGCGTATGCACGCCCGCGATGATCCCACGATCGACGTAGCCCTGCAGACCGTTCGTGAGATGCTTGAGCCGGCGCGCGGAGAATCCGCCGGCGCTTGTTTTCTGCGCGGCCCCTGCGGTCCCGCCGAACATCAACGTCGCGCCGCTTGCGATCCCGCTGGAAATCAGCGCACGCCGGTTCATAGAAACGATAGACATGGAAATCCTCCCCCGAGCGATGCCGAGCACGGAGGAATTATAGCCCAAACGCGCTCAAGTTCACCCTTAGCGTTTACGCTTCAGCAGCACATAGAGTGCGCCCGCGCCGCCGTCGCGGTGGCGGGCCTCGCTGACGGCGAGGATCAACGGCCGTAACGGCGCCTGGTTGAGCCAGTACGGCGTTTCATTGCGGATTTTGCCGATGCTGCCGCCTTTGCCTTTGCCGGTGACGACAACCACACAGCGTGCGCCGCGCGCGTGCGCGCCGCGAATGAAGGCGGTCAAGGCACCGTGAGCTTGATCGAGCGTCAAGCCGTGCAGATCGATACGTCCGTTCACGGCCATATCGCCGCGCTGAAAGCGCCGCGCCGTACGGCGGTCCATGTCCGCCGTAGCGCCCAAGGCCAGCGGCGGCGCGGGTCGAACCGGCGCGCGTTGTGGCGTTTCAAGAAATGGGGCTTCGGAGACTTTTTCTCGCCGGGGTTCTTCCGCCATGTCTTCGTCTTCCGGCGTCGGATGACGAAAGCCCGGCAGCGGGTTGACGCTGCGCGCCACATGACGCCAGATCTTGAGATCGTCGAGGGAAAGGTCGCGGCGGGAACGGGTCAAAACATTGACCCTTTCGGATTACATGTTGAGGTCTTGGAGCCGCGCGCCTTCTTTCTCATTGCCCTCGGGCTTTTCCATGCGGTTGAAAGTGTTATAGGCATCGACGCCTTCCAACTCCATCTCGGGCAGATAGCGCGTGACGAAGGCGCGCCAGTCGCCATCGGGGGCGACGCAACGTGTCTTGTTCATGTAGTTGAGCGCGATGACGAGGCCGCCCATCTTCCACAACAGATTCCAGTTGTGAAGATTTTCCGTGGCCGCATCGATGGCGCGGCGGTAGACCCGCTGCGCGACCCACGGGCGCATCACAAAAAGATAGAACAGCACGCCCAGCACCATAACGCCCGTGCCGAGCAGCAGGTTGACGAAGAACATCAGCGCGAGAGAGCCCACCAGAATAATCAGCAGCGGCCCGATATTTTCCCACGGGCTCCAGACCGGCGAACGCGGATGATTGAGCCGGTCAAAGTCGACAAAAATGCTGACGCGATCGGCCTGATAAGATTCGATCAGGCGCGCGAACAGCGCGCGGTCCCGCTTTCTCTCGCCGGCTTTGGGGGTCGTCGTCATAACCGTAAAACCTCATGGAGCGGCGCCGTTTTCCCAGCGCACGCCGGGCTTAACCCTACCCGTGAATGTTTACCTGATTCTAAACGTGGGATGTGTGAAGGCTAGTTGATTACGGCGTATTTGCCGGAGCCGAAGGCTGAACCTCGGCCTCCGGCGCTGCCGGAGTCGGCGGCTTGGGGACAAAAACGTAGTAGCTTCCGGCGCTTTTCATGCGTCCGGCCTTCAAAAAGGCTTCCTCGCCGTGGCCCCAGAAGATGTCGCCGCGCACCGGTCCGGTGATGGCGGCGCCCACGTCCTGGGCGATCATCAACCGCTGGATGGGCACGCCGTCGGGATCCTTTGTATC
>JAIEMI010000099.1 GCA_019752235.1 Rhodospirillaceae bacterium
AGTGATTAGTGAGTAGTGATTGAGTGCCGGACCGCCACCCGTCGGGCTTGGACGCCGGCAGCCCGGGCCGGTAGGCTGATCCTCACCCGCCGTCCCGCCACCTCCACCATGTCCTTGAAGGCGACAGGTATGCCGTGCAGCGGACCTAGGTAGTGTCCGCCGCGGATGGCGGTCTCATGGGCCGCCGCGGTCGCCATGGCGTCGCCGGCCCAGAGGTCCGCGAAAGCACCCAGCTTGGCGTCCATAGCCGCGATGTGGGACAGGCAAGCCGCGGCCAACTCCCGGGGGGAGAGCTTCCCGGTCCGGATAAGCCCGCTCAACTCGTGGATGGGCTTAAAAACCACAGGTTCACTCATCCCAACCTGCTGGCGACAAAAATTTCCATAATATTTTCAATGTTTTACAACCTACTTTTTTAAAAAGAGAAATTTTTTAGATACCTTTTGCAACTATTGGTATCCTGTGGCGTTGTATGCGCGGGCCTATCTCATCAACCTGTAGGTATGGAGGGCCGATTCTCCCTCTACATCCTGAGAACCAGCACGGTTGAGGGGGGTATATCGGGAGACGTCCAAAAATGAACAGCTCAACGGGCGTGCACACCGACTTCAATCTCTCCAAAACCACCTTTCTGGTGGCCGACCCGAAAACCCATTTCCGCGATATGGTGCAGTCGGCGCTGATGAGCGCCGGGGCGAAAAGCGTCAAGCACGCCACCAGCGTCGAGAAAGCCGTCGAAACTCTCAACCGCTATGGGCAGGAAATCAACTGCGTCATTTGCGACTGGGACATGGGGCCCGTCGGCGGGCTCGACCTCTTGCGGATGATCCGTTCCCGCGCCTTGCCCAAGACCGCCCCGCGCACCGCTGTCGTCATCTTTACCGCGCGCGCGGATTCCGCCGCCGTTAAAATAGCCATGGCGCTGGATGTGAACGGCATCGCCGTCGCGCCTCTGTCCTTCGAAAAGCTGGTGAAAACCATCAGTTCCGCGCTGACGCGCACGTGGCTGCTGCAACAGCCCGCGCAATATGCCGCTGTGCCCGCCCTCACGCAGGCGCCGCAGCCCGAGCCGCGTGTTCATGTCGGCAAAGAGCCTATACGCGCCCAGCCCATGGCCGGCCGCCCTTCCGGCGCTCCCGACAGCGTGCCGAAGCCGCGCCCCGCGGCCAACGAGCTCAAGAACGTGCATATGTGCTGCCTGAGCGATGTAAAAGCCGGGGAAATTCTGGCGCGCGACCTGCGCGATAAGGAAGGTCATTTGCTGCTCAGCACGGGGGCGGTGCTGAAGCCGACGATTCTGGAACGCCTGAAAGGCGTCGCCGGCGGACATGCCGACAGCTATCACGTCTGGGTCGGCGAACGCGACGACGCGCGGATTTAGTCCGTTCCGGGCGCGTTGATGCTGAACGGCACCAGCTTGCCGATCTTGCCGTCAGGCTGCACCCTCACGCGCCACTGAATCCACCCATGTTCGTATGTCGCCTGGAACTGCTGCATCTTACCAACGGCGCCCATGCCATAGAGCGACTTCAGCGGGCCAAGTTTGACGAGCGTATCACGCAGATACAGATTGAGGTCCGTCTGCGTCTGGCGCGCGGCGGCCTTCGTCATGACCGCCGCGGGCACTTTCCCCTGTTGAAGTTTTTCCAACGCACCCCGCAAAACCGTTTCAGGTTTTGCGGCCGCGCTCAAAAACGCGACGGCCAGCAGCGCGCCGCAAAGGCGTGCTAGTCGGGCCAATTCGACGTCCCGTCCATTGAGCCGTTCTCGATGCTGAAGAGCGCCTCGATCTCGGTGATCAGCCCCTTCTCCACCTTGAAGCGTTCCGCCAGATGCACGGTGCTGGGCTGCGGCGTCAGCTTATCGGCGTATGTCTTCCGGTTGGGATCGGCTTTCGTGCCCGGAATGCGCAGCAGCGTAAAAGCAATCACGTTGTTGGTTTTCTCATCGACAAAGAAGCGCGTGTTGCCGTGGCCCGTCATATCGGGCTGGAGCTTTGTACTGTCGCGCAGGGCGACTTCACCCTGGCCGGTAATGCGGCCCTGCTCCGTGCGCTTTACATCCGGCGCGAAAAGCACCTTCGAGCCATCATGCGTCACGACGCCGTCGAGATAAGACTTCGCGGCGGTGATCATGCAATCGCGCGAGTTGTCCGTGCAGGATGGTTTCACCTGCTGCGCGACAACGGGCATGGCCGCAGCTAACACCAGCCCTGATAACATCGATAATGTGGCGATAGGATGTTTCATGTCCCCTCCCAAGGTCTAAGCGGGCAATATTATCCGCTACAGTCCCGCCCGCGCCAGACCGAAGACCGCCCCGGCCAGCACGACCCAGTGCAGCCCGAGCTTAAATCGTACCAGCATGACGAAAGCGATGATGATCGCGCCTACGGCGATCCAATCGACCTGTCCGTCTTTGATGATGACGTGCTGTGCGAAGAACAGGGCCAGAGTGCCGATGACCCCCACCACGGCGCTGGTGATGGCGGCCAGCGCGCCGGACGCTCCGCGGATGCTTGAGATGCGCTCGATGTAGGGTGCGCCGGTCAGGATGAGGGCGATCGACGGCAGGAAGGTGGTGTAGGTCGTCACCGCCGCCGCCACTGTCGCCGCCGCGAGTGGCGAGAGGTTTCCGGGCGCGTTCCACCCGGCGAAGAAGCCGACGTATTGCAGCACCAGGATCAGCGGCCCCGGTGTTGTCTCCGCCAGGGCGAGCCCGTTGATCATCTGATCCGCTGACAGCCACTGGAAGCGGTTGACGGCGGCATCGGCGACGTAAGGCAGCACGGCGTAGGCACCGCCGAAGGTCACGAACGCCGCCTGGGTGAAAAATCGCCCAAGGGCGAGGAAAGGTTCCTTGCCCGCAAACACGACCACGAGCGCCAGCGGAATGACCAGGAGCACCAGATAGCCCAGCGCCATGCGCAGGACATGCCCCCAGCCGACGGGTAGCGCCGTTTCTGGCGGCGGCGCGGTGTCGTTTCGTGTTGTCAGCCAGCCGATGACGCCGGCGATCAACACCACCAGCGGAAACGGAATGCCCATCTCCACGGCGGCGAAGGCGCCCACGGCCAGCAAGGCCGCACGCCAAGTGGTCAGCGTCTTGCGGCCGATCCGCCAGAGCGCGTGCAGAACCAGCGCCACGACGACAGGTTTCAGCCCGTCGAAGACCGCACCCACGATGGCTGTATCGCCATGAACCGCCGCCAGCCATGCCAGACCGTAGAGCAGCAGCGCGCCCGGCAGCACAAACAGGATTCCCGCCGCGAGCCCGCCTTTAAGGCCATGCAGTTTCCAGCCGAGATACGTGGCCAATTGCTGCGCTTCGGGCCCCGGCAACAGCATGCAAAAGTTGAGGGCCTGCAGAAACGGCTGTTGTGTAATCCAGCCCCTGCGGTCCACCAATTCGTGCTGCATGACCGCGATCTGCCCAGCCGGGCCGCCGAAACTGATGAACCCCAGTTTTAACCAAAACCGCAGAGCTTCGCGAAAGGTCGGGGTGTTTGTCATCGGCGGAATGCCTTAGAATGAGGGCTTAGCGTCCGGAGAAGATCCTATGCGCATTGATATTGTGTTCGACACCGTTTGTCCTTGGTGCTTTGTCGGCAAACGCAGGTTCGACCGGGCGTTAAAGCTGCGTCCTCACCTTAAACCCGAAGTGCGGTATCGGTCATTTTTGTTGAATCCCGATCTACCGCCGCAAGGCGTCGACCGCCGCGAGTATCTGGAGCGCAAATTCGGCGGCAGCCATCAGTACGACAGGATTGCCGAAGCGCTGGTGTTCACGGGCAAAGGCGAAGGCATCAACTTCGCCCTCGATAAGATCAAGCGCACCCCCAATTCCGCGAATTCCCACCGGCTTGTGCGCCTCGCCCATACGCTCGGGCGCCAACACGAAGCCGTGGAGTTGCTGTTCACCGCCTTCTTTGAGAGAGGTCTGGACCTCGGCAACGTGGAGGTGCTTATCCGGCTTGCGGAAGAGTTGGGGATTGAGCGCCACATGGCGCACGCCCACCTGTCGGGCGACAACGATCTCAATGCGGTCTACACCGAAAACGCCCGCATGCACCGCTTGGGGATCACCGGCGTGCCCTGCTTCATCTTCAATGAAGGCCGCGCCATCGCCGGCGCACAGGAGCCCGAAATCCTGGTGCGGATGCTGGACATGGCGGTCGCCCAGGAGGCTGACCGCCCGGCCATGCAAAGCTCCGGCTGAAAAACAGGCGACATATCAATTGGTTAAGATTCTCTAAAAGGTTGAACACGGCCATTGCGTCTAAACCCATAGTTCTTATAATTAGTAGCGAGCAACAACTAAAGTAAGAAACGTGGGGACGACCAATGACTGCGCACCATGATCTCAAGCTAAGGACGTGGCTTCCATACGAGCGTATCGAGAACCTGTTGGCGGCGAGTTGCCGCAAGATTTACTCGATGAGCCTGGATAACGTGGAAGATACCGACCACGGGCCGCGGAAAGTTATCCGTATCTCCTTTGAGGATCCGGCTGACCGCGAGCGTTTCCGCGATGCCTTCCAAAAGTCACAGATGGAAACGCCGATTCCCGTCCGGGCCGAGGCTTTTCACGGCAAAGCCGG
>JAIEMI010000246.1 GCA_019752235.1 Rhodospirillaceae bacterium
AACAATCTCAATCTTATTGCGCCACACGACGTCATTGAGAAGTTACGCGCCTATTCCGACGAAATCAGCATTAAGAACACCAACAAGAACAGAGATAAGCATGACAAATTACTGTCAGAACTTTTTCTCTCTATCAGGCGAGATTTAGATATTAGCCCGCCAGATGATCGCGAAGCATTTTCCGTTAAGCTGTGGGCTTCCGGCGTTAAAACCGACCGCTAAAAGGTTAAACCCTCTCCACCCGCCCATCGAGGCCGAGGTGGTCGGCCAGGCGTTTCAGGCGGCGGATAAAAGGGCCCGACTTAAAGAGCGGGTCGGTCGCGGGCACCGTGAGCACCAGCGTGCCGTTGGCGATTTTCAAGCTCGTCTTTTTCAACACGCCCGGCGCGCCGGCGGAGAGCGCATACGCGAGGCGCAAACCCAAGCCGATGGTCTGCACGCGGTGAATGCGCGATTCCGGCAGCAGCACATGCGCCTGCTTGATGATCGGCTCCGACGGCCCGCTGCCGTAACGGTAATAGAGCGCCAGCGCCAGACCCGCGCGATCCTCGTGCCCCAGACCCAGGAACGGCAGGCGCAGCACGCGCAGGAACGCCTGTTCGGCGCGGTAGTCGGGGTGTTCGGTCCACCACACGTCCCGCAGCAGGCACGCGGCCAGGCGCAGCTTTTTCTGGCGCGGCGACTCATCTTTGAACAGCGGGCTCATCCACTCGTGAGTCTCGTGTCCCGCCGCCGTCGGACGTCCCGCGCCGCGGGCGATTTCCTCGGCGAGACTCACCAGCGGATCCTGCTTGCGCAGGTTGTCCGGTAATGCTTTGAAAAATTGTCCTTCGCGCATGCCGTAGATCGAGAACACCAGCACGCGCGGTTTGTTGATCTCCAGCAGACGTTCCAGCACCGCCGCCGCCATGGGCAGCGTGGCCAGGCGGCTGGAAGAAATGCCTTTGATCTGCTCCAGGCTCCTGGGGCTTAAGCGCGAAATCACATCGAACAGCGAAATCGCCTGGGCGCGGTCGAGCGTGAAGTTGTCGAGCACGTGCAGCGGATAATCCATCTGCGCGATACATACGCGCGCCAGGGAGCGCCACGCCCCGCCCACCGCGAACAGCGTCTTGTCGCGCGCCTTTGAAACCCACTTATGTTTGTCGAGCGCCTTGTTGATGATCGACAGCGCCCTGCCGCGATCACCGTCGGAGGCTTCCGACAGGCGCAAGAGCCCCAGCGGCAGGGTCGTGTGCTCGCTCATCTCGCCGGCGCCAATCTGCACCAGTTCGAGGCTGCCGCCGCCCAGATCGGCGACAACTCCATCGGCGTCGGGGATACCGCACAGTACCCCGAGGGCCGAGCGCCGCGCCTCCTGCTTGCCGGTGAGAATTTGCACCTTGATGTCGCAGCGCTTCTCCAGCGCCTTGGCGAAAGCCGCGCCATCTTCCGCATCGCGCACAGCCGCGGTCGCCAAGGTGTCGATTCGTTCCGCGCCGAGGGAGCGCGCTATCTTGACGAAGCGCGCGACGGTGTCGAAGGCCATGCCGACGCCTTCGGAGTTGAGCTGGCCGGTTTTTTCCAGGCCCTTGCCCAGGGCGCAGATGACTTTTTCGTTGTGCAGGGGAATCGGCGTGCGGGTCAGTCCGCTGTAGACCACGAGACGCACGGAATTGGAGCCGACGTCGATCACCGCCACGGGCTTGAGACGGTTTCCGGCTTCAAGGGCGGATGAAGCGACCGAATCCTTTTGTCCCATACCGGCGAAATCCACGAAAGTCAGGGGCGCGCGAAGCCGCGCAGCAACGTGCGGTTATGCGGGGTGTGATAACAGCTTTAACGGCGGGTGGGAACCAGCTTGGGAACCCGCTTTTTCGCCCGCTCCACGGCGCTGCCCTGCCCCGACAGGCTGGGATTGGTCATGAAGTATTCGTGGGCCGAGAACGGGTGATCGCCGGTGGATTCGCGGGTGTAAACGCCGTCCGGGCCCAGCGTCCAACTCTGTTGGTTGTCGTTGAAGTTCACGACCATGATTTGGTCGAGCACCTGCTGATGGACGGTCGGGTTTTCCACAGGCACGAAACTTTCGACGCGCGCATCCAGATTACGCGGCATCCAATCGGCGGAGGAAATGAAGACTTTGGCCTTGCGCGACGGCATGTCGTGGCCGTTGCCGAAACACATCACGCGCGAATGTTCCAGGAAGCGCCCGACAATGCTTTTGACGCGAATATTGTCCGACAGTCCCGGCACACCCGGCCGCAAGCCGCAAATTCCACGCACCACCAGATCGATCTTCACACCCGACTGCGATGCGCGATAAAGCGCGTCGATGATGTCGGGATCGACGATAGAGTTCATTTTCGCCCAGATGACGCCGGGCTTTCCGGCCTTCACGAAAGCGATTTCTTCTTCGATCAGCGCGAGGATTTTTTTACGCAACCCGATGGGCGCGATGACCAGCTTTTCGAGCGAGTCCGGTTGGGCGTAACCGGTCATGTAGTTGAACACGCGCGTCGCGTCGCGGCACAGGATGGGATCGCTGGTGAAGAACGACAGGTCGGTATAGATCTTGGCCGTCACCGTGTGATAGTTGCCCGTGCCGAAATGCACATAAGAGCGTGTTTCGGCCCCTTCGCGGCGCACCACCAGCGAAATCTTGGCGTGAGTCTTCAGGTGCGCGAAGCCGAACACGACATTGGCGCCCGCGCGCTCCAGATCGCGCGCCCAGCGGATGTTGGCTTCTTCGTCGAAGCGCGCTTTCAGCTCGACCATGGCCGTGACCGACTTGCCGGCCTCGGCGGCTTCCACCAGCGCCTTGACGATGGGGCTGTCCTTGCTGGTGCGGTACAGGGTCTGCTTGATGGACAACACGTTGGGGTCGCGCGCCGCCTGGCGCAGGAACTGCACCACCACGTCGAACGATTCATAAGGATGGTGGACGACGATGTCCTTCTGGCGGATCGCCGCGAAGCAATCGCCGCCGAAGTCGCTGATGCGCTCCGGAAAGCGCGCATTGTACGGTGGAAACAGAAGTTCGGGACGATCCTCGGTGATGAGCTGCTTTAAATCCGTCTGGCCGATCATGCCTTCGATCTTGAAGGTATCCTCCGCGGAAACTTCCAGTTCGTCGCAGATCAGCTTGACCTGATCCGTCGGCATGTCGCCGCCCAAGGCGAGACGGATGCAGGTGCCGCGGCGGCGGCGCTTCAAGGCGCTTTCGAAACTGCCCACCAGATCCTCGGCTTCTTCGTCGATTTCCATTTCCGAGTCACGGATGACGCGGAAGTGGCCGGTCTGCATGACCTTGAAACCGGGGAACAGCGCGCCCGCGAACATCAGCACCAGGTCTTCCATCAAAATGAAGCGGATGGTGGGGCCCTTGAGGCGCACGAAGCGCTGCACCTGCGGCGGAAGCGGCACCAGCGCGCGCATGGCTTCACCGTCGGCAATACGCACCAACTGCAACACCAGCGCGTGGCCGAGGTTCGGGATGAACGGAAACGGATGCGCCGGATCGACCGCCAGCGGCGTGAACACCGGGAAAATGTGATCCATGAAGCGCTCTTCCAGCGCCTGACGGTCTTCCACCGTCAGATCCTGCGGCTTCACGACGTCGATGCCTTCTTTGCTCAACAGCGCTTTCAGTTCGATCCAGGCGTCGTCCTGCTGCTTGAACAGCCCGCGCACGGCTTCGTTGATCACATCGAGCTGTTCTTGCGGCGTGAGACCGTCGGCGGACGGCACGGTGACCCCGGCATTGACCTGCCCCTTCAGGCCGGCCACGCGCACCATGTAGAATTCGTCGAGGTTCGACGCGGAAATCGAGAGGAAGCGCACGCGCTCCAAGACAGGGTGGCGCGGGTTGCGGGCTTCTTCCAGCACGCGGGTATTGAAGGCCAGCCAAGACAGCTCGCGATTGATGAACCGGGCGCGCGGCGGAAACGCCGTCAGGTCGATCAGCTCCGTGGGACGCGCGGGGCGCGTACGGGCGGTATCTTTCGCTAACGGTTCAGACGGCGGCATCGACGTACTCCGCAAACAGGGGCGCTAATTCCACGCCTGCCCGGCCTGAAAAGCAACCTGGCGCGGGAAAATTCACAAAACTGCAATGATTTCCGCGCCTTACAGGGTATCATAGGGCCCGCCCCTATGAAATCTTCCCGTTCCGAGGTCGACCCGTTGAAAACGCTCCATCTTCTCCGCCACGCCAAAGCCGTCGAGGATCAGGTCGACGGCACGGACCACGCACGGCCCTTGGCCAAGCGCGGCATCAAAGCCATGGAAGTTCTGGCCGAGTACCTCGGCGCGGCCAAATTCAAGGTCGACCGCGTCTTCTGCTCAAGCGCGCAGCGCACGCGGGAAACCTGCGCCCTCATCGCGCCGGCCTTGGGCAAGGCCAACATCGCGTATCGTGACCGCCTGTACCTGGTGGACGCGGCGGACCTGATGGACTTCATCCAGACTCTGCCCGACAACGCCGCAAGCGTGCTGATCATCGGCCACAACCCGACGTTCCACACCACCGCGCTTGCCTTGGCCAAAGGCGCCATGCGCGGCCATGGCGACGAAATGTCGGCGCTGAAGGAAAAATTCC
>JAIEMI010000226.1 GCA_019752235.1 Rhodospirillaceae bacterium
TTGCCAAAGCTGGCGATCTGTTCCTTGAGGATGGCGGAGATTTCAGCGGCCCGAATGTCCATCAGCCGTTCCCTTTCATCGCGCGTTCGAGTCTTTGCAATTTCGACTTCAGCGAGCCGTCGACCATTCGACTGCCCACCTTAACGATTAATCCGCCAAGAATGGCGGGATCGACAGTTTCCGTCACCGTTACAGCGCGGCCGACTGCCTGTTTCAAGCTTGCCGTCACCGTTGCACGCTGCGCATCGGAGAGCGGTTTTGCCGTCGTCACCTCGGCGGGCGCGATCACGCGCGCCTGGGCGCGCAACGCAAAGACGTGAACCAGGTGCGACTTGCCGCAGCCCGGCGGGCCGAAGATCGCCAAGGCGTGGCCCGGCCATGCGGGCCAACGGTCGATCCAGTCCACGGCGTCGCTATTGCCCGGCGCGACCAGAAAGTCGTCGCGGCCGAAAGCGGCGCGATGCCCAAGATCCAAAACAAGTTGGCGGCCCTCAGCCATAAAAGCGGACATTCAGCGCGCTTGAATGATCCATACGCCGTTCTGCTGGGCGAGCGACAGGTCATGCTGCGACATGGCCAGTTCCAGTTGCCGCTGGGCTCCGGCGTAATAGAGCGTCACCTGGGCGCGGTCGCGCGTCATGGCTTGCAGTTCGAGGCGGTCGATCAGCGGTACGTCGTCGAGACGGTTTTTGACCGTCAGCCATTCCTTGATGTCCTTCACCGGCACCAGCGCCGTGATCTGAGTCGTGCCGCCGAAAGCCACGCGGTTGCGGCGCTTCCAACTATCCTGCACGGCCATGCCTGCCGCGCGCGCGGCGACCGCCAGGAAATCTTCGCGCGATTGTCCCGCCTCGGCGCTTTGCGAGAGTGCGATATCCTCGGACGGGAGGTCGCTGCGCAGTTCCACCAGCGACATCTGCACGGTGTCGCCGCTGACCGTCGCCATGGCCAGCACGGTCCCACCCGCGCCATAGCGCGCGGCCAGGGCGTTCAGCGCCGCCAAGTCCTTGCCTGACGCCTGCTCGGCGGTCAGTGCGGAATCGCCCGATAGGGCGATCAGCGGCACCAGTCCTAAATCGCGCGGCACTTTCATCCATGCATCCCGCCAGACGTTGGATTGCTCCCACAACATCCAGCGCCCGCCCGCGCCTTCGCGCATCAAGGGCACCACGACCAAGGGTTTGCTGATGGTTTCGGTAAAAGGAATGTTGGCATTGCGCAAAACGCCGCGGATGTCCGCGCCGTCGAACCGCACGGTGAGATCGGCCAGATAGCGCACGGCCGAGCTGCGCTCGTTGGCGATGGAAAATTCACGCACGATGTCGATGATCTGCGTGGCGCTGAGCTGCGGCACGCGCGCCAGATCCTCGCGCGCCACAATGCGCTCTACCACTTTGCGGAAGCCGTTGACCCGGCCCTGGGTCAACCCGCGCTCGCGCGCTTCGGTGACGTTGGCGGCCGTGACGTCCACGGGGACGGCAGCGGCCACGAACAGGTCTTTGACGGTGATCGGCCCGGGCCCCGCGGGCGCGGGCTGGGCCAGGACGGGCGTGGAAACCGCTAGGAAAAGCCCGATAAACGCGAGGCTTAACAGGGGTTTCAGGCCGCAGCCCACAGCCATTGCAAAGCCGCGTCGATCCAGTATGTTCGCGCTCATATCCGCCTCAAAACCGGCTGTCCGGCAAGTTATCCACAGGCTTAATTTCGCATCATGGCTCAACAGCACACGCGCCCCAACGGTTTAGCCTACAAAGATGCCGGGGTCGACTACTCCAAGATCGATCCCTTGAAAATCGACGCCCAGCGCGCCGCCAAAGCCACGGCCGGCAATCTTGCGCCGCTCGGCTTCACGGAAATCGAAGCCTCGCGCGGTGAGTCCGCCTACGTCGTCGACATGGGCGAGTTCTTGCTGGCCTCCATCACCGAATGCCTCGGCACCAAGGTGCTCATCGCCGACGCCATGCGTCCGATCACGGGCAAAACCTATTTCGACGCCCTGGCGCAAGACACCCTCGCCATGGCCATCAACGACATCATCACCGTCGGCGCCACGCCGGTGTCCGTGCAGGCTTACTGGGCCGCGGGCGGCAGCGCGTGGTTCGACGACAAGCAACGCGCGCACGATCTGGTGCAAGGCTGGAAAGCCGCCTGCGACCGCTGCGGTGTCGCCTGGGGCGGCGGCGAAACGCCCAGCCTCGGCGGCGTCGTGGAAGCCAACACCATCGACCTCGCGGCGTCGTGCATCGGCATCGTGCGTCCGCGCGAGCGCCTGACACTGCAAGACAAGATGAAACCCGGCGACGCCATCGTGCTGCTGGCCGCCAGCGGCATCCACGCCAACGGCGTGTCCCTCGCCCGCAAACTGGCGGCGCAAATTCCCGACGGATATTCGGCTAAGTTGAGCGACGGCCGCCTCTACGGCGATGCCTTGCTCGATCCCACCGTGTTGTACGCGCCCGCCACCGAAGCGCTGTTCGCGGCGGGCGTTTTGCCGCATTACATCGCCAACATCACCGGCCACGGCTGGCGCAAAATCATGCGCCACGCGGCCGCCCTCACCTACCGCTTCCATACGGTGCCGCCGGTACCGCCGGTGCTGGCCTTCATCCAGCAACACGCGAACATGAGCGATGCCGACGCCTACGGCACCTTCAACATGGGCGCGGGCTTTGCGTTGTACGTGGCCAAGGAAGATGCCGAGAAAACCGTCGCCGTCGCCAAGAAGGCCGGCTTCGACGCCTGGAACGCGGGCGTTGTCGAAGCCGGACCCAAGAGCGTGGTCATCGAACCCCTCGGCGTGACCTACACCGCCTCCGACATGCATCTCAGGGCCTAGTCCCTTTTCATGAACCGCCTGCGCGCCGATCTGCTGTTGTTGCTGACGGCGGCCATTTGGGGTTTGGCTTTTATCGCCCAGAAAATCGGCAATGAAAGCTTGCCGCCCATGGCCTTCGTGGGCGCGCGTTTTCTGCTCTCCGCCATTGTCATCCTGCCGTTTGCGCTTGGCGAGGCGCGCAAAGCGGAACGCCCCCTACAACGCCATGATGTCCTGACGGCGCTGATCATCGGTCTGCTGCTGTTTGTGGGCGGCGCCCTGCAGCAGATTGCCATGATCACGGCGTCGGCGACCCACGGCGGCTTTCTGACCGCGCTCTATGTCGTGATCGTGCCGTTCGCCATGTGGATCCTGACGCGCGAACGCGTGCGGCCTTTTGTCCTCATCGCGTGCGCGATCTCGATCGGCGGCGCATGGCTGTTGACGGGTAAAGGCAATGCCGCGCAAGGCTGGCACACAGGCGATACGCTGCTGCTGGTGTCGGACGTGGCATGGGCGTTTTGGATCAGCTTGATCGCCGTTTTCCTGAAGAGCACGTACCGGCCCTTCTTCCTGGCGCTCACGCAATTCGTTGTGACAGCCATACTGGCGATTGGCGCGAGCCTGGTCTTTGAATCGCCCACCATGACCGGGTTCGAGACTGCGCTGCTGGCCATACTCTTCACCGGCATCATCTCGGGCGGATTGGCGTTCACGTTGCAGATTGTCGCGCAACGCTACACGCCGCCGGCGGAAGCCGCGCTGATCGTATCGCTGGAAAGCGTCTTCGCGGCCATCGCCGGTGCTGTGTGGCTCAGCGAACGCCTGACGCCGCTCGCCCTCACGGGCTGCGTGCTGATTCTGATGGGCGTGATTGTCGCCGAGACCGGCCCCACGCTCATGCGCCGCTTCAGGGCGGCGCGTTAACTCAAAACCTCCGGCTGGTCTTTCACCAACTGACGCACGGCCCCCGCCCAATATTGGCTGGCGCCCTTGGTCTTCAGCCATTCGTAATTGTGTTTGCGGAACTGCGGCAGGATCGCCTGCGCGGACGCACCCATTTTCTTCAGGTCCACCGTCATGCGGCACATGCGCTCGAAACTGACGGCGCGAAAAGTCGCCATGGCGACGTTGTCGCCCATCACCAATGCGCCGTGGCTGGCGAGGATCACACCCGTGGCCGCGCCGACGTTGTCAGCGAGGTGCTGGCCCGCATCGGCGTTGTTGACCGCGCCGTCGTATTCGTTGACCACGCCGATCTCGCCGTCGAACACGCAACCCGCCTGATGGCCGATGACCGGCGGCGCGGGAATCGCGCTAAGCAGCGTTGCGTAATAAGGATGCCCATGGACGATCACGCGCGCGTTGGGGCGGCGGCGGTGCAGTTCGGTGTGAATGAAGATCGCTTCCGTCACCGGCCAGCGGCCTTCCACGACATCGCCATTCAGCCCGACGAGACACACATCGGAGGCCGTGACCTCGTTCCACCACAGGCCCGCGGGATTGCACCACATGGCGCTTTGGCCCGGCGGCTGCCAGGTAATGTGGCCCGCGAAATTCTCGTTGTAGCCCTCGGCGGCCAGGAGCCGCAGGCAGCAGGCCAGCTCCTGCCGCGGCGACAGTTTCAGGTCCAGAGGCGGCGCATCCTGGGCTTTAGGGTCGCGCGGCATAAGCCCTCCCGGCTAT
>JAIEMI010000223.1 GCA_019752235.1 Rhodospirillaceae bacterium
CCCGGCGGCGGCAAGCCGATTTGGAAACCATAAACGGCCCATTAGGTTATAAAGCCCGCCTTTGAAAGATTGAAATGTCCCAGCCCGAACTGCTCAATATCCTTTCCGATCTCATCACCGACGCCAAAAAGGCCGGGGCCGATGCCGCCGACGCCATTGTCGCGGATGGAACATCCGTGTCCGTGACGTCGCGCCTGGGAAAGCTGGAGCAGCTGGAGCGGTCCGAAGGCGGCGACATCGGCTTGCGTGTGCTGATCGGCAAGCGCCAGGCCATCGTGTCCTCCGCCGACCGTTCCAAAGACGCGCTGCGGGAACTGGTGGAGCGCGCCGTCGCCATGGCGCGCACGGTGCCGGAAGACCCCTACTGCGGCATCGCCGAGCCGGATCAGCTCGCGAAAAACCTGCCGGTCCTCGACATCTGCGATCCCACGGAAGTCTCCGCCGCGACGCTGATCGAACGCGCGCAGGCCTGCGAAGCCACGGCGCTGGCGGTGAAGGGCGTCACCAACTCCGAAGGCGCTTCGGCAAGCTGGGGCAAATCCCAAGTCGCCATTGCCGCCTCCAACGGTTTCGCGCGCGGTTATGAATCCTCGGGCTCATCACTCAGCGTCTCGGTGATCGCGGGCGAGTCCGAGTCCGGTATGGAAACGGATTACGACTACACCAGCGCGGTCTACTTCGCCGACATGAAGACGCCCGAGGACGTCGGCCATGGCGCGGGCACGCGCGCCGTGCGCAAGCTGGGCGGACGCAAGGTCACCAGCCGCAAAGTGCCGGTGATTTTCGACGCGCGCGTGGCGCGCGGCATGATCAGCCACTTCATCGGCGCCATCAACGGCGCGTCGGTGGCGCGCGGCACGACATTCTTGAAAGACACCCTGAACACGGGCGTGTTCGGCCCGCACATCAACATCTTCGAGGATCCCCACCGCAACCGGGGCCTGCGCTCCAAACCCTGCGATGCCGAAGGCCTGCCCAACAAAGCCCGCGCGCTGATCGACAAGGGCGTGTTGACCACCTGGATCCTCGACCTGCGCGCATCGCGGCAATTGAAGTTGCCACCCACCGGCCACGCCAGCCGGGGCACCGGCGCGCCGCCGGGTGCCAGCGTCACCAACGTCTGGCTGGAAGCGGGCAAGGAGACGCCCGCCGCGCTGATGAGCGACATCAAGGACGGATTATTCGTGACCGACCTGGTGGGCCAGGGCGTCAACAGCGTCACCGGCGACTACAGCCGCGGCGCCGTGGGCTTCTGGATCGAGAACGGCGAGATCACCTATCCGGTCCACGAGATCACCATCGCCGGCAATCTCAAGGACATGTTCAAGCAGATCACGCCCGCCAATGATCTGGAAATGCGTTACGGCCTCGATGCGCCGAGCCTGCGCATCGACGGCATGTCGCTCGCCGGTATGTAGAGCTTTCTTTAGCCGTTCTTGCGCTCGTCGTAGCGCTTCAGGAACTGCTGGGCGCGCTCGATGGCTTCCTGCAGGTGCGGCGGGCGCACCGTATGGGCAACGCTGGCCCGCACATGCATCAGCAAGTACCCGAAGTGATGGTACATGGCGTCGGCGTCCTGCAGCTTGGTCGCGAGGCCCAGAAGGTAATTTTGCAGCTCGGCGTCCTTATATTTGGTCTGGACGGTTTCGGCCTTTTTATAAAGTTCTTCAATCACGTCTTTCATGGGGTCGTTCCTATTTTGGTCTCACATGGCGCCGGCTGCGGCTGGCTTGAATGACCATACTATAACATCCCCGAGGATTTGAAGTTCCTCGCGCCCAGCGGGTTGCCCGAAAAGACGATTAAACCGGGAAAACCAGCCGAACCGGCTCCGGGTCCACGGCGATCTGGGCCGGAAGATAGGCGACAATGTCGCCGTCGGCCTGAACGGGACGCCCCACGACGCCCTCGATCCGCACCTCGCGTCCGGCCACCAGCCGGACATCGTGCAGACGTGAAATGCGGCCCAGCATCAGCGCCACGCCGTAGCGGGCGGTGTGAAACCAGCCGCGCCCCGGCATCAGCACCACATGGAAGCGGTCTTCCGCCAGCGACGCGGCGGGTGCGGCGATGAACGGTCCGCCGTAGCGGCGGCCGTTGCAGACCACCGCGGAGCTGGTTTGATGGGTGACGCCGTCGATGATCGCCGCGCAGCGCGCGGGGCTTCCCAGAAAGGCTTCGCGTCCCGCCTGCCACACGTAAGCCAGGGGGCCGAGTTTCCTTTTCAGCGCCAGTGACACGCCGTTGACCACATTGGCGTCGAAGCCCGCGCCCGCCATCATCACGAAGCGCCGCCCGTTGACCGTGCCGACGTGAATAGCCCGGATGCCGCCGCGGCCGAGCGTGCGCGCGATCATCGCGTCAGTCCGCTTCAAACCAATTTCATCGGCGAGCACATTCGCCGTACCGAGCGGAATCAATCCGAGCGCGATGGATTTTCCACGTAAGCCGTTGACGATTTCGTTGACGGTGCCGTCGCCGCCCGCCGCGGCGATCACATCGAACTCATCCGATGAAACCTCGCGCGCGATGGTTTCGGCATGACCGGGCGCCGTGGTCTCGACAACCGTGACGGAGCAGCCTTGATCTTTCAGCGCGGCGGCGATGCGGTTGAAGCGCGGACGCCGGTTGCGGCCCGCCGCCGGATTGAACACGGCGAGGATGCGGCGCGGTCCCGTCCCGGGTGAAACGCTCCCCTCTGCAGTACGCGGTACTGCATCCCCTGCGACGGCATCCATGGCGCTCATCTACGCGAGCCCGGCGCCGAGGGGAAGTGACAGTTCTGTTGCAGTCCGGTGAAGAGTCCATGAAGAGCGGGGGTGGGAGTCTATGCAAGCCGCCGCGCTTCACTTACATCCAGCGCGCGCGGAGAGTCATTTCAGGAGAACATGTTGCGCGCGATAAGCGACTCCCTCAAGTTCCGCACCATCTTCATATCCGACATCCATCTTGGTACGCGGGGCTGCAAAGCCCACTTCCTCCTCGACTTCCTCAAGCACACCGAGTCCGACAAGCTTTATCTGGTCGGCGACATCGTCGACGGCTGGCGCTTGAAAAAAAACTGGTTCTGGACGCAAGAGCACAACGACGTTGTGCAGAAGGTGCTGCGCAAGGCGCGCAAGGGCACAGAGGTCGTTTACGTGCCCGGCAACCACGATGAGTTCGCGCGCGACTTCCTTGATCAGGAGTTCGGCCAGATCAAAGTCATGCGCGACGCCATGCACGAAACGCTCGATGGCCGCAAATTCCTCGTCGCCCACGGCGACGAATGCGACGGCGTGATGATCTACGCCAAATGGCTCGCACTCCTGGGTGACGCGGCTTACGTCACCGCGCTCACGCTCAACACCTGGTTCAACGCCGCGCGCCGCCGCTTCGGCCTGCCTTACTGGTCGCTGTCGAAGTACCTGAAGCACAAGGTCAAGAACGCGGTCCAGTTCATCTCCAACTACGAACAGGCCATGGCGCGCCTGGCGCGCGAGCGCGGCGCCGACGGCATTGTGTGCGGCCACATCCACCACGCCGAGATCCGCGAGATCGACGGCATCACCTACCTCAACGACGGCGATTGGGTGGAAGGCTGCACGGCGTTGGTCGAACACTTCGACGGCCGTTGGGAAATCCTGCACTGGGCCGATCTGCGCGGCTTCGTGCCGCTGGAGCCGATCCCCGGCGGCGCCCACCTGGAAAATAATGCGGTCGAAAACGAGCCCGTCATGCTTCCGGCGGCCTTGATGCGCATCCCCCTGGAAGCCACCAACAAGGCAAAAGAATGCGAATACTCATCGTCACCGATGCCTGGCATCCCCAGATCAACGGCGTCGTCAGAACCCTGACGACCCTGAAGAGTCATCTGATCGCGGCCGGGCACGAAGCCATCACGATCACGCCGGATCAATTCCGCAGCGTGCCGTGCCCGACCTATCCTGAAATCCGCCTGGCGCTGATGCCGTCGCGGCGCATGGCGCGCACCATCGAAGGGTTCCGCCCCTGCGTGGTCCACATCGCCACCGAAGGCCCCTTGGGCATGGCGGCGCGGCGCTACTGCATGAACCGCGACATCCCCTTCACCACCGCCTTCCACACCAAGTTCCCCGAATACCTCAATGCCCGCCTGCGCGTGCCGGTGAAGTGGACCTATAAGGCCATGCGCCGTTTCCACGGCCCGTCCCACGCCGTCATGGTGGCGACCGAAACGGTGGAACGCGAATTGAAATCTCACGGCTTCGGCAACATCAAGCGCTGGAGCCGCGGCGTGGACACCACCCTGTTCCGCCCGCGCGACAAAAGCTTCCTCGACTTGCCGCGCCCCATCGCGCTCTACGTCGGCCGCGTGGCGGTCGAGAAGAACATCGGCGCGTTCCTGGATCTGGACTTACCGGGTTCGAAAGTCGTGGCCGGCGGCGGACCCATGCTCACCGCGCTGCGGCGCGCCTATCCCGGCGTTTTGTTCACCGGAC
>JAIEMI010000315.1 GCA_019752235.1 Rhodospirillaceae bacterium
GCTGGATATGGAACTGGCCCACCGCCGCGGGGAGACCCGCCCGCCGGAGCGGTACTTCGCCTGGTTCCCGGAACTGGCGGCGGACTCCGTCGCCGCGGTGCGACCGCCGGTGGCGGCGGCGACGGCAGCAGCGAGGGGATCGGGGCCGCGCGGGGCCTCCGCGGCTTTCGGTTCTTCCTTGGGAGGTTCTGGCGCGGGCGCGGGCTTCGGCGCCTCGACGACCGGCGGCGGGGTTTCCACCTTTGGCTTCAAGGGCGGCGCCTTGGGCTCTTCAGCCGGCGGCAGCAGGTTTTCGACGCGCGCGGGCGCGTTGCCCTTGGCGACGCGGTCGTAGACCAGCTTATCCTGGTTCTCGACCTGCATGCCGCCCGGGCTCTCGGGACGAATTTTGTAGGGTGTGGGATCGGCCTTGACGAACGACAGCTCGCCGGGCGTCAACGTCAGCCCCGAACCGCGCAGGAAATACCAACCTACGCCGCCGGCCACGGCGATGCCGAGCACGATGCCGACCACCACGCTGAGCGAACGCGAACCTTGCGTGCGCGTGGCGCGGCGGCCGTAATAGTCGTCGTTGAAGACATCGTCGGTGAAGGCGGTCGCGCGCAGATCGCCGCCGCGGCCTTCGCCGGGCGTCAGCGAGACCTTCTCCTGCCGGCGAAGCGGCGGTCCGTCGCCGTCGCGATCAATGGGCATCAACGCATTTCCTCTACGGGCTCGACGCCGAATACGGCCAACCCCGACGCTATCACCAGCCCGACGCCGCGGACAAGCGCTAGGCGCGCGCAGGAGACGGATTGATCCTCCGGTTGAAGGAAGCGCAAATGCGTCTCTTCGTTGCCCTTGTTCCAGAGGCCGTGAAACTGCGAGGCCAGTTCGTACATGTAAAAGGCCAGCCGGTGCGGCTCGTGCGCGAGGGCGGCGCCTTCCACCGTGCGCGGCCAATTGGCGATGGTGCGCAAAACCCCAATCTCGTCCGGGTCGGTCAGGCGCGCGAGATCGGCCTTCGCCAGCCCGCCGTCGGACAGGTCGGCGGCGGGGAACATCTCCTTTGCGAGACGGAACACGCTGCGCCCACGGGCATGGGCGTACTGCACGTAGAACACCGGGTTCTCGCGCGATTTTTCCATCACCTTGGCGTAATCGAAATCCAGCGGCGCGTCGTTCTTGCGGGTCAGCATGATGAAGCGCACCACGTCCTTGCCGACTTCGTCGAGCAGGTCGCGCAAGGTCACGAACGTCCCTGCCCGTTTGGACATCTTCACCGGTTCGCCGTTGTTGAGCACGCGCACCATCTGGCAAAGCTGCACGTCCAGCGCACCCTTGCCGGCCGTCAGCGCCTTCAACGCCGCCTGCACACGCTTCACGTAGCCGCCGTGATCGGCGCCCCAGATGTTCACCAGGTTGTTGAAGCCGCGGTCGACCTTGTCCTTGTGGTAGGCGATGTCGCCCGCGAAATAGGTCCATGAGCCGTCGGACTTCTTCACGGGGCGGTCGACTTCGTCGCCAAACTGCGTGGCCTTGAACAGCAGTTGCGGGCGCGGCTCCCAATCGTCGGGGGTCTTGCCCTTGGGCGGTTCCAGCACGCCGGTATAGGTCAGCCCCGCGTTTTCCAGGAACTTCAGTGCGTCGTCGACCTTGCCCGCGTCCACCAGCGCTTTTTCGGAGCTGAAGACGTCGTGATGCACGCCCAGGGCCTCCAGGTCTTCCTTCACGGCTTTCATCATGTACGCGACCGTGAAATCCCGCAGCACCGGAATCCAGACCTTGTCGTCGGTCGCGGCGGCCCACTTGTCGCCGTCGCGCGCTTTCAGCGCCTCGGCCACGGGCACGAGGTAATCGCCGCCGTACATGATCTCCTTGCGCTGGAGCATGCCCTGCACGTCTTCCTCGGAGAGCTTGCCGAGCGCCTGCAGATAACGCGCCCGCAAGGCCCGGGCGACGTGATCCACCTGCCCGCCGGCGTCGTTGATGTAATATTCCTTGGTGACGGTGAAGCCCGCCTTGGCCAGCAGACGCGCCAGCGCGTCGCCCACCACCGCGCCGCGCGCGTGGCCGACGTGCATGGGGCCGGTGGGATTGGCCGAAACGTATTCGACGTTGATGACGCCGTGCTGACCGGGTGCGCCGTCGCCGTAAGACGTGCCGGTGGTCAGCACATCGCGCAGGCCGCTGCGCCAGATTTCGTCGTTGAGCTTGAGATTGATGAAGCCCGGGCCCGCGACACTGGCATCCGTGACATCGGCCACCTTCTTCAGGCGCGCAACCAAAAGGTTCGCGATCTCCTTCGGCGCTTTCCCCGCGGGCTTGGCCAGCACCATGGCGGCGTTGGTGGTCACATCGCCGTGGGACGCCTCGCGCGGCGGCTCCGCCGCCACCCGGGCGAGGTCGAGACCCGCGGGCAACGCGCCTTCCGCCGCCAGTTCACCGATGACGGCGTCGATGCGGGATTTAAAGGTGGCGAAGATGTTCATGTTTTACCGGGTCTGGAAGCCTGCCATGGGTGCCGGTTCATAGGCGGAAACAGGGTTTTCTTCAAGGATTTGTAAGTCTCACAAGCCCTTGACCTCAAAGGCATGTTAGCATTCGCGCCGATCTTTCACCGCGTGGGGACGCACATGCTCAAGGAATTCCGTGAATTTGCCCTGAAAGGCAACGTTGTCGACTTGGCCGTCGGCATCATCATCGGGGCCGCTTTCGGCAAAATCACCACCTCGCTGGTGAACGACGTGATCATGCCGCCCATCGGTTACATGCTGGGCCGCATCGACTTTTCCTCGTTATTCCTCAACCTTTCGACGGTGGATTATCCCAGCCTCGACGCCGCCAAAAAGGCCGGCGCGCCGGTGATCGCCTACGGCGCGTTCATCAACACCGTGCTCGATTTTACGATTGTCGCCTTCGCGGTGTTCATCCTGGTGAAGCAGATCAACCGGCTGAAAGACCGCTTCGCCTCCCCGCCCGCCGCCTCGGAAAAAGCCTGCCCTTACTGCCTGACCAACATCCCGCTCAAGGCCATGAAGTGCAAGGCGTGCACGGCGGATGTGCCGGTGTCTTAGGAGCGGCGCGCCCGCTCATAGGCGCCCGCCGCCGCCTTCCAGTTGACGATCTTCATGAACGCATCCACGTATGCGCCGGCTTTTGCGCCGAAGTCCATGTGATAGGCGTGCTCGTACATGTCGAGGGCGAGAATGACCGTGCCGTCCGCCCCGGTCATCGTATGGTCGGCGGCCCAGGTATTCACCAAGCGCCCGAGCCGCGGCGAATAAGACAACAAAACCCAGCCCGATCCGCCGCCAAGCGCCTTACCGATGCCGGAAAACTCCGCGCGCCATTTGGCGACGCTACCGAAATCTTTCTCCAATGCTGTCGCCAAAGCGCCGGACGGATCACCGCCACCGCCCAGACCGGCGAAGTACACCTCATGCAGAATCATTGAATTGGCGGCGATCAATTGCTCGCGCTTCAATCCATTCACACTAAAAACAGGTGCGGTTTCAAAATCCACCGCCGCCAGTTGCGCGTCGATGGCATTGAGGCGCTTTACGGCTCCCGTATAATTATTCTCGTAATGGCTGGTGAGGAGTTTTTCGGACAACCCACTTATGGCTTTCGGATCGAAAGGCAGCGGAACAGTTGCATAAGGTTTGACGGCGAAGGGTGACGTCGCACTTTGCTGTGCCGAAGCGCCAGGCGCGGCGACCTGTATTGCGGCTACCATAGCCGCCATACTACCGGCGTTTAAAAATGTCCTGCGGTCCATGTTCCACTCTCCCTGAAAATGGCACCCGATCTAACGCCCATTCAGACTGGTCCGCAAGGGCATGCGATTTGATAGTCTGACGGCGAGATGATGAAGCGGCGTTGCTGCGCGCGTGCGCGACGACTTTCCGGACCGCAAGATTATTTTCCGCCGCGATGGATTGCATGGTGGCGCTGCAACACCTGCGTCATCCCCGCGCACGCGGGGATCCATAGTGCAACGCTCTACGGCTTCACCGTCGGATCAAACAACCGCGCGTGCTCATCCAGCGCGAACTTGTCCGTCATGCCGGCGATGTAGTCGGCCACGCGGCGCGCGGTCTTTAATGTTTTGGGGCCATCGGTGCCCGCGCTCCAGTCTTCCGGGAGCAGATGCGGCTCCGCCAGCAGCAGGTCGAACAGATCGCGCACGATGCGCTTGGCCTTGCTGGTCATGCGGTTGACGCGATTGTGGCGGTACATGTTGGCGAACAGGAAGGTCTTCATGGCCTTCTCGTTGGCGGCCATGTGTTCGGAAAATCCGACCAGCGCCTTGCCGAGCGCGCGCACGTCCGCCGCCGCACCGGGTTTGGCCGTGGTGAAGCGGCGATAGGATTCCAGAA
>JAIEMI010000175.1 GCA_019752235.1 Rhodospirillaceae bacterium
GTCCTCCCCGTGCAGGCCCTCGTGTTGAACCCCGCGATCACCGTCCAGCCCGTCGCGGCCGTCGGCTTGCTGTAGTCCAGCGGCGCGTCGGGGCTTTTGGGCGTGATCTTCAAGCGGACATCCGAAGCCGCCGTCGAGGCCCTTATCGACGGCATGGAGTTGTTTCCCCTGGGTTTCTCGTGGGGCGGCTTTGAAAGCCTGATTGCGCCGGTGACACCGCGCCGCAGCGCCCAAGCCTGGACGGGGGTCACGCCCGGCATCCGCCTCCATATCGGTCTGGAGGATGTGGCCGACCTGACGGACGACCTGGAACAGGGCCTGGCCCGTTTCCGCAAGGCCATCGGTTAGCCCCATTTCAGCGTTAGCTTGGGTCTAGCGAAAGGCCGGCGGATCGGTCATAAGACCCCGCCGCAAGGCAGCCTGCGAGCGAGGCGCCCGGCGGCAGGAATGGTTCGCCTCCGCTTGATCTCTTTAAGAGAAGATTGGTCCTCGGAATGCGAGGCCGGCACGCGGGAAAGGCCTTTTTTGGTTAAATGATAGCCCCTTATCCTCTAAACTCGCTTTTGGGTGAGGGAGCTTTGAACGCGGTCCGCAAGCGGTGCTGGCCGGCCGGGAGAAATTGAGCCCATGAATCTGCAAGCCGACGCAAGTCGTAACGGTGCGCCCTCGGGCGGACCGGTCTCTAAGTCCGATCTCGACTCGATAGTCGTGCGCTTTGCCGGTGACTCCGGCGACGGCGTGCAGCTCCTCGGCAGTCAGTTTTCGCAGGAAACAGCCTTGGCGGGAAATTCCCTGGCGACGTTCCCGGACTTCCCCGCCGAAATCCGCGCGCCCACGGGCACCACCTACGGCGTGTCGGCCTTTCAGATCAACTTCGGTTCGCGCATCGTCAAAACCGCGGGCGATCAGCCCGACGTCCTGGTGGCGCTGAACCCCGCTGCGCTGATGGTGAACTACAAAGGCCTGCGTAAGGGCGGCCTGGTGATTCTCGACTCCGGCGCCTTCAAGGAGAAAGACATCAAGCGCGCCGGTTTCGCGGTCGACCCGCGTCACGACGGGACGCTCAAAGAATTCCGCGTCATGGAAATCGACATTTCGGCGCAGGCGCTGGAAGTCGCCAAGCCCTTCGGTGTGTCGCAGAAGGAAGCGCTCCGCACCAAGAACCTGTGGACCTTGGGTCTCGTGTCGTGGATGTACGACCGCGAAATGAATTCCACCATGGAATACGTCGCGCGCAAATTCGGCGCGGAAGATCCAGTGGGCATGGCCAACGCCGCGGCCTTGAAAGCCGGTCACGCTTACGGCGAGACGCACGAGTTGTCCGGCGATGTGGCGCCGGTGTCGATGCCGAGCGTCAAGGTGGAGCCGGGCCAGTATCGCCTGGTGTCGGGCGCTGAATCCCTCGCCTGGGGCTTGGCCGCGGGTGCGCAGCTCGCCGATCTCGAAATGGTCCTGGCGTCCTATCCCATCACGCCGTCGTCGCCGATCCTGCATATCCTCGCGAAGCTGAAGCAGTTCGGCATCACCACCTTCCAGGCCGAGGATGAAATCGCCGCCTGCTGCGCCGCCATCGGCGCATCCTACGGCGGCAAGCTGGGCGTCACCGCGTCTTCGGGCCCCGGTCTCGCGCTGAAGATTGAAGCCATCGGCCTTGCGATCTCGACCGAACTGCCGCTGGTCATCGTCGATACGCAGCGCGGCGGACCTTCGACAGGCCTGCCGACGAAGACCGAGCAGTCCGATCTGTTCATCGCGGTATGGGGCCGCAACGGCGACGCCCCGATCCCGGTCATCGCCTCGCGTTCGCCCGGCGACTGCTTTGAAGTCGCCATCGAGGCGGTGCGGCTGGCCACCAAGTACATGACCCCGGTGATCCTGCTGTCTGACGGCTATATCGCCAACGCCGCGGAGCCGTGGAAAATTCCGTCGGTGAAGGATCACGCGCCGTTCCTGGTGAAGTTCCATACCGAGACCGAAGGCTTCCATCCGTTCAAGCGTGATCCCAAGACTCTCGCGCGCGTCTGGGCCAAGCCCGGCACGCCGGGCCTGATGCATCGCATCGGCGGCATCGAGAAGGACTACAACTCGGGCAACATTTCCTACGATCCCGCCAACCACCAGAAGATGACGGACACCCGTACGGCCAAGATCGACAATATCGCCGACGATATTCCGGAACAGACCGTGGAAGTGGGCGCGCCCAAGGGCAAACTCGCCGTCGTCGGCTGGGGTTCGACCTTCGGCCCGATCAATCGCGCCGTGCACAATATGCGCGAGAAGGAAGGCCTGGATGTGTCGCACATTCACATCCGTCATGTCTGGCCGCTGCCGCGCAATCTCGGCGCGCTGCTGAAGAGCTACGAGAAAGTCCTCGTGGCGGAAATGAACAACGGCCAGATGCTCACGCTTCTCAAGAGCCAGTACCTCATCGACGCCAAAGGCCTTTTGAAGGTCTCCGGCCAGCCGCTGAAGATCGAAGAAGTCAGCAGCGCCATCCGCAGCCAACTGGGAGCTGCCTAACATGAACGTCACTCTTAAAACCGAGAACGGCCTCCCCGATAAACTCACCGCCAAGGACTTCGCCTCCGACCAGGAAGTGCGTTGGTGCCCCGGCTGCGGCGACTACGCCATCCTCAAGGCCATGCACAAATCCCTGGCCGACATGGGCGCCCGTCCCGAGAACACCGTGTTCATCTCGGGCATCGGCTGCTCATCGCGTTTCCCCTATTACATGGCGACCTACGGCTTTCACACGATCCACGGCCGCGCGCCGGCCATCGCGACCGGCCTCAAGATCGCGCGTCCCGAACTGGACGTCTGGGTCGTCACCGGCGACGGCGACGCCCTGTCCATCGGCGGCAACCATCTGTTCCATGCGCTCCGCCGCAATGTCGATTTGAACATTCTGCTGTTCAATAACGAGATCTATGGCCTCACCAAGGGCCAGTACTCGCCGACCTCGCGTGTCGGTCAGAAGTCGCCGTCTACCCCGATGGGCAGTGTCGACAGCCCCGCTGAAGCCTGCACCTATGCGCTCGGCTGCGGCGCGCGCTTTGTCGCGCGCGGCATCGACGTACAGGCCAAGGAACTGGATGTGCTGTTCAAGCGCGCCCGCGACCACAAGGGTGCGTCCTTCGTCGAAATCATCCAGAACTGCATCGTCTACAACGACGCCACCTTCGCCGACTTCACCGAAAAGGCCGTCGCCGCCGACATGCAACTGCACGTCAAACACGGCGAGCCGATGCTGTACGGCAAGGAGCGCAACAAAGGTCTGCGGATCAATACACAGACGTTCAAACTTGAGGCGGTTGTCATCGGCGAAAACGGCGTCACCGAAAAAGACATCCTGGTTCACGACGAAAAGAACCGTGTGCTGGCGACGCTGCTGGTGGCTTTGCGCCCGCCCGGTTTTCCCGAAGTACTCGGCGTCATTTATTGCGATCCGGCCGCGCAGTCCTACGAAACCGCCGTGCGCGCGCAGGAAACCCAGGCCAAAGCCAAAGGTCCGGGCGATCTCGATAAGCTGATGCGCGCCGGCAACACCTGGAACGTCGCTTAGCAAAGCGCAACCTAACGTGCGTTAAACAAGCGCCGCACCCACGTGGGTGCGGCGTTTTTGCAAGCGTTTCTGACGGCCCGCGCCCGACGTATGGAAGCGGTCCGAAACCGCCGGTATAGGCGCACAACCAAGCCCGCACCCGTGACAGTGGAATGCTTTGACTTTACGGGCAAAAATATCGAAAACTAACATCGGGCTTAGGTTCCGCGCGTGATGCGGAGCGAGGCCACGTTTGCGGGGGCAGCAGGCACGCTGTTCGCGAACGTGGGGACAAGGGCTGCCGGTTAGGACGAACCATCCGTGGAAGTCGTTAACTTTCCTAAGGGGAAAGTCCTGTTTAAGCAGGGCGAGAAGAGCGACGCCGCGTATATCGTGCAGTCGGGCGCCGTCGGCATGTATCGCGAAGCGCAAGGCCGCAAGATTCCGCTGGCCACGGTGCGCAAGGGCGAACTGTTCGGCGAGATGGCGACGATCGATGCCAGCCCGCGCATGGCCACGGCGTTCGCGCTCGAAGAGTCGTCGGTGATGATCATTCCCATCGACGTCATGATCGACAAAATGCGCAAGGCCGATCCATTCATCCGCGCGATGATCAATATGCTGATGAACAATCTGCGCGGCGTGCATGAATCCTATATGCCGCGTTCGCGCAGCCTGGGTGATGCCGTCAATATGCTGAGTCGTCAGTCCGACCTCATCACGCGTTTCCTGCAAGGCGACCTGCCCGAGGTTTTCCGTGCGGACCTCGTGGGAAAGCTCAAGAACCTGGAAGCCGTGGTGAAG
>JAIEMI010000001.1 GCA_019752235.1 Rhodospirillaceae bacterium
GTGCTTGAAGTAGTCGATATCCATCACCGCGAGACCGAAGTTAATGCGTTCGCGCCGGACGCGCGGCGCGATGCGGCGCATTTCCTCCTCGAAAGCGCGCCGGTTGGGCAGGCCCGTGAGATCATCGACCGTGGCGGTCAGGCGCAGCAGCGCTTGGACGCGATTGCTGGAAATGAGGATGTAGCCGTAGGCCCGCAAGGTCACGAGCACGGTGGTATAGATCACCACCACGATCTGACTGAGCGGCACGGGCGAGTCCATGTTCCCGGCATTGAAGTCCAGCGAGGGCAGGGCGCCGTAGATCGCCATAACCACTATACGCCCGCCCAGGATGACAATGCCGACGGCGTAGACGAAGCCCAGGACCGCGACACCGGTGAACCCCTCGCGGCGTCCAAGCATCAGAAGCGCAGGGCCTTGCAGCAGGAAGGTCGACGCCAACGCGGCGGAGAAAACGAATGTGCGCCCCACCGGGTCCGGCATCACCGATGTGAAGTAAAACGTCCCCATGACCGTGAGGGCCGTGATCGCGATAGCGGTGCGGGTAAACATCGGCCTGCCGGCAAAGCGGTTGAGGCCGTAGAGCATCAGGAACTGCCCGCCGATGATCAGCACGTCGGCGAGAACGATAGCGAGGACATCGGGCTGCCCGCCTTCCAAGACGCGCAGGAAGCCGCCGGCGATGGAGACGGCCGTGCCGCCCGGCCACCAGCCGACGCCATCCATATCGCGATGAATGCGCCAGTTGATGAACGTAGCGATCATCCCGGCAATCATGGCCGGCAGCAGAATGGCGATAATGGATTGGTTTGAGAGCATCGCCCGTACCTTAGCCGCCCAACCCTTAACAGTTGTAATGCTTCCCGCGGAGTCGGCGGCGGCGCCGAAACGTCCGCGCCTCAGGTATACGGCGGCCCACCGGGGCGTCCAGGGTTAGTTTCCCGACGCCTCACCTGTCGCAATATCTGGTGGTTTTCTGTCGCCGAAAATTCATGTGGTGCGGCGGGGCTTTTGTGCTGAAGTTCATCGACACAAAAAAAAGGGGCGGCACTTACGTACCGCCCCAAGTTTCAGGGACGCACCTCGTGAACCGGCTCCACCCTTGGGTGGGGCCGGTTTCGTCTCTAGAGCGCGGCGAGCATGCAGGCCACGAGCGGGTGTCTGACGACATCCTGCTTCGACAGCCGCACCACCGCGATGTCGCTTAAAGTTTCCAATTTGCCGGCGATATCCGCAAGCCCCGACATGCCAGGCAGCAGGTCGGTCTGGTCCGGATCGCCGGTGATCACCATGGTCGAGTGCCAGCCGAGACGCGTGAGCAGCATCTTGATCTGGCCGTAGGTGCAGTTCTGCGCCTCGTCGATCACGACGAAAGCGTTATTGAGCGTGCGCCCGCGCATGTAGGCGATGGGGGCGATCTCGATGGTGCCGTCGGACATATACTGGCGCAGGCGCTTGCCGCCCAATCTGTCGGCAAGAGCGTCGTACAGCGGCCGCAGGTACGGCGACATCTTTTCTTCCATGCTGCCGGGCAGGTAACCCAGCGTTTCCCCGGCTTCGATAGCCGGACGCGAGAGCACGATACGGTCGATACGGCCTTCATCCAGGGCCGTGACGGCCGCCGCGATGGCGAGATAGGTCTTCCCGGTACCCGCGGGCCCCAACGCTAACGTCAGCGCCTGGCTGTCTATGGCTTCCATAAGAGCCTGCTGGCCGTCGCTGCGCGGTTTGACGTGGCGGATAAAACTTTGGTCGCGGCGTTCTTCGGTGCGATTCTCGATCGGGTCCCAACCGCCCGAACCTGAGATCGCGTGGAGCTGAAATTCGTTGTTGTCTTCGCGTGATGGCTTTTTGAAACGAGCTGATCGCTTGCCCATCTGGGATTTATGCTCCTGAAAAGTGTTCTCGCTCAACGACCCGCGCCGACGGGTGCCGGACGCCGGGTATTCAACTACCGGATCAGGGAGACCTCCTTCGTGACTGTTGGGGGTTGGAGAAACGCCAACGCCTCCCGCGTGGGGAGGCGTGTTCAGAAAAGCGGGAAGGGAAGAGTCGCCAAAAGCGCGCGAGCCGTGCGCGAGACCATCAGAAGCGGGACCGAGGTCGAGGTCTGTAGGCGGGTTGTCGTGTTGACGCGCCAGTTGCATTGCGATTGTTGGCGGTGTTCCCCTGTACTGATTGAATCATCTCAAAGAATCCGGGGTTTGTCACGTTATTTTGTGTTGCGTCGCCATGACACCCCCCACAAATAGCTTTGCGGCTCGTCCGCATGGCCCTTTTTATGACCTCATGCCGCTTGTGGGCTTAGCCGCACGGCGTATCCTTTTTGCAGGGAAAACACGAGAGGGAGGAGTGCTGCAATGACGGAAACATCGCGGGAAATAACACGCCGCACGGCGTTCGCGTCGCTGGGTTTAGGCGCGGCCGCGCTGGGTTTGGCGGCCGGTATGAAAGACGCCGCGGCGCACGGGGACAAGAAGATGAGCGCCGAGGAGAAGGCCAACGCCGAAGCGGTTGCGGCGTTCTTCAAGTCCTGGGGCGGTATCGCGCCCGACGCCATGAAGCTGACGGCCCCGATCGCCGATGAGTGCTACGTCACCGTCAACCCAGGACCGAAAGACCCCATCACCTCGCGCGCGGCGCTGGCGGAGGCGTTCAAGGCGTTCCTGACCGATGGCCAAAGCTTTCAGATCGACATTCTCCAAACCGTGGCCCTGGGCCCGTCGGTCTATGTCACGCGCATGGACTGGATCCTGAAGAACGGCAAGCGCGTGCCGGAGGACAAGGGCACGCCGGCCGCGGGCCTGTTCGTCTTCAAGGACGGCAAGATCAAGTATTGGCACGATTACGCCTTCACGCCGCACGCGTAACCGACTTCCTTGTCATTACCCGCCGCGCTCTTGCGCGTGCGGGTAATCCATTGCTCCACCTACGCCGCACGGTGATTTTTTTCGCCATGGATCCCCGGGACGCGCGCCACTAAATAATGCGGCCGCTGGCCGCGGGGCGCCCGAGGATGACAGCTAGGTTTTTGGCGGCTTTCCCGTATAGAATGTTGATATCTCAACATCATATCGAGCGCCGCCGACGTGTCCGTTTCCCTTCCCACATCGATTGACGACACCGCCGAGCTTTTGCGGAAGGGCGGCTATGTGCCGGACCGCGCGCTGGCAACGTCGCTGTTTTTGGCGCTGAAGCTGAAGCGTCCCTTGTTCCTGGAGGGCGAGGCCGGCGTCGGCAAGACCGAGGTGGCCAAGGTGCTGGCCGCCACGCTGGGACGCGATCTCGTGCGCCTGCAGTGCTACGAGGGCTTGGATATCGCCTCGGCGGTCTATGAGTGGAATTATCCGCGCCAGATGATGGCCATTCGTCTGGCCGAAGCCGCGGGCCGCGGGCAGGACCGCACCTTGGCGAGCGATATCTACACGCCCGAATATCTCATCAAACGCCCGCTGCTGACGGCGCTGCAGACCCATCCCAACGGCCCGCCGGTGCTGCTGATCGATGAGCTGGACCGCACCGACGAGCCCTTTGAAGCCTTTCTGCTGGAAGTGCTGTCGGACTACCAGATCACCATTCCGGAACTGGGCACCATGCGCGCGGCGCAGCCGCCCATCGTGATCCTGACGTCCAACCGCACGCGCGAGGTCCACGACGCGTTGAAACGCCGCTGCCTGTATCACTGGCTCGATTATCCCAGCGCCGAACGCGAGCGCGCGATCCTGAAGGCGCGCGTGCCCGAAGTTGACGATATCCTCAATGAGAAAATCGTCGCTTTCGTCCAGACCCTGCGCGGCATGGAACTCTTCAAGCCGCCGGGTCTGGCGGAGACGCTGGACTGGGCCCGTGCGCTGACGGAACTCAACATCCGCGAGGTGAACCGCGCGGCGATTGAATCGACCATGGGCGTGCTGCTGAAGTATCAGGATGACATCGCCCGGGTGCGCGGCATCTGGGAGGATAATCGGACCGCCGCGCAATGACGGATTCTGGCGCGGAGTCCGGGACCGGCCATCTGCCCGCAAGCGTCATGCAGTTTGCGCGCATTCTCCGCCGCGTGGGTTTGCCCGTGGGGCCATCCAAAGTGGTGATCGCGCTGAATGCCCTCGCGGTCCTCGATATCAGCCGCCGCGACGATGTGTTTCATGCGCTGCATGCGGTGTTTGTCGAGCGGCGCGGGCAAAGCGCGCTTTATAAGCTGGCTTTCGACCGGTTTTGGCGGCCCGCCGCCACCGCGCCCGAGGTCTTCACGGCGGACGCCGACAAGCCGCAACTGGTGGACCCCGACACCCAGCAGACGCCGCGCCGTATTGATGACG
>JAIEMI010000066.1 GCA_019752235.1 Rhodospirillaceae bacterium
TTCGGCAATGCCGAGAAGCTTGAGACCACGCTGGACGGCACACAACTTGAGCAAACCGCCACGGCAGCTTTGACGCGGCCCCATTTTTTTCGTCACGGCCAATCGCTGAAACTCGCGGCCCAAGGCAAACGCAGCGATACCGACGCTTTCCAAGGATATAGCGGTACACTTTATGCGGGGCTTGAACGCGGTCTCGGCGAGGACTGGCTCGTGGGCGCGGGCATCAGCTTCGACGGCGCCAGCCTGACGCAAACCGGCGCCACCAGCCGCTCCTACCTCGCCGGCCTGCCCATGACGTTAGTGCGCGCGCCCCGGATTGTCACCCGTGTGGTGCCGGAGAACTTTGTCGATCAGACCGAAGGCTGGCGCATGCGTCTCGCCGCCACGCCCTACAGCGGAGCGCTCGACAAAACCGTGGCCTTCTTCAAAGGTGAAGCGGAAGGCGACGTGTACTTTCCGATCGATGAGCGCCAATGGTACGTGCTTGCCGCACGCCTGAAGGTTGGCACGCTCCTCGGCGAAGACATCGAGCACGTTCCGGCCGATAAGCGCTTCTATGGCGGAGGCGGCGGATCAGTGCGCGGTTTCGGCTATCAGTTGATCAGTCCGCTGGACGCCGCCGGCACCCCCATCGGCGGGCGCAGCTTGATCGAGACCAGCGTCGAAGCCCGCATTAAGGTCACGAATACGATCGGCTTCGTGCCATTTATCGACGCCGGCGCGGTGTCGTCGTCTTCCCTGCCTGGGAAAAACGCGCGTCTGGCGATCGGCGCAGGCATCGGCGCGCGCTATTACACCGGCGTGGGCCCCTTGCGCGTTGACTTCGCCGTGCCGGTGAACCCGCGCGGGGGAAGAGACAAAGGCTTCCAATTCTACTTGAGCTTTGGGCAGGCTTTCTAATGGCGCGTCCCAACCGCACCCTTGTTCTGACCGCCGCGGGTATCGTCGCCGCGATTGCCTTCATGCTTATGGGCGTGCTGATCTTTCTGTCCGGCGACGCAGGCCGGGCCTTCGTGACCGCGCGCGCCGTGCCGATGCTGTCACGCGCTCTTGACCAGGAGGTCGGCATCCGCGAGACAAGCGGCGATTGGCCGGGAGAAATCATCCTCACCGGCGTTACGGTCAGCGACGCGAAAGGCGCCTGGCTTGAAATCAACCGTCTGCGGCTGGCGTGGCGTCCTTTCGCGCTCTTGCGTGGCCGGACCACGATCAACACCGTGCACATCGACGACGCGCACCTCCTGCGCTTTCCCGACGCCCGCACGCCGCCTTCCCCTACGCCGTCGGCGCCACCGGACCTCCTGGCGTTGCGGGACACACTTGATGCCATTCGCGTGGATGAGTTTTCCATCACGACGCTGCGGCTCGAACCCGAGGTCTTCGGCAATGCCGCGACCATCAGCGTCAGAGCCGCGCTGAAGCCCGAGGCGGGCATGCCGGTTCTCACCGTCGCGCTGGAACGCCGCGACGCACCGGGCACGGCGACGCTGGTTTTCCAACTGGGCGACGGCGACCTCGCCTTAAAAGCCAAGATCGCCATCGCCGGTGTCGATCTCGACGGCGATGTGGCGATGCGCGGCCCGACCCAAGCCCTCAGTGGAACGGTGCGCGGATCCTGCGGTGGTGACGGCTTCTGCGTGAAATGGCCGACGGGCCAACTGGGCGGCGTGACAGCGGACGCGGTCCTCGGCGGCACGCGCGGCGCACCCGCCGCCGACCTCAGTTTCCATCTGCGGGACTTACGCGAAAGCGGGCGAAGCCTCGATGCCCTTGATGGCGTTATCAGCTTAAAGCCCGACATCGCGGCCCAAACACTGCGTCTCTCAGGCCGCGGCAGCGCGGGCGGCCTTAAAAAGGCTTTACCTGAAGCGGGTTCCGTCATGGCGGACGCGGGGAACTGGTCGGTAGCGGGCAACGTGAAGGGCAATACCACGGTCCTCGACACCTTCACACTCACCGCCGGAGATGTTGAAGCCGTGCTCACCGGAACATTGACCGGAACAACGCTCTCCGGCGCCGGACTCTCTCTCGACGTGAAAGGCGCGGGCCGCCTGGCCGACATCAAAGACACGGCCTCGCGTACACGTGCCGCGTTGAGGGTCACGCGGGCAAACCTCGGCGCGCCACTGTCAGCCAGCGGCACGCTGGCGCTCACCATCGAAAACCTTCCCGCCGAGGCGATCCCCGCGCCCGCGTTTCATGCGCCTCTCAAAATCAATGCAGCCGTCATTCTGTCGCCTGAACGCCTGAACATCGGCGGCGTGAGCGCCACCTGGGGCCCCGCGGCCTTCAAAGGCGAGAGCATCCTCGCCCGCAACGCGGCGGGATTCGATCATCTCTCCACCACCGGCAATTTGGTCATCGCACCCAATGCCTTTGAAACGCAAACAAAGCCGATCCAAGTCGACACCAAGCTTGACGGCGGCTTCGCGGCATTGAATGCCGTGCTGACAGCAACGCTCGACGCGTATCAGCGCGGCGCAGCCACATTCACCGGCATAAAATCCACCATTCAAGCGAAACGCTCGGTAGAAGGCTGGCAGGGCGATTTGCGCGCGGAAGCCGTCCTCAACGATGCGCCGGTCACATTGATGTCGTCGGCAACGCAATCAGCGGCGGAAACCGTCATCAGCGGCATTCATCTCAAAGGCGCGGGCGCGGACCTAAAGGGCGACCTTCGCATGAGTAAGAACGGCAAGGCCGCTACCGGCACGCTCGCCGGGCCCGTAAACGACCTAATGCCGTGGACATCGCTCGCGGGCTACCCCGTCAAAGGCCGGGGTGATCTCAAGATTGTCCTGAGCGGCGACACACAACAACACGCCGCGGCGACGTTGGATGCCACCGCGATCTCCAGTTCGGTCCTGGACGCGGAATATCTCAAAATGACCGCCGCGGTCGATGATGCATTCGGCAAGGCCAAAGTAAACGCGGACCTGCGCGCCACCGAAGGCGATATCTCCCACCGTCGATTTGACCACCTCACCGCCTCGGCCGACGGCCATCTAAAAATGATGAAGGTCGTGCTGCATGCCAAAGGCACGCGCCTGCGCCGATTCACTGTGGATCTGGCCGGCACCGTTGCCGTCGACGGCAAAACCGACATCACTCTCACCCACTTTATGCTGGAGGATGCAGCCTTGCGTGCCGGCCTAACACAGCCGGCGCGGCTGACTATATCGGACGATGCCATTGTTCTCGCACCCATGCGCCTCGCCGTCGGCACCGGCATGGCAAACGCAGAATTCAATCTGATGCGCCGTACACAACAAGTGGATGGCCGCATCGCTATGGCCGGCCTCACGCTCGGCGACCCGAAAGACATGCTGTCTTTGGGTCAGACCTCCTTCGACGGCACGATCACGCTGTCGGGCCCCGCAACGGATGCGGAAACCACGGCCACATTTACGGCGCGCTTCCAGCCACGCGATCCAGGCGGCCAGGTGATCACCGGCAAGCTCGACCTGCATGCTCGGGGTGGACGCGCGGTAATCTCCGGAACAGGGATCGGCTTCTCGCGGGACGATGCGCGTTTCAGCGCCAATATTCCGGCGAAGATCGATCTGAGCGGGCCGCGCATCGCACTGGATATGCAAGCGCCCGTGACGGGCGATCTGGTCTGGAAGGGCGATGTGAAGCCCCTGTGGCAGCTTCTGGGCCGCACCGACCAGCACACGCTGGCGGGCCAAACCAATATCGACATCAAAGTGTCGGGCTCCCTGGAGCAGCCCGCGGTGACGGGCGGCATACGGCTTTCTAAAGGTCTCTACGAAAACCTCATCTCCGGCACCGCTCTGCACAATGTCGAACTCGATATCGCCGCCCAAAGCGGCAGCTTGGTGAACGTGAAACTCACCGCGTCCGACACCGGTGCGGGCCGCGCCACTTTGCAAGGCACCTTGCGGAACGACAGCAGCGGATGGGCAGCGGACGTCGCCGGAGACCTGAAGGAATTTCACGTGCTGCGCCGCGACGACCTCACGGCCGCGGCGAGCGGTCACGTTACTTATAAGGGACCGGTCCTCGGCGGCACCTTGGGCGGGACTCTCCAAATCGAGCATTCGGAATATCGGCTGGGCGAAAGCTATCAGCCGGAAGTGTTGTTGCTGCGCGGCCTCGCGTCCAAGGCCACGGCCGACAGTCGCAACGCCGGCATTACGCTTGATGTTTCACTTTCCCTGCCGGACGTGTTGCGCACCGAGGGACAGGGACTGGAGGCCTTCTGGCGCGGCGACGTCAGGGTCACCGGCGACCTTAACCATCCTGACCTGGTCGGCCAGCTGACTTTGGCCCGCGGCACCTTCGGT
>JAIEMI010000287.1 GCA_019752235.1 Rhodospirillaceae bacterium
CCATTTTCCACCGCGAAGGTGACGTCGGACGTGTTCACATCCGGCGGCAGGATTTGGATATTGAGGCGTGTGAGTTCGCTGCGGAAGGCGGCAAGCTTGTCGGTGTTGTGCATGTCGAGGGTCATGGACGCGGCCATGAACTCGACCGGGTAATTGGCTTTCAGGTACGCGGTTTGATAGGCCACCAGCGCATAGGCCGCGGCGTGGGACTTGTTGAAGCCGTAGCCCGCGAACTTATCGATGGTGTCGAAGATGTTGGAGGCTTTGTCCTTCGGGATGCCGCGCGCCGCTGCGCCTTCGACGAAGCTGGCGCGCTGGGCGTCCATCTCCGCCTGAATTTTTTTGCCCATGGCGCGGCGTAAGAGGTCGGCGCTGCCGAGGCTGTAGCCCGCCAGCACCTGGGCGGCCTGCATGACCTGCTCCTGGTAGACCATGATCCCGTAGGTTTCCTTGAGGATGGGCTCAAGGTTCGGGTGCATGTAGTCGATGGGCTCGACGCCCTGCTTGCGGTTGATGAACGACGGAATGTTATCCATGGGCCCCGGGCGATAGAGCGCCACGACCGCGATGAGATCCTCGAATACGTCGGGCTTCAGCTTGCGCAGCACGTCGCGCATGCCGGTACTTTCAAACTGGAACACACCCGCCGCGTCGGCGCGTGAGAGCATGGCGAAGGTGGGCTTGTCATCCAGCGGCATGGTGGCGAGATCGATGTGGATGCCGCGCTTGCGCAGCAGTTTGACCGCGCGGTCCAGCACCGTGAGGGTCTTCAAACCGAGGAAGTCGAACTTCACCAGGCCCGCCGGCTCCACCCACTTCATGTTGAACTGGGTGACGGGCATGTCGGAATTGGGATCGCGGTAAAGCGGCACCAGTTCGTCCAGCGGACGGTCGGCGATGACAAGCCCGGCGGCGTGGGTGGAGGCGTGGGCATAAAGCCCTTCGAGGCGCAGCGAAATGTCGAGCAGATGGCGCACGTTGTCGTCGGCGTCACGCAGGTTCCGCAGTTCCGGCTCGGACTCGATGGCTTCCTTGAGCGTGACGGGCTGCGCGGGATTGTTGGGCACGAGTTTGCAGATCTTGTCGACGTAGCCGAGCGGCATTTCGAGCACGCGCCCCACCCCGCGCAGCACCGCGCGCGCTTGCAGCTTGCCGAAGGTGATGATCTGCGCGACACGGTCGCGGCCGTATTCCCGCTGAACATAACGGATGACTTCTTCGCGGCGGTCCTGGCAGAAGTCGATATCGAAGTCGGGCATGGACACGCGTTCGGGGTTCAGGAACCGCTCGAACAGCAGGTTGAAGCGCAAGGGATCGAGGTCGGTGATGGTCAGCGCCCAGGCGACCACGGAGCCCGCGCCCGAACCGCGCCCCGGCCCCACGGGAATGCCCTGCTCTTTGGCCCACTGGATAAAGTCGGCGACGATGAGGAAGTAGCCGGGGAAACCCATTTTGACGATGGTGTCGGCTTCATAGTCCAGGCGCTCGCGGTAAGGCTTGGCGGCGGCGGCCTTCTCCGCGTCGTTCATGCCGGGCTTGTAGACGTGAGTCTCCAGGCGGATTTCGAGGCCCGCGCGCGCCCATTCGCGCAGGGCTTCCTCTTCCGTGCGCGCGCCGGTTTTGGGCGAGCGCGGCAGGATGGGTTTGCGCTCCGAGACCTTGAAGGCGCAGCGCTGGGCGATGACGAGCGTGTTTTGGATCGCCTCGGGAATGTCGGCGAAGAGCTTCACCATCTCGGCGGCGGACTTGAAGCGGTGATGCGGCGTGAGGCGGCGGCGGTTGTTGACCGAGACGAAGGACTTTTCCGCCAGGCAGATCAGTGCGTCGTGGGCCGTGAACATGCCCTCGTCGGCGAAGAAGCACTCGTTTGTCGCCACCAGAGGTATGTCGTGGGCATAGGCCAGGTCGAGCAGCGCCGGTTCGAGGCGTTCCTCGGCTTTCACGCCGTGGCGCATCAACTCTATATAGAGGCGGCCCGGGAACATGGCCTGCAGGCGCGCGAGGATTTCATCTGCTTTCGGTTTCTGGCCTTCCAGCAGATAGCGTCCCAGGGTGCCGGCGGGGCCGCCCGTGAGCGCGATGAGCCCGGCGCTGTGGGCGGCGATATCGGCCCAGTTCACCTGCGGTGTTTCGCCGGAATGGGTTTCGAGGAAGGCCTTGCTGACCAGCTTGAGCAGGTGGCCGTAGCCTTCGGCGTTTTGCACAAGAAGAATGAGTTGATCGGGTTCCGGCAGGCGGCCGCCTTGGCCGTGGCCGCTCTGCACGTCCTCGCGCCGGACGGACACCTGGCAGCCGACAATGGGCTGCACGCCGGCCTTGCTGCACTCGCTTGAGAATTCCAGCGCGCCGAACAGATTGCGCGTGTCGGTGAGCGCCACGGCGGGCATGGCGTTGGACGCCGTGAGCGCGGCAAGCTTGCCGACCTTGATGGCGCCTTCGGACATGGAATAGGCCGAATGCACGCGCAGGTGGACAAAGGGCGCATAGGCGGGCGCGGGGGAATTCATCGGCACAGCATTCCATACTGCGGACCCCGCCGTCATTACGACAGCGCAGGTTATCCACAAGAAAGAGCCTTTTAAGTCGCGGTTTTTCCTGAACCGGAGGCGAACAACTGTACCTGGATGTCCTGAATATGGCGCGCCGCGCTCTCGGTCCGTTACAAAGCGCCGTCCGCAGCGCCGGCGTCGGACGCCACTGATTACTTTTTATCTTCTAAGAGGCTGCGCAGCATCCATGCCGTCGTTTCGTGGACTTGCAGGCGCTGCGTCAGCAGGTCCGCCGTCGGCTCGTCGCTGACTTTGTCGGCCAGCGGAAAGATCTTGCGCGCGGTCTTGGCCGCCTGCTCGTGACCCTTCACCAAATTTTTGATCATGTCGGTGGCCTTCGGCACGCCTTCTTCTTCCTTGATGCTCGCGAGCTTGGAGAAGGACTTGTAGGTGCCCGGCGCCACTTCGCCCAAGGTACGGATACGCTCGGCCACCATGTCCACGGCCAGCCAGAGTTCGTTGTACTGGGTCTGGAACATCAGGTGCAGCGTCTGGAACATCGGGCCGGTGACGTTCCAATGATAATTGTGCGTCTTGAGGTAGAGCACGTAGGTGTCGGCCAGCAGATGCGACAGCCCTTCCGCGATCGCCTTACGGCCCTTTTTGTCGATGCCGATATCGATTTCCATGGCCATGGCGCGTCCTCCAAATTTAGAAGAATTCAAATTTAGGAAGCGCCACGCGCAAAGTCAACGCGAGGCGACCAACACTCTAGAATGATGTGGAAAGCTGAAGCACCAGGCCCGATGTGCGGTCCGCGGGCGTGATTTTGAACCGGTACATGACGTCCACCTGCACGTAACTGGCCGGGGCGCGGTGCTGGTTTTCGCGGAACCAGTATTTCAGGCTGATGCCCGGTCCCGCCGCGAAGGACGACTTGCGCAGCTCGGCGGAGTCATAATTATACGCGCCGTTGACGTAGAGCGATCCTGTGAGATTTGGCGACGGCCCCAAACGCCGGTCGATGCCGTAACGGCCTTCGATGGAACCGATGGCGCGGTCCTGGTTGGTGAGGTAGGCGGCTTCGCCGTAAATCTGACCCGACATATTATAATGTGTCGATGGTTGAATATCGGTGTTGAACCCCGCGGAGTAGCCGGCGCGCAACAGCCAGTCCTTCACCGCCGTGGCCCCGATGGGCACAAGACGCTCGACCGCGCCGACAAAGTTGAGATCGGCCAGGGGCTTGTAGCGCACGCCCAACGCCGCCTGCAGGGAGGACGACTGCACCGTGCTGGCGCCGGGCGAGAGCGCGTTCATGCTGAGGCGGGAATAAAGCTGCAGGATCCGGCCATTGCGATTGCCGATGGCGGGCGGCTGCCAATAGGCTTCGGCGATGCCCTGACCGACGTTGCCGCCGCCCGCGGGCGAGCGGTCCGCGCGATAGAACGCGCCGATGGTCAGGCCGAACTCACGGCTGAGACTGTCGATGGAGCGGCGAATGCCGAATTCCGTCTCGGGGTCGAGCGGTTCGGAACCGGTCCTGCGCAGGTCGAGAGACTTGCTGAAGTGCACGATGGCGTCGGGATTACGCACGAGGCGCTGCGCGGCATAGCCGGCGTCCATTTCCGAGGCTGGCGTCATGGCGTGGGCGCAAACACCGTCAAACATCGCCAGGGCGCCCGCATCGTCTTTTACGCGGAGCAGCACATAAGCGAGATCGAGATCGC
>JAIEMI010000215.1 GCA_019752235.1 Rhodospirillaceae bacterium
CCTGAGTCAGGTCGTACACCTGGTTTTCCAGCGTGTGGTCGGAAAATGGCATGATTTCGATATGCTCGCGGGCGCGGAAGGTGGAAAAGCGGCCGGAGCCAGAAGCGGTGCTGGAAATCAGATCGTTCAGCGCATCCTTGGCGCGGCTCTTGAGTTTCGCGACCAGGCCCTTCTTCTCGGCGGTGCCGTTCAGCGCGGCGGTCTTGCTCTTGAGAATCTCGGACTCTTTGTCCACCAGCGCGAGCGAGTGTTTGTAGTTGGATTCAAGGTCTTTGGTGAGGTCGGCGACGCGTTCCTTGTAGATCGACACCTGGGCGAGCAGTTGCTCGTAGCCCACGCGCGCGTCCTTGATCTCGGTGTTCTTGTGGCGGATACGCTCGCTGTGGTTCATCGCGAGCCCGGAGCTGAGCAGCGTCCAGGTTCCAAGGATCACGCCGACCGTCACGATCACCGCTTGCCGATTGGTCGACAGCCGCAGCGTCCGCATGCGTTCGCCCGACCGGACAATCAGCTGACGCTCCGGAAAGAAGCGCTGCAGCAGTTTTTGAACCCGGTTGAGACCGCGATCCTGCGGGTCAAACTTCGAGTGTTGTTTACCTGTGAACACGCCGTCCCCTCTTACTGATGACACCGTTCAGTAATCCTCTCCCTGGGCGTTTTTATAATTCTTTTCCCCAGGTTGGCATCCTCGCTTGTCCCTTGAAGCAGAAGCGCTCCGCGTTCTTTTTGCAGCGCATCAATCGACCACCCCACCAGCCCGGAAATCAGTCCGGCTGGCTGCGCAATCTTTTGAAAACGCCGCGACGCCTGGGAAGTAGCAAGCAGCCGTGGTTATCCTGCCGATTCTAACCGTTAAATTCAAAGAGAAAGTAAAACCAGGCGGATAGTTGTCACAGACATGCAGAATCATAATTTATATATTTGTTTCAATGCCTTGTACTGAAATAGAAAGTCCTTTTGCGGACTCCTTGCAATACTTTTAAGGTGTCGGCTGGCCGAAGCGTTAAAAGTTACGAAGATTATGTCCCGCGCCCCCGACCCACACCCGAGCTCGCCCGCGGCCCCTTCGGACCCCCAATCTCACGAACCCCCTCCCGAGACGCCTCACGCGCCGCTGCTGACGGCCGGGGGCTGGCGCATCGGCGGGCCCGACTGGCGCAAGCCCTGGCCCAAGGGCCTGATGTTCCTGACCTGGTTCGGTGCGGGCTTTTCCTATCACGCGCCCGGCACGGTCGGTTCCCTCAACGCTCTGCCCATGGCGGTGCTGATCACCTGGCTCGGCGGTAAGTGGTGGCTGGGCGCGGCGGCGATCATTCCCTTCATTCTCGGATGGGTATTCACGGCGCGCTATCTGCGCGAAGAACCCGACGCCGCCGATCCGCAATGGATCGTCATCGATGAAGTCGTCGGTTTGTGGATCGCGCTCAGCGTCGTGCCGCTCAATATCGTCTGGTACGCCCTCGGCTTCGGGCTCTTCCGCCTGTTCGACATCGTCAAGCCGTGGCCGGTGAGTTGGGCCGACCAGAAGGTGCCGGGTGCGCTCGGCATAATGCTGGACGATGTGCTCGCAGGCCTGTATGCCGCTGGCATACTCTTGGTCCTGCAACACCTGTGGGACAGCTATTACTGAGCCGCCCCCCTTTTCTGAGTCGCCCCATCCATGAACGATCTGCCTGCGGACCTCCTCGAACTTGCGAAGGAAGTTTTGGCTGCGGCCAAAGCCCGCAAGAAGCGCATCGTCACGGCGGAATCCTGCACCGGCGGATTGCTCGGCGGCTGCCTCACCGCCAACGCCGGCTCGTCCGACGTCATGGACTGCGGCTTCATCACCTATTCCAATGAATCGAAATCGCGCCTGCTCGGCGTGCCGCGCGACGCGGTGGCCGAGTACGGCGCCGTCAGCGACATCGTCGCCTCGGCCATGGCCGAAGGCGCCCTCGCCCAGACCGACGCCGACATGGCCGTCTCTATTACCGGCATCGCCGGCCCCGGCGGCGGCACGAAGGAAAAACCGGTGGGCCTCGTGTACATGGCCCTCGCCCAGACCAACACCGACGCCATGGTGAAGCGCTACGTCTTCGCCGGCACCCGCAGCGACATCCGCCGCGCCGCCGTCGGCGCCGCGATGGAATTGCTGCTGGGAAGTCTCAAGGACGACGGGGAAGACACCTAGCTTTTCTTAATGAGCGGAGCGAATTTAGGAAAGCTGGTGCCCGCGCGCGGATTGTCCCACGACCGGGTTGCGACAGCGGTTAAGCGCCACGCCGTTAACCGTACAGTTTCTTCGCCCGCGTCTCGAAGGCCCCGACCATACGGTGCACCGCTTCCTCGAACAGCACGCCGATCAGCGCCTGCAAAATCCGCGATTTGAATTCGAACGACAGGTAAAACTGCACAGCCGTGCCCTTGGGGTCGGCCGCGAATTTCCATTCGTTGGTGAGGTAGGAAAACGGTCCATCGAGATATTCCACCGTAATCATCTCGATGGGCTGCAGCGTCACGCGCGACTTGAAGCGCTCGCGCACCATCTTGAAACCCACGGCCAGATCGGCGGTGAAGGACGTCGGCGTGTCACGCTTGATGATACGGCAGGCCACGCACCACGGCAGGAACTCCGGGTAGCGTTCCACGTCGGCCACCAGGTCGTACACCTGTTGCGGCGTATAGGGCAGGATGCGCGTTTCGCGGTGAACAGGCATAGAAAGTTAAGCGCGACCCAGCTGTTTATCGCGCGCGGCGCGGAGTTCCGCGAAGTCGGCGTCGGCGTGATAGCTCGACCGCGTCAGGGGGCTGGCCGAGACCATCAGGAATCCCTTGGCGCGGGCGATGCGTTCGTACTCGGCGAATTCCTCCGGCGGCACGAAGCGCTCCACCGCCGCGTGGCGCGTGGTCGGCTGCAGGTATTGGCCGATGGTTAGGAAATCGACGTTGGCGGCGCGCATGTCGTCCATGACCTGCAGCACCTCTTCCTTCATCTCGCCCAGGCCGACCATGATGCCCGACTTGGTGAACATGGACGGGTCGATTTCCTTCACGCGTTCCAGCAGACGCAAGGACGTGAAGTAGCGCGCGCTGGCGCGGACTTTGCGGTACAGGCGCGGCACGGTTTCGAGGTTGTGGTTATAAACGTCAGGCTGCGCCTGAGCGACCAGATCGACCATGCCGAGTTTCTTGCGGAAGTCGGGCGTCAGCACTTCAATCGTGGTCTCCGGATTGGCCGCGCGGATGGCTTTGATCACCGCCACCCAATGATTTGCCCCGCCGTCTTCCAGATCGTCGCGGTCCACGGAGGTGATCACCACGAACTTAAGGCCGAGGCTCCTCACCGCTTCGGCCACGTGCGCCGGTTCGTCCACATCCACCGCGCCGGGCTTGCCGGTTTTCACATTGCAGAAGGAACAGGCCCGCGTGCAGATGTCGCCCAGGATCATCATGGTCGCGTGCTTCTGCGCCCAGCATTCGCCGATGTTGGGACACGCCGCCTCTTCGCACACCGTGTGCAACTTCAAATCGCGCATCAGCTTGCGCGTTTCGTTGTACGCCGGCGACGTGGGCGCCTTCACCCGCAGCCACGCCGGTTTCGGCTGGCGGGGTTTATTGTCTTTCAGGTTCTCGACGGTGCTCATGGGCCTAGTTTACACTCAAATTGTCATCCCCGCGAAGGCGGGGATCCATCGTGCAATAACACGCGAGCCATGCGGATGAAGCATGGATCCCGGATCGGCGCGCCACCTGCGCTACGCTACGGTGTCGCTTGTCCGGGATGACAGGCGTGGCCTATCTAGTAATTAATCGCCCGTCCATATGCATCCAGCACGCTCTCGTGCATCATTTCCGACAAAGTGGGGTGCGGGAACACGGTGTGCATCAGTTCCTGCTCGGTGGTTTCCAGCGTCTTTGCAATCGCATAGCCCTGGATCATCTCGGTCACTTCCGCGCCGACCATGTGCGCGCCGAGCAGCTCGCCGGTCTTGGCGTCGAACACCGTCTTCACCAGGCCTTGCGTATCGCCCAAGGCAATCGCCTTGCCGTTGGCCATGAACGGGAACCGCCCGACCTTCACCTGATAGCCCTTGTCCTTGGCCGCCTGTTCCGTGAGGCCGACGCTGGCGATCTGCGGATGGCAGTAGGTGCAGCCGGGAATGCCCAGCACGTTCAAGGGATGCGGATGCAGCCCCGCGATCTTCTCGACGCAGATCACCGC
>JAIEMI010000346.1 GCA_019752235.1 Rhodospirillaceae bacterium
GCCCTTGGCCAGCAGCGCTTCCTGGAACACGCGGTGCACGGTCTCCAGGTAGAACTCGGCGGGCAAATCCAGCACGGCGAAGTATTCGTCGTAGAAGGTCTTGATGGCTTCGGCCTTGTCGTCCTCGCCGCGTGCCATGTGCATGTAAAGGTCGCGGTGCGCCTTGGCGTGGCGTTCGCTGTTCATCGACATGAAGGCGATCAGCTGCACGAAGCCGGGGTACACCTTGCGGCCCGCGCCCCCGTGGCGCGCCGGCACTTCGGAAATCAGATTGTCCTCGAACCAGGCGATGGGTTTGTCCGTCGCCAGTTGATTGACTTTAGTCGGATTGATGCGCGTATCCACCGGGCCCGCCATCAGCGTCATGCTGAGCGGCGTGGCTTTATTCTTGTCTTCGGACATCACCGCCACCGCCGCCAGCGCATGCACGCAGGGCTGACATACGGCGATCATGTGGCCGCCGGGGCCGATGGTCTCCAGGAACGAAATGATGTGCTCGACATATTCGTCGAAGCCGAACTTGCCGTCTTCCAGCGGAATGTCGCGCGCGTTGTGCCAGTCGGTCATGTAGACGTCGTGGTCCGCCAGCAGCGTGCGCACCGTGCCGCGCAACAGCGTCGCGAAGTGGCCCGACAGCGGGGCGACGACCAAAACTTTCGGCTGCGGGGCGTCGATATTCTTCTTGAAGTGCAGCAGCGTGGCGAAGGGCGTCACCAGCGCGGGCTCTTCCGTCACCTTCGCGGTCTGGTTGCCCACCTGCACGTAATCGATGCCGTAACTCGGGCGATGGTGGGTCAGCCCCACCCGGGCCATCAATTCCCAGGCCGCGGTGATATAGGCGAGGCCGCAGAACCCCGGCAGCGCCGTAAACGGTTTCAGCAGGACTTGCGCCCGGCTGGCCGCTTGGCGGATGGGTTCCATAAGATCCCACTGCCACTGATAGGCCGAATAAAGCACGCTTTAACCTCGACAATAGACCTCTGAAGCAGGCCCGAAAGCGCCTTCCGGGCATAGGCCCCAAATGGGGGCGCAAAGAATCCCGGCCGTCTCGCGATAAAGCCTAGTGCTTTTTATGCTGCATTGCGAGATGATCTATTTGGTGACGGTCGCAGCCCGCCGCAAGGGGCACAGCCCGCCGTTGCCGGACTGCGGCCCGTTGGTCACAGGCCCGCTGGTAAAAGTTGCGGCGAGAAGGGGACTTATGGCGACGGCCACCTTGACCATTTCGAGCCGGAATTACTCGTCCTGGTCCTTACGCGCCTGGCTGCTGTGCAAGATGGCGGGCTTGGAATTCAAGGTTAAAACCGTCTCCATCGACGATCCCACCAACCGCGCCGAGCTCTTGCTGCTATCGCCCTCGGTGCTGGTGCCGCGCCTCGAACATGACGGCGCGAAGATCTGGGACACCCTTTCCATCGCCGAATATCTGGCCGAGACCTTTCCGGACGCGGGGCTATTGCCCAAGGACCGCGTGCTGCGCGCCCATTGCCGCTCCATCAGCGGCGAAATGCATGCGGGCTTCTATAACCTGCGCTCGGCGCTGCCGATGAATCTCAAGGCGCACTATCCCGAATTCAAAACCTGGGCCGGCGCCAAGCCCGACATCGCGCGCGTTTTCGCGATCTGGCAGGATTGCCTGTCCACCTACGGCGGGCCGTTCCTGTTCGGCAAAAAGCCGACCATGGCGGATGCGATGTACGCGCCGGTCTGCACGCGCTTCCTTACCTACGGCGTCATGATCGACGATGTCAGCAAAGCCTACTGCGACAAGATCATGAAATGGCCCGCCATGGCCGAATGGGTCGAGGCCGCCAAGGCCGAGCCCGACGAACTGGAAGAAGTCGACGCCGAGTTTTAAGCGTCCAGGGAGTATCCATGAGCGTAAAAGATAAAGTCGCCGTCATCACCGGCGCGGCCAGCGGCATCGGCAAAGGCATCGCGGCGACGTTTGTGAAGGCCGGCGCCAAGGTCGTCATCGCCGACCTCAATCTCGCCGGCGCCGAAGCCGCCGCCAAGGAACTGGACCCCACGGGCACGCGCGCCATGGGCGTCGGCATGGATGTCTCCGACGAAGCCCAGGTCGAAGCCGGCATGGCGAAAGTGATCAAAGGCTTCGGCGGCATCGACATCATGGTCTGCAACGCCGGGGTCCAAATCGTCGCTCCCGTGCAGGATTTTGAGTTCAGCCAGTGGAAAAAGATGCTGGCCATCCACCTGGACGGGGCCTTCCTCACCACCCGCGCCGCCTTGCGCGCCATGTACGCCCAGAAGCGCGGCGGCAGCATCATCTACATGGGCTCCGTGCACTCCAAGGAGGCTTCGGTGCTGAAGGCGCCCTACGTCACCGCCAAGCACGGTCTCATCGGCCTGTGCAAGGTCGTCGCCAAGGAGGGTGCGGCCCACGGCGTGCGCGCCAATGTCATCTGCCCCGGTTTCGTCCGCACGCCCCTGGTGGAAAAGCAGATTCCGGAACAAGCCAAGGAGCTGGGCATCACCGAGGCCGAGGTCGTCAAGAACGTCATGCTCAAAAACACGGTGGATGGCGAATTCACCACCATCGACGACGTCGCCCAGGCGACGCTGTTTTTCGCCGACTTCGAAACCAATGCGCTGACCGGCCAATCCCTGGTCGTCAGCCACGGCTGGTTCATGCAGTAATCTTTTTTCTCCTCCCCCTTTCAGGGGGAGGAAAAGGTGATGCGCGTTTACGCGGCACCCGTCAGACAATAAAAAAAGCCCGGAAAACCGGGCTTTTTTTATGCGTGCAAGAAATCGTCGCCGGGACGTGTTGAGGGCACGGTCCCGGCGGCGGAATTCTTAGACGGCTTCCTTCAGATCCTTCGCGGCGCGGAAGGCGACCTTCTTGCTCGCTTTGATCTTGATGGCTTCGCCGGTGGCCGGGTTACGGCCCATACGCGCCGGGCGCTTGCGCACCTGGAGGATGCCGAGGCCGGTGAGACGCAGCTTGTTGCCCTTTTTCAGGTTCTTGGAGATGAGAGCAACCAGGTCCGTGAGCACTTCGGTCGCGACCTTCTTGGACAGCTCGTGCTTTTCGCCCAGTTCGGCAGCCAGGTGCTTCAGGGTGACGACCGCTTGTTTGGTGGCAGTGGCCATGTGTATCGATCCTTTTTGTAGAATTAGAAGTGAAACTGCGATCGGGAGAGAATCACAACGGCAGTGCTTATGCAAGCGCCCGCGCGCCGAAAAATGCATTTAAACCCCAAAAACACGATATTTCTTGCATGCGGGTCGAAAACAGCCTCCGCCGCGCGGTGCAACAAACCCTCTGTTTATGGGTGTTGCCGCCACGTCGGCACGCGCGCGGCCTGTGGATAATTTCTGCGAAACGACACCAACATGATTCTATAAACCGTTGACTTGAATCATATTTCCCATCGTCATGGGGCGCGCACAAAACGCATTGCGGCCTTATAAAACAGGCCTTAGCTTGCTGTCGGCCCCGGGATCGTCAACGCATGTCCATCAAACACTGTCATAATGTCTCGCATTTCCGGGCCTTGGCGCAGCGCCGCCTCCCGGCGGCGATGTTTCACTACATTGACGGCGGCGGTGACGACGAAATCACGCTGCGCCGCAACACGACGGCGTTCGAGCGTTTTCGCCTGATGCCGCGCTATTTGGTGGACGTGGGCGCCATCGACACGCGCACCACGGTGCTCGGGCAAACGCTGGACTGGCCGGTTTTCCTCGCGCCCACGGGCATGTCGCGTCTGTTTCATCACGGCAAGGAACTGGCCGTCGCGCGCGCCGCCGCCGCGTTGGGCACGCTTTATACGTTATCCACACTGGCGACCACGAGCCTGGAGGATGTGGCCAAGGCCGCCGCCGGCCCGAAGATGTTCCAGATCTACATTCACAAGGATCGCGGCCTGACCGCCGATTTCGTGCGGCGCTGCAAAGCCGCGGGTTACAAGGCTTTATGCCTCACGGTCGATATGCCCGTGGCCGGCAACCGCGAGCGGGACAAGCTCACCGGCATGACCATGCCGCCCAAGTTCGGCCTGGCCGGCCTGCTCAACTTCGCCATGCATCCCGCGTGGTCGCTGAACTTTCTGCGCTATCCCGACTTCCGGCTCGCCAACGTCATCCACCGCGTCGATGCCCTGGGCGGCGGCGCCATGCCGCTGATCGACTATGTGAACAGC
>JAIEMI010000131.1 GCA_019752235.1 Rhodospirillaceae bacterium
TAAAAGCTGCGTTTTGTGCGCGTTTTCGCCGCTGGTAGCGGCGTCAAAGCTGTCTTTTAGGCGCTGATAGGCAATATCGCCGACTTTGCCGGGGTGTTCGAGTACGCCGCCCATCTTGGCGCCGTTGCGCATGTGCATGGCATGGGACGATTGGCTCATGCTTTCCTGACCGCCGGCGACGACGATGCTGCTGTCGCCGGCTTTGATGCTCATGGCGGCCATGGCGACGGCCTTCAGGCCCGAACCGCAGACTTGATTGATCGTCATGGCGGACACTTCCTGCGGCACGCCTGCTTTGATGGAGGCTTGGCGCGCCGGGTTCTGACCCACCGCCGCCGTCAGCACTTGGCCCATCACCACGTCCGACACATCCTTCGCGTCGATCTTGGCGCGCTTCAGCGCCTCGGTGATGACCACCGTGCCCAAGTCGACTGCGGACAGACCGCTCAGCGAACCGTTGAAGGTGCCGATGGCGGTGCGCGTGGCGGAGGTGATGACGATGTCGGTCATGGGGAACGCTCCAAATTATCTATGAAAGTGATGCAGCCTTGTAAGACCCCGCCCGGGGTGGGAGCAAGGCCGTTGTTGCGGCGCAGCATTATATGGTGAAAGCTCAAGGTGTTGGCGGCGCCGTCAGCCATTCGATCACCGGCGCATAGACCCGCTTCGGCGCGCTGCCGCCCGAGACCATGCCGATATGCCCGAGATCGACGGTGCGGCTTTGGGCGCGGGGAATGAGGTCCGCGAGGCGCTGCGCCGAACCCGGCGGCACGATGCGATCCTGGCTCGGGATGAACACCAGCGACGGACACTTTATGCGGCGCGGATCGATCACGGTCTCGCCCACCTTCCAGCGACCTTCGGCGGGATCGTTGGCGCCGTACCACTGGAAGAACACTTCCCGCGCCACGGGCCCCGCCAGCGGCACGCCTTCGTTGAGCCAGTCTTCCAGCTCCACGAACCGCCGGGCCTGATCCGACGCCGGGTCCAGCCCGGCGAAATTGCGGAACTTCCGTCCCACCAATGTCGGATCGAGCGAGGCGAACAACGCCTGCAGCACGTCCACCGATGCCGCGCCTTCGGCCTGCAGCATGACTTCGATCATGGGGCGCGAGAGATTGAGCAGCACGCGCGACGCATCGGCGCCGTTATGGAAATCCCACGGCGCCGCCAGCAGCAGCAACCCCGACACCAGGTCGGGCCGCAGCACGGCGGGCGCGACACACAAGGTTCCGCCGAGGCAATAGCCGGCGAGACGCGGGCGCTGGCCGGTGCGCGCCTTCACCTCTTCCAGCGCCGCCGTCAGCACGCCGTCGATATAGTCTTCCACGCTGAAGCGCCGCTCCGCCGGACCCGGATCGCCCCAATCCAGCAGAAACGTATGCAAACCCGCAGCCGCCGCGCTGCGCAGCAAACTGCGGTCCTCGGCAAGATCGAGGATATAAGCGCGATTGATCAGCGAGGGGACGAACAGCACCGGTACACCATGGCCGCCGTAGTCCACCAGCGACGCGACGCCGTGTTTCCACACCGGCGGCGGAGCCTTCAAGGCGCGGCGATAGGGATGTGTCTGGTACGTGCGCACACCGCGCACGAAGGTCTCCATGCGCGCGTGCGTCTCGCGCGTCACCGCGTCGATCAGCGGCAGCGGCTGGAAGTCTTTCCAGAAGGCCTCATGCGTGAGGGGATTTTTTCCGGCGAGGGCGCGCAGCGGTTCCAGCAGCGCCTGCAGCGGATTGCTTTGACTCAAGGTCGGCGAGGCGTTTTTCGAGGCCATCAATCCGGCGAAGGAGGTCTGCAAGATCCAGCCCTCCACCGCCATGTGCAGCGCCAGGGGACGTGGTCCCGGCCGCGGTTCCCGCGGTGGGCCCGGTCTCGGTTGTGTTTGTGCCGTCATGAGGAGGCCCCGCTGGGGGTGAGGTTTTGGGCATCATGGACGCCGCCATCTGCGACCACGCCTGAGCCGCCTGCCCCAACTGTCCGGGATCCCGCGCGAGCTTGGCCACCTGGTCCTGCCAGAGGTCCAGATACCGCTTTGCAAGAGCGTCGTAGTCGGCCGGGTTGGGCGGTTTTTCGGTCATGTCCGCAACTATAGTAATCGGGTCGGCTTGTACCTATGTAAGGCTTTGGCAGACAGCTTGGATATGGCTTTGGCCGCCGCTTTGGCGGTCCGGCGGCAGGCTTAGAACCGGATTCCTGTAAAAAGTTGATACGGGCGCTTTGACAGGACGCCATTGTGCATAGCACAATAACGCGCAACAGGGACTCAAGGTGCCAAAAACATGGCCGAACACGATACCCAGACCAAGCAGGACGGGGGCGCAAAAACGTCCGTCATTACAATTAAAAAGTACGCCAACCGGCGGCTCTATAACACCGCCACGTCCAGCTATGTGACCCTCGACCATTTGGCCGAGATGGTAAAGGAAGGCACGGACTTCGTGGTGACCGACGCCAAGACCGGCGAGGACATCACCCGCAGCGTGCTGACCCAGATCATTGTCGAGCAGGAAGGCAAAGGCCAGAACCTGCTGCCCATCAAGTTCCTGCGCCAGGTCATCGGCTTCTACGGCGATTCGCTGGGCGGCCTGGTGCCGCGCTACCTCGAACACAGCATGGAAGCCTTCCACCAGAACGAATCCATGATGCGCGGCTCCATGCAGGAAGCCTTCAAGGGCATCATGCCGATGCAGCGCCTGGAAGAGATGGGCAAACAGAACATGGCATTGTTCGAAAACGCCATGAAGATGTGGAATCCCTTCGCCGCGCAGCAACGCGCCAACAGTGCGCCGAACGGCAGCGCCAAAGGCGCTGCCGGTTCCGGGGCGGCGCCGGAAAAAAGCGAAGACATCGATTCCCTGAAATCCCAGCTCAACGCCATGCAGGCGCAGCTCGAAAAGCTGGTGAAGGACCGGACCTAAAACTTTCCCCCCGCGGCCCTTGGCCGGAGCCTGTCGCTCCGGCGCGATGTTAAATCTTTAAAATCCGAGCGGCCATTCTGCTGCATCTACAGCAACAGTTGTGAAACCACGCCCGCTCTGTGCGGTGTGCGTTAGAATACTTTAGTCTGTACAGATGCTGCTTTCCTTGAGCCCCAGGTTGAATTTAGCGCCCGGCGCGCGGCGGTATCGAAGGTGTGTGGAAAGCCCTTCGGATTTTAACAATCGTATAACGTGCGATAACAATTTTTTACAAGAAACTCCGGGTGTTAACCGGTCGCACTTCTTACAATCCATGGTGTTGGAACGGGCGCGATCCCGCGCCGGCAAAACACGCAGGATGGAAAACATCCGCACGGACTTCACTTCTGGTTGGGGAATACGTCATGGACGGTGGAACGACAATCAAAGCGGCGCCCGCGAATCGGGCCAGTTCAATCGACCGGCATGTGGGTGCGCGCATCCGCGAACGCCGCATCATGCTGGGACTGAGCCAGCAGCAGATGGCCGACATGATCGGCGTGACCTACCAGCAGGCCCATAAGTACGAGCGCGGCATCAACCGTATCTCGGCGGGACGCCTGTACGAAATCACGCGGGTTCTGAATGTACCGATCACCTATTTCTTCGAGGGCCTGGAAGCCGCCGAGGAAGACGCCATGAACCCAAGACAGAGAATGTGCCTGGAACTGGCGCGCAACTTCGCCAGCATCGGCAATCAGAAACACCAGGAAGCGCTGAGCCAGTTGGCCCGGGCTTTGGCGGTTCAGCAGTAAAGAAAGAGCGCTTCGTCCAGACATTGGGGGGCCAAGTCTTGGGGGACGAACGAGACGGCTGGGACAGCAAGTCCCGGCCGTTTCTTTTTATACCCACGCGTTATGCCCACTCGGCGCGCACGGTGTCGTCGGCTTCGCGCGCTAAATAGCTTTCTCTCATGTTCGCCGCGCGCGCCGAACTCAACCGCTGCAACGCCCAGACCGCAGCACCCCGCACCAACGGCGACTCGTCGCTCAGCAGTTTCTCCACCACATCCCCAAAAGACGCGTCACCGCTGTTACCGGCGGCCGTCAGGACGTTACGGATGAAACGCGCGCGGCCGATGCGCTTGACCGGCGAGCCGGAGAACAGCACGCGGAAGGCGGCGTCATCCAATTCCAGAAAATCCTTCAGCTTCGGCGCGG
>JAIEMI010000286.1 GCA_019752235.1 Rhodospirillaceae bacterium
TCGGTCAGCACGTTGCGCATTTCGCGTCCATCGCTGGCGACGGTGACTTGATAGCCCTCGGCGCGCAGGTAGACTTCAAGTACCTCGCGGACAAAGGCGTCGTCCTCGACCACAAGAATGTGCGGCTGCGTTGTAGGGACATGGACGGACTGAGGCCGCGCGGGGGCGGCCTGCGCGGATGTCGGCGCCGTAACGGTCGAGGCGGGCGTCTCGGACATGCTTCCTGAATTTCCGTAGGGTTTTAACAATCGGGTTTTTTAGGGACTGCCTCAATTTCCAAGTATGGGAAATTATACAACCCAAGATACAATTTTCTATCCCTGGTCGAAAGGGGTAGCATCAATTGTTACAAATTGATGCATTTCCCTACTCCAACAATGGACTAAGCCGTGAGCTCCGGACGCCAGGATAAAGCAAGCTCTTTACCAGATAACGTAATGGTTGTGGACGATGATGCTTTCGTCCGCTCCGTTGTGCAAGGCGTGCTGCAAGCCGCCGGAGTCTCGTCGCTGCGGCTTTGCGCCTCGGGTGCGGAGGCTTTGACCGCCGTCGCGGACTTTCATCCGGGGCTAATCCTGTTAGACGTCGTGATGCCGGACATGGATGGGCCGGCAACGCTGGCAAGTCTGGCGGCGCGTCTTCCGTCTTTGCCGCCGGTGATTTTTCTCACCGCGCGCGACGACAAAGACATCAAGGCCGATGTGACGACGGTCGCGGGCGTCATTGCCAAGCCCTTCAAACCAACGGAACTCGTCGATGCGATTGTCCGGGTTCTGCAGCAGCGCGGCGTGCAGCCGCGGCCGGCCTTTCAACCCGCCGCCAAAGCGCGGCGTTTGGCGGCCGTCGCCGAAGCCTTTACGCGCAATCTCCCGCCGACCGCGTCGCGTATCGAAGCGGTGTGGACGCGGCTGCAGAACGACGGCTGGCGCCGCGACACGGCCGAGGCGATCCTGGCAGATGCTCACAGTCTTGCGGGTTCAGCGGGGCTGTTCGAGCGTCATGGCTTGAGCGCGGCGGCTCACACGGCCGAGCGTTTGCTCCTCAATGCATTGAAGCTGGAACGCCCGCCCGAACCCGCCGAAATGCAGAAGATGGCCGAGGCTGTGACAATGCTGATTGCCGCCTGTCGCGAGCCCGCCGCCGCGTGCTAGGCTCTCCCTAACGCCTGACAGGGAGCCCGGAGACCATGGTGACGGCACTGGCGACACGATCGCCCCTCCCCAAACTTGGCGATGCTATCGCCAAGCTGAAGAACCTTCTGGGTGATCGCGTGTCGACCACGCCGGCGGTGCGTGAGCAACATGGCAAGGACGTGTTTCATCATGCGGGCGAACCGCCCGATGTCGTGGTCTTCGCGGAGTCGACCGACGAGGTGGTGGAGATCGTCAATATTTGCGCTCACCACAATATCCCCATCATACCCTTCGGCACCGGCACGTCGGTGGAAGGGCACATCTCCGCGCCGCTCGGCGGCCTGTCGCTCGATGTCAGCCGCATGAACCGCGTGCTGAGGGTCAACGCCGATGATCTCGATGTCGTCGTCGAGCCCGGCGTGACGCGCATGGCGCTCAATAGCCATATCCGCGATACCGGGCTGTTCTTTCCCATCGATCCCGGCGCCGATGCGTCGCTGGGCGGCATGGCGTCTACGCGCGCTTCCGGCACGAATGCCGTGCGCTACGGCACCATGCGCGAAAATGTACTGGCGCTGCAGGTCGTCACCGCCGACGGACGTTTGATCCGCACCGGCGGACGCGCCCGCAAGTCGGCGGCCGGTTACGACCTCACGCGCCTGATGGTGGGCTCCGAAGGCACGCTCGGCGTGATTACGGAAGTGACGCTGCGGCTCTACGGAATCCCGGAGAAGATCGCGGCGGCGCAATGCTCGTTCACGGCGCTGGCGGGCGCGGTCGATACGGTGATTTCGACCATCCAGGCGGGCATTCCCATCGCGCGTATCGAACTCATCGATGATGCGCAGATCGATTTGCTCAACCGCTTCGCCAAGCTGAACTTCCCCATCCAGACCACGCTGTTCATGGAATTTCACGGCACCGAGGCGGGTGTGCGGGAACAGGCCGAGATGGTGCAAGCCATCGCATCCGACAACGGCGGCGGCAATTTCATGTGGAGCGCGCAGGCCGAGGAACGGACAAAGCTGTGGCAGGCGCGCCATGACGTTGTTTGGGTCAACAAACAGGCCTATCCCGGGTGGGGCATGTTGCCGACGGACGTGTGCGTACCGATCTCGCGTCTGGCCGAAGTGGTGCGCGAAAGCAAAGCCGACGCCGAGACGCACGGCATCGTCGCGCCGCTGGTCGGCCATGTCGGCGACGGCAACTTCCATATGGTCGTGATGATGAAGCCCGGCGATACGGGCTATGCGCGCGAGGTCGATGCTTTCAATGATCGCCTGATCGATCGCGCTTTAGCCGCCGGCGGCACATGTACCGGCGAGCACGGCATCGGCTTAGGCAAGATCAAGCACCTCTACGCCGAACACGGCGAAAGCGTTGAGGTGATGCACGCGATCAAACGCGCGCTCGATCCGCGCAACCTCATGAACCCCGGAAAGATTTTCGCGCCGGATGTGACTCCGTCACTGCACTAGGTGATTACGGTACGCACCGCAGTTCGACGGGCGGCATGCCGTCGGCGTCGAACACCAGAACGTCGCCCGCGACCGGGAACTGGGTTTCGATGATGCTGCCGGTGATGATCGGGAAGCCCGCCTTCAGCACTTTGCCGCGTTTGCCCAGGTGACCGGCCAGCCATGACACGACGTGCAGCGGGTTGCCGCCGATGGTTTCGGCGGTGGTGCCTTCCTTGGTGACTTTGCCGTTCACCCTCAGGCGGCCCTTGCGGTTGTTGAAATCCAGTTTGATGTCGCCGGGCGGACCCATGACGATGCCGCCGTTCCAGCTGTTGTCGGACACCAACGAGCGGGCGTCGAGCTTGGTCAGGTCGGCGGCGCGGTCTTCCACCAGCTCATAGGAGCAATGAATCGAGCGCAGGCTTTTCTGCACTTCATCGATGCCGACTTCGCTGTTGAGGTCGCGGTCCAGCACCACGCAAATTTCGGTTTCGATGGAGAAGCGCACATAGTCGGAAAGTTTCTGTGTATGCGGCGATTGGTGAATGCGGGTGCCGAGAACCTGCCCGACGCACGGCTCGTTGATCTTCAGCCAATCGCGCGTCGACTTGGAGGTCAGCGCGATTTTGTATCCGGCGACCTTGGTGCCGTATTTCTTTTCGAGCAAGGCGACGTAGGCGTCCTGAATTTTCACCGCGTCCTCCATGGCGGGGACTTTTTCGGGGAAGGGCTTGAATACGTCGGCGCGCTCGTGCTGCGCGAAAATATCGCGCGCGATGGCGTCCACTTCGGCCTGATTGAGCATTTGGAAGTCCTCCCGAACGTTAGTTAGCTTAAATCCGCGCGCAGAATGCCCGGAGCGGGGCCGCTGCGCAGCGGAAATTTTTGGAACTTCGTAACAGCATACGGAGTTGCGTTTTCAACAGGCCCGCGCGCGGCGACGCGTTAGTTGATTTTAGTAAAATATTTCAACTGTTTAGTTGCGTGTTTTAACGGTCGCGAAGGCCTATGTTCCAGATCATGCATATTTCCGAGACACCCGGATCTCCGGCGCTTTACGCACAGCGCCGGCACGCCAGCGTCGGGCACGGCGGGGCCCTTCGACCAGGGCGCTATTCACGACACGTTGGAGACCGACGGCACCGAACAGGGCGTCAACCTGAATGACGCTATCCAAAGCTGCTTTCGCAGTTGCGCCAGTTTCAGCGGGCGTGCGCCGCGTTCGGCGTTCTGGTCCAGCCCCGCGGTGGGCGCGCGGCGTCTGCATGATAGCGATCGTTCGGGCTGGTGGCAGTTGCTGATCCTTGTGCCTTTCATCGGCTGGATCATCGTGCTGATCTGGTTTGTCCTGCGCGGCACGCTTGGCGGCAACCGCTTCGGTCCCGATCCGCTCGCCTAATCGGCGCGGCGGATACGGCGTGTTGCATATTAAAAGGACGTTTAATCCGCGGCTAAGGGTTCCCCTGATTCCGCACTATACATCCCATAGGTAGAGTAGGCGGTGACGCGTCGCTGAAG
>JAIEMI010000271.1 GCA_019752235.1 Rhodospirillaceae bacterium
AGCCGTAGAACTGCAGCGGTACCGACCTACCCAGCATCGCAGTGACGAAATCGACGACACCCGCTTTCACCGCGCCTGGCACAAAAGCTTCAGCGACGGCGGCCAACACGCGGCGTGCGGACTCATCCAACACCGCGGCGTGAACGGTTGACGGTAAGCCCACGAGGCCCGCCGCGGTCAACCCGTGCAAAAGGGTCCGGCGCGACGGAGATAGGAGACGTTTTGCGGCGGCCTGCCCGTTCACGTCATTCCCGTTCAGAGCCTGATGCCGCCGTCGACGCCGATGACATGTCCGGTGATCCACGCCGCGGCATCGCCGGCGAGGAAAGCAACGACTTTGGCGATATCGCCGGGTTCGCCGACGCGCCCCAGTGCCGTACGGCTGCCGATGAAGGCCCGGCCACCGTCATCGAGCGGCAGGAGATCGGTTGCCGTCGCGCCGGGCGCTACGGCATTGACGCGGATTTTGCGCGCGCCCAGTTCCTGCGCCAGTACACGGGTCACGGCTTCGATCCCGGCTTTGCTGGCGGCGTACACCGCTTGTCCCGCCATGGGCTGCACGGCCAGCGATGAGCTGACATTGATGATGATGGCGCCGCCGTCTGCGCCGATATGCCGCGCGGCGCGTTGCGCAGCCAGAATCCCGCCTTTTAAATTGATGCTCAAGGTCTCTTCCATGGCCTCCGGCGTAATCTGATCCAATAGAGCCGTGCCACTGACTCCCGCATTGTTCACCAGCACGTCCAGCCGTCCGGTCTGTTCCATCACCGCCGCGAACATCCTATCCAAGTCCGCCGGCTTCTGAACCGCGGCTTGGACCGCAAATGCCTTACCTCCCGCCTTTGTGATCGCCGCTACCGTGCCGTCGGCGGCTTCACGCTTGCTGGCGTAGTTCACGGCCACGGTGAAACCCTGCGCCGCCAGTTCGCGCGCGATGGCGGCACCTATGCCGCGGCTGGCGCCGGTTACTAGCGCGGTTTTTTGTCCCGAAGGTGCCACGTCGTTTTCTCCCGCATATGTGCTGTCGGTGTTACGCGGCAATACGCTACCGCCCCTATCCGGGCGCAACCCCGCCTCCTCCGCAAACCCTGGCAGACAGGCGCAACAATCGCACCATAAGCGCCACGTATTACTCCATAAGCGCGACGCGCCGCGCGGCCACTTCGTGCTAAAAAACCGTTACTGCATGCTACGGAACGAGTATCCAAACACGGTTTTTCTGGTGGGGTATGGCTTATGACGGCGGTGGAAGAGACCCTGACGTCCGGATCAATCGCGGAGATCGGCGGACTTTTCCGATCGCGCAAAGTGTCGGCGCAGGAAGCCACCGACTGGTATCAGCGGCGCATTGAGTCCTTCAATCATAAAGGACCGGCGCTAAACTGCGTGAAGGACATCTCGAAAACCGCCGTCGCCGAAGCCAAACGCCTGGATCAGGAGTTGGCGTCAGGGCGCGATCGCGGGCCGCTGCACGGGATTCCCGTTCTCATCAAAGACAATGTCTTTGTCGCCGACGCCTACACCACGACCGCCGGCGTAAAAGCACTAGATAAATTCGTGCCCAAAACCACGGCGACGCTGGTGCAGCGTCTGCAGGATGCAGGCGCTATTGTCCTGGGCAAGACTTGGCTGACGGAATTCGCGGATTATGTCTCCGACGTCATGCCATCGGAATTCAGCGGCGCGGGCGGCGTGGTGCGCAATCCGCACGGGATTCCATACGGACGCGGCCAGGGTTCCAGCGTGGGGTCGGCATCGGCAGTGGCTGCGGGCTTCGCGCCGCTCGCCATCGGCGGGGAGACCCAGAACTCCATTCAAACGCCTTCAAGCTATTCGTCTGTGGTCGGGTTTAAAGCCAGCGTCGGCATGATCAGCCGCGTCGGCATCATGCCTCTGGTGCCCAGCCAGGACGCGCCGGGGCCCATTGCCCGCTCCGTCGCGGACGCCAAACTGGTGTTCGACATCATCGGCGGCGCCGACGCGCGGGATGCCGTGTCCATGCAAACTCAGGCGCTGTGCGACAACCGGCGCGGCGCGGGTTTGGAAAGCCTGTCTCATATCCGCATCGGCGTACCGCGCATCGCCATGGCCAACCGCGAGCAATTCGCCGGTGTTATGCCGCAGTTCGAGGGGGCGCTGTCGGCTCTTTCGAAGGCCGGAGCGAAAATCATCGATCCCTGCGACATGCCCAGCGCCGAACAGATGCAAGAGGTGCGTTCGTGCGTGTTCCGCACCGAGTTCAAGGCAGCGCTCAATGCCTTCCTTGAGGACCACAACGCGCCCTGCGGGATAGGATCGCTGGAAGATCTGATCCGTTGGAATAACGCTCACCCCGAGCACATTCCTTATGGCCAATCGCTGCTGCTGGCCGCGCAGGAAACCAAGGGTCTGCGCGATCCCCAGTACATCGCCGACCGCGCGCGCGATCTCGCGCTCAGCCGCGCCGGCGGCATTGACGCCGCCTTGGCGGGCGGCGACGTGGACGTGCTGATTGCCCCCATGGGCTGCGCTGCCAAATGCACCGGCAAGGCCGGCGCCCCGACGCTCGCCATCCCCGTGGGCTTGGATAAAGACGGCGTGCCCTTCGGCGTGACGATTTATACCGCCTTCGGCCGCGACGCGCTGCTGCTCGCCGCGGGCCGCTTGGTGGAACAGGCGATTGGGGACCGGCGTCTACCGAAACTTTAAAAGGCTCGGCTTACACGTCGCCGGCCAGGAAGGACGCCAGCAGAGAGTTAAAGGCCTTGGCCTTTTCCCATTGCACCCAGTGACCGCAATGCGTGAAGGACACCATGCGTGCGTGCGGCAACTGGTTCATGAGGATCTCCGCGGTGTAGAGCGGGTTGACGCGGTCGTCGCGGCCCCACAGCACCAGCGTCTCATGCGGCAGCTTGGCCAGCCGCGGGTCGCGCCATATTTCCTCCAGCACCGGAATCTGCCCTTTACCCAGGGGCGGGTTCGCCAACAGGCTAGGCTCGATACTGGCCTGATAGCGTTGATCGAGAAGTTCCTTGGTGAGATTTGAGGAGTCGTAAATCATCAACCGAATGAACTTCTCGATCTTCTCGCGCGACGGACCATCCCCGATGTAGTACTCGAAAATCATCCGAGCGCCTTCGGTCGGGATCGGCGAATAGGCAGTAACAAGGCCCGCAGGCCCCATCAAAACTAGTTTGTCGACGCGGGCACCGTGCTCCAGCGCCATCATGAGCGCCGTGCCGCCGCCGAGCGAATTGCCCACGACGTGCGCTTGTTTTAGCCCGAGGTGATCCAGCACGCCGACCATGGCTTGGGCATAGGCCGCGAAACGCGGACCACTGATGACTTCTTTATGGGATTGGCCGTATCCCGGCAGGTCCGGAATGATGACGCGGTACCTGGCGCTCAGCGCCTCGACATTACGGTTGTAGTTGCTCCAGCCGCTGGCGCCGGGCCCGCCGCCGTGCAGCAGCATCAAAGCCTCGCCCTTACCGGCTTCAACGTAATAAATATCCTTGCCGCCGACCTTGATGGTGTTGCCCGCAGGCTGCGTGCTCATGGATTGTGTCCCCAGATGCTGATGGCGTTATAGACTCCAACTTTCCAATCCGCGCCAATGGGGCGTCCATCGCATCCAAACTCGACATCGAAACCGGCCGGTGTCTTCGCGTAGTACGAAAGCATATAGTCATTGGTGTGACGGCCCATATGCCGCACGATAGGAACGTTATTCTTCTGGGCGCGGTAGTAGGACTCCAGCACCGCATCGACGTCGGACACCTCGAACATGAGGTGGTTGAGGCGCACGGGGGTCGGTACGGGCAGGAAAGCCAACGTATGATGCCGCGCATTGCAATGCAGGAAGACCAGCCGCACGGTCATGTCGGCAGCGACTTGCATATCGATATAGTCGCTGACCTCGAAACCCAGCTTGCCGTAAAAATCCAAGCTCTTCTGCGTATCGCTGACCGAGATCACCATGTGGCCGAAGCCCTGATCGCCGGTTAAAAAATTTGCCTTATGCGGTGATTGGAACGCCGCTTTGGCGTTTTGCGCACCATGTATGACCTCAATATCGAGACCGTCCGGATCTTTG
>JAIEMI010000179.1 GCA_019752235.1 Rhodospirillaceae bacterium
CGCGGCGGGGATTTCAATCATCACGCCCAGGGGCGGCGGCGGATCGGCGATTTTGACGCCGCGGCGTTTCAGTTGGGCGATGATGCGCGTAAGGATGCGGCGCACCTCGCGCACCTCGTCGACGATCGAGACCATGGGCAGCAGGATGCGCACCGGCCCGAAGGCGCCGGCGCGCAGGATGGCCGACAACTGAATCATCAGCAGCTTGCGGCGTTTGAGCGAAAAGCGGATGGCGCGCAGGCCCAGCGCCGGATTGGGGCCGGGCTTCAAATCCAAGGCGGCCCCAAGCTTGTCGGCGCCGATGTCGAGCGTGCGGATGGTGACCGGACGCCCGTGCATTTTTTTGACGACTTTGGACAACTCGGCGAATTGCTCTTCTTCGCCCGGCAAATCATCGCGGTTCATGAACATGAACTCGCTGCGGAATAATCCGATACCTTCGGCGCCCACGGCCAGGGCGGCTTCGACTTCCGCGGGCAGTTCGATGTTCGCCTGAAGGCCGATGCGGACGCCGTCGCGCGTGACGGCAGGCACGGTTTTCAGTTTCTGCAGCGAGCGTTCGGACTTCAGGAACCCCGCACGCTTGCGGCGATACTTGGCGAGGGTGGCCGTGGTGGGTTCGATGACGATGACGCCGGCGGCGCCGTCGACAATAATCGTCGCGCCGTTCTCGGCGTGCTCGATCAGCTCGGGCGCGGCCGCGACGACCGCGGGCAGGCCCAGCGAGCGCGCGACAATGGCGGTATGGCTTTCGACGCCGCCCACCATGGTGGCGAGGCCGCAGACCTTGGTGGGATCGAGCAGCGCCGTGTCGGCGGGCGACAACTCATCGGCGACGATGACGGCGTTGGGCGGCAAATGCGCGAAATCGCCGTCTGCATCCTTGCCGCCCAGGCTTTCCACCAGGCGGCGGCCGACTTCGCGGATATCGGCCATGCGCGCGGCGAGATAGGGGTCTTCCATGGCGGCGAAAGCTTCGGCCATGAGGCCGATCTCTTTCATCACGGCCGCTTCGGCGTTGATGCGCTCCTCGCCGATGCGCTTCTGCACGCCGCGCACCAGGCGCGAGCCGCCCAACATTTGTTCGTAGGCTTCCAGGATATAGCCCAGCTCTTCACCGGCGGCGCTCGACATGCGTTTGGCCTGGGCCTGCAGCACCTGAATGCGGCCGGCGGCTTCGGCGGCGGCTTCAAGCACGCGATGCTGTTCGCTGCGCACCTTGGTGGCGGGAATGCGCCGTTCGCGCACCTGTACCAACGCGCGGGAGTCGTGACGGTAGACCGTACCGATGGCGATGCCCGCGCCGACGGCCAGGCCTTCGAAGACCCTTTCCCGCCCGCTGGTGGCCCCGGCTTTTTTGATCACGCCGCCTTACTCCTCATCGAACTTGTTGGCGACAAGGGAACAAAGGGCATCCATCGCCGCGACGGCATCGGGCCCCGCGGTCCTGATCTCGATGGATGTGCCGATGGAGGCCGCCAGCATCATGAGGCCCATGATGGAGCCGCCAGAGACTTCGTTCTCGCCGCGTTTGACGCGGATGTCGGCGTTGAATTGTCCGGCGGTTTTGCAGAATTTGGCGGCGGCGCGCGCGTGCAGCCCCTTGCTGTTGCGGATTTCCGCGGTGCGCTTCAGCTCGCTCATCGTATCGTCCCGTCTTTAACGTCCTGAACCCAACACTCGCGGCTGAGTCCGCCTCCCGGCGTGACAGACGTGTTAGTTCGCTTGGCGTGTCAGTTCGCTTTTTTGGTTTTTTGCTTTTCTTGCGCCAGAAGCGCCGAGGCGACGTTGATGTACTTGCGCCCCGCGTCCTGCGCCGCGATGGCGGCGTTCGGCAGCGTGTCGGTGCTGCGGACCGACGCCAACTTGATCAGCATCGGCAGGTTCACCCCGGCGATCACCTCCACCGGCGCGGTTTCCATAATCGAAATGGCGAGGTTGGAGGGCGTGCCGCCGAACATATCGGTCAACACGACGACGCCGGAGCCCGCGTTCACGGTCTCGACGGCTTTCATGATGTCGGTGCGGCGCTGTTCCATGTCGTCTTCGGGGCCGATGCACACCGTGCCGACCTGAGTCTGAGGGCCGACGACATGTTCCATGGCGGCCACCAATTCGAGCGCAAGACGCCCGTGGGTGACGAGCACGAGTCCGATCAACGGTTTAGATTGCGACATGTAAGAGAGTAATTCCTGACTAGCAGCGCGACCGCCCTGCGGCCGTCACAAACGCAAAAGCCCCGGGAATCGGAGCCGCGCAGCTTACCCAATCGTTGCGGCATAAGCGACCCCTGCCATCGGCCAAACCGATGGGTTGTTCCGGAAGAAGTGTGGTTGTGGATAGAGTTATAATTAATCATATTTATCATATATTTAACTCTATCCCGCGTGTCATTGCGGCGCGCTAGTTCCCGGGCGCTTTTTGCCCGTAGACATCACGATGTCGCAGGTCGAAAGGCCGGTTCTTGCCTGCCAGCCACGCTTTCAGACGTTCGATCACGTAAACGGAGCGGTGTTGGCCGCCGGTGCAGCCCACGGCGATGGTGAGATAGCTTTTGCCTTCGGCCTCGTACAACGGCAGCAGGGGCTCCAGCAGCGCCGTGAGGTGACTGATGAACGGCGCCAGCGCCGCGTCGCGGGTAATGAACGCGGCGACCTCGGCGTCCATGCCGGTGAGGGGTTTCAGCTCCGGCACATAATGCGGGTTCTTCAGGAAACGCACGTCGAACACCAGGTCGGCGTCGCGCGGCAATCCGTTCCGGTAGCCGAAAGACATCAGGAACACGCGCATCTGGCGGTGGGTGTCGCCGCCGTAATGGCCCGTGAGGGTGCGCTTGAGATCGGCGGGCGCGAGGCGCGAGGTGTCGATCAGCAGTTCCGCCTGTTCGTGCAAGGGGGCCAGCAGACGGCGTTCCGTCTCTATGCCGACGTTGATAGGCAGGTCGTCGGCCAGCGGATGCGGACGGCGGGTTTCGGTATAGCGCCGTCCCAGCACATCGCTGTCGCAATCGAGAAAGACGACGCTGATGGGCACGCCGGTGTTCCGGCGTAAAGCGCCGATGACGTCGACCAATTGCGCGGCGTCGAAGTCGCGCGTGCGGACGTCGATGCCCACGGCCAAGGGACCGCTGCCGGCGGTGACCACGGCGCTGAGCAACGCCACCGGCAGATTGTCGACGGTCTCGAAGCCGGCATCTTCCAGCGCCCGCAAGGCTGAGCTTTTGCCGGCCCCGGACATACCCGTGACGACCACAACCCGGCGCGGACCCTGCGTTGCCGTCATGGCGGTGCACTCATGACGCGGCCTTCAAGTTTTGCAGAACGATGCGGACTTTCGCGACCGCCGAGGCGGCGAAGGCGTTGACCGCGAGGCACGGCAGCGTCACGCCTTCAATGATACAGGTCTGATGTTCGGGCATGCGCTCGATATCCGCTTCGGCCTTCAGGTCCACCACCAGGCCCGCCGCGATGCTCGCACGATACGGCATTTTGACAATGCCATATCCGCGCACTTCGATCTGTCCGGCGATATTGGCCGGCGGCGTCACCAGTAAACGGCCCTTGTCCACGGCGACATGGCAGTAGTCGTCGGCCACCAGTGCCGCGCCGCCGTCGATGAGGCGCAGGGCCAGGTCGGACTTCCCGGCGCCGGACGCGCCGCGGATCACGATTCCGACGTCGTCGAGGGCAACGCAGGTGGCGTGGACCAGGCTCATAGGCCTGAGTTTAGGGGCAGGTTTAGTATGTGCAAAGCGCCTTGCGCTGGTAAGATTCGCACCCATGCTTCTTCAGATTTTCACGATTATCTCGCCGGTCCTATTGATCGCCCTCGTGGGCTACATCTGGGAGCGGCGGCGTTTGCCCTTCGACACCAATATGGTGTCCTACCTTGTCAGCTACATCGGCTCGCCCTGCCTGCTGCTCCATACCCTGATGGCCAACCGGGTCGATCTCGACATCATGGCGCGCATCGTCGGCGCGGGCGCGCTGATGGTCTTCACCATGGGGCTGATCGGCTGGGGCATCGTCAGCGTCCTCAAGCTGCCGCCCAAGGTGTATGTCCCGGCG
>JAIEMI010000144.1 GCA_019752235.1 Rhodospirillaceae bacterium
GGCGGGCGGCGGCGGTTGGCCGGTTTCAGCGGCTTTGCTGTAAACCTCCATTTCCTGACGCGTCAGTTGCCCCTGGGTTTCGCGCACCAGACAGGTGCACAATTTGTTGCGGTCGCCGGAAACCCCCGCCCCGCCCTGCTCCAGGAAACCCGTGCAGATTTCCTTCAACGGGTCGCCTGAACTCTTCGGCAGGGCCTGCTGCGCGGCGGCGGGCAGGGTTGAAAATACGATCGCGAGTAAAAGCGCCTTCTTCATGCCGGCCCCCACAGGTTCACGTGTCATCATATCCAAGGATGGGCTTCTCCGCCCATGATATAGTGAAGCCATGCTTGACCCGCTTTTTGTCCGCCTGCTGAAAAACCCCCTCGACCGCGGGGCCGAGGCCCTGGCGGCGCGCGGGGTCTCCGCCGATACCGTGACGTGGACAGGCTTCGGCCTGGGGCTCGCGGGTGCTTTGGCCATTTCCGGCGGGTTCATGATCGTCGGCATGATCCTGCTGGCCGCGAACCGCCTGGCCGACGGCCTGGACGGGGCGCTGGCGCGCGCGACGAAGGCCAGCGACTACGGCGCTTATCTCGATATCGTCTCGGATTTCATCATCTACAGCGCGGCGGCCGGCGGCTTCGCCCTGGCGTCACCGGAAAACGCCACGGCGGGCGTGGTGCTGATGGTCAGCTTCATGGGCACCGGCGCGGCCTTTTTGGCTTTCGCCGTCATCGCCGCCAAACGCGGCATCGACACCGACGCGCGCGGCGCGAAATCTTTCTTTTATGTCGGCGGGTTGACGGAGGGCAGCGAGACGATCTTGTTCTTCTTCATCGTCTGCCTGTGGCCGCACCTGTTCCCGCTCGCGGCATGGATCTTCGCCGCGCTGTGCTGGGTGACCATCGCCCAGCGCGTGATTCAGGCCAAAGAGCTTTTCAGAAATTAAGCCGCCGCCTTGGTTAGGCAGCCTGCGCTTCCGACTGCGTCAGCAGCATGTAAAGGCCGTCGGCGGTATCGGCGCCGCGCAGCTTTTCACATACCGACGCATCGCGCAGCAAACGCGAAACCCGCGCCAGCGCTTTCAGATGATCGGCGCCGGCGCCTTCCGGCGCGAGCAGCAGGAAAATCAGATCAACGGGCTGTTCATCGATGGCCTCGAAATCGATCGGCCTGTCGAGACGCGCGAACACGCCATAGAGACGTTTGAAATCAGCGAGCTTGCCGTGCGGAATCGCGATGCCGTTGCCGACGCCGGTCGTGCCCAGGCGCTCGCGCTCCAGCAACGTCTCGAAAATCCGGCGGTCGTTGGCGCCGGTAATCTGCGCCGCGTGCTTGGCCAGTTCCTGCAAAGCCTGCTTCTTGCTGCTGGCTTTAAGACCGGAGATCACCGCCTCGGGCTGGAGCAAATCGCTTATTTCCATGACAAGCCTTTACACCGCGTCCGCGTGGAAACGGGACGACGGTCGACATATGCGACGGGATGTGAGGATGAAGACGTTTTCGTCATACGACGGAATTCAACTCGACTGTTCTTCTTGTTCAGTTGTCGGGTCAGTTAAACCTTACCGCGTCTCCACGTCAGCAATCTGACGCCCAAGATACGTGCGGAGCAGAGGCTGTCGAACTCATGTGTCCGAACTAATGCGCCGATGATTGCTCTGTCTTCCGCCGCGCCGTCGTACCCCAACGTACGCCCCGTGCTCGGGATATCGTGCTCGGGATATTAAGTCGCCGGCCTATTTTAAAGGTGGCGGACCATAGGCGCGGCCTAAAATGATGTCAAGAATTGACAGCGCCTAAGACTCGGGCCCCGGCAAGGCCTCCGCCGTAGCCGGCCGCCTTGTCGCGGCGGCGCTGGACGGACGAGGGAATATTAAGGGAATCCCGGTACTTGGCCACGGTCCGGCGGGCCACATCAACGCCGTCGGCCCGCAGGATTTCAACAATCCGATCGTCCGACAAAACGTCGGCCACGGCCTCGTTATCGATCAATGTTTTAATGCGGTAACGCACCGCTTCCGCCGAGTGATTGGCGGCGCCGTCGTTGGATGGCAACCCCTGAGTGAAGAAATACTTCAGCTCGAAGATGCCGCGCGGCGTCGCCATGTACTTATTGGTGGTGACGCGGCTGACCGTGCTTTCGTGCATTTCGATGGCGTCGGCCACGTCGCGCAGGATCAGCGGCTTTAGGTGTGTGACGCCAAGCCGGAAAAAAGCGTCCTGTTGTTTCACCAATTCGGTCGCCACCTTCAGAATGGTTTCTGCCCGCTGATGCAGCGCCTTCACCAGCCAGTTCGCCGATTGCAGCCGCTCGGTCAGAAAAGCTTTGTCCTCTTTCTTGACCGGGGCCTTGCTGATGTCGCTGACGTACGAACGGTTCACCAACACACGCGGCAGCGTGTCGCCATTGAGCTCGACGCGCCAGTTTCCGTCGGGCCGCACCGACATGATCACATCGGGGATCACGGACTCGTTGGTGACGCGGTCGAACCGCAAAGCGGGCTTCGGATCCAGTGCGCGGATTTCGCCGATCATGTCCTGGATGTCTTCCATGGACACGCCGCAGATGTCCCGCAGCTTCTTGATATCGCGCGCCGCCAGCAGTTCCAGGTTGGCGAGGAAGGCCGCCATGGCGGGATCGAAGCGGTTTTTGTCCTCCAGCTGCAGGCGCAGGCATTCTTTCAAATCGCGCGCGAAAATCCCCGCGGGGTCGAAACGCTGCATCAGCGCCAGCACGCGTTCGACTTGGGCTTTGTCCGCGCCCAGTTGCGTCGCGGCTTCGGCGAGGTCGAGACGCAGATAGCCGCTCTCGTCCAGGTGATCGATCAGATGCATGCCGATAAAGCGGTCGGCGGGCGTGGCCACCGAGAGATTGAGTTGCTGCACGAGATGACTGCGCAGATCGGGCGTGTCGGCGAGCGTACTTTCAAGGTCGGGCATGTCGCCCGCGATGCCGCCGGCACCCCAAGTGTCGGAATTGGAGGTGTCGATGCCGCCGCCAAAGCTATCGCCGCCGTCACTCAGCGAAGGCTCATTGTCTTCAACGGTGCGCTCGACGTCCAAGGGCGCTTCGTCCTGGCCGTCGACGGTGTCCACCACCGACAGGCTATCGGCGCCGCGCTCATCGGCATTGCCCGCGCTTTCCAGCAGCGCACCGCCGTCGCCGCTGTCGTCGGTCTCCAGCAGCGGGTTGGAAACCATTTCCTGTTCGACGTACTCCGCCAGCTCCACGGCCGAGAGCTGCAGCAGCTTGATAGCCTGCTGCAGTTGCGGCGTGATGACGAGGCTTTGGCTTTGCCTCAGGTCTAAGCGTGGTGAAAGGGCCATAAATCCAGATCGGTCGCGGTTTCAAAAACCGTGCCATCTTGCCCGAAAATGCTTAATAACTTGCAGAAGTTTTTCTGGAAGCGCTTAACCAGTTGTTAGCATTTCCGCATTGCACCTCGCGCCGCGGATTTATCCACAGCTACATGGTGAAACGCTCGCCCAGGTAAACGCGGCGCACGCCTTCATGGGCGACGATTTCCGAGGGACTGCCTTCGAACAGCACACTGCCCTCGTGCAGAATGTAGGCGCGGTCGATGATGTCCAGGGTTTCGCGCACGTTGTGGTCGGTGATCAGCACGCCCAGCCCGCGGTCTTTCAAATGCGACACCATCTCGCGGATTTCACCGACGGCGATAGGGTCGATGCCCGCCAACGGTTCGTCCAGGAGAATGAAACTCGGGCGCGAGGCCAGCGCGCGCGCGATTTCGCAGCGGCGGCGTTCGCCGCCCGACAGCGCCAGCGCCGGCGAACGGCGCAGATGTTCGATGGAAAACTCGCGCAGCAACGCATCCACCAGGGCGCTTTGCGCGGCCTTGTCGCTCTCCACCACTTCGGCCACGGCGCGAATGTTGCCTTCCACGGTCATGCCGCGGAAAATCGATGTTTCCTGCGGTAGATAGCCGACGCCGAGCGCGGCGCGGCGGTACATGGGGAGGCCGGTGATGTCGATGCCGTCGAGGAGGATGCGCCCCGAATCGGGC
>JAIEMI010000340.1 GCA_019752235.1 Rhodospirillaceae bacterium
TTGATGTCGATATAGATCAGCCCGAAGCTGGCCCATTGCACCCAGCCCATGCTGCCGTCACCACGGTTGTACCAGGCGAGCGGATCGGTCGCGAAGCTATCGACCAGGAAGCCGGCGCCGTCGCGCACGGTGGACGGGCCCAGCAGCGGTACATAGATATAAGGACCGTCGCTCACGCCCCAAACGGCCAGGGTCTGGCCGAAATCTTCGCTGTGATAGGGCATGCCGATCTTTTCGCCCACATCGAAGAAGCCCAGGAAGCCGACGGTGCTGTTGACGACAAAGCGTCCCAGCGTGGTGCCGGCGCGGCTGATTTCGCCCTGCAGGATGTCGTTCACGAAGGTGATCGGCGCGTTCAGGTTGTTGACGAAGTTATCGACGCTCTTGCGGCCGCCCTCGGGCACGATGAAGCGGTAGGTCTTGATGACCGGGCGCACCAGCACTTGGTCCAGGCCGGCGTCGACCTTGAACATGGCGCGGTTGAAGGGCTCCAGCGGGTCGTTGGCTTCCTCGTAGGCCGCCAGGGCCATGGGGTTGCTGGCGGGCGGCTTAGTGGCGCAGGCCGCCAGGGTCGCTGCCAGAGCCAGGGCCAGAGTCAGGCGGACCGCCTTGAAAAGGGGGCTGCCGGGTTTGTTTTTCGCGCTTCTGTTCACGGGGGGAGTACCTTACAAAGCAGCACAAATATCTCTATTTTGTATCGTCTTATGCCGTCCGATGGGCGGGCGTAATTATCATATCGCAGCGTAATAAACTAGTAACGTCCAAGGGAAGTCCAAGCGTGGCGCATTCGTCTATCCCCGCAGCCAGTACCCCTTCCGGGATTCAGGTCTCTTTCGAGTTTTTTCCGCCCAAAACGGAAAAAATGCACGAACAGCTCTGGGGCGCCATCGAACGGCTGGCACCGCTAAAGCCGCGCTTTGTCTCGGTCACCTACGGCGCGGGCGGCTCGACGCGCGAGCGCACCCATGAAACCGTCACGCGCATTCAGAAAGAGAAAGGCCTGCTGGCGGCGGCCCATCTGACCTGCGTCGGCGCGACCCGTGCGGAAATCGACGCCGTCGCCAAGCACTATTGGGACTCGGGCATCCGTCACATCGTCGCCCTGCGCGGCGATCCGCCGGAAGGCCAAAGCAAATACACGCCCCATCCGGGCGGCTACGGCTACGCCGCCGATCTGGTGCGGGGCTTGAAGCGCGTGGCCGATTTCGAAATCAGCGTCGCGGCCTATCCCGAAGTGCATCCGGAAGCCAAAAGCCCCGCAGACGATCTTGAGAATCTGAAACGTAAGGTCGGCGCCGGCGCCAACCGCGCCATCACGCAGTCGTTTTTCGATCCCGATGTTTTCTTGCGCTTCCGCGACCAGGCGGCGGGCCTCAATGTGCCGCTGGTGCCCGGCATCATCGTCGCCACCAATGTCGCGACGCTGAATTCCTGCATCAAGATGGGTTCGAAAGTGCCGCAGCGCATGTTCGACCTGTTCGCCGGGCTGGAGAACGACGTCGAAACCCGCAAGCTGGTGGCGGCCACGGCCGTGGCCGAACAGGTGCGCACGCTGGAACGCGAGGGCGTGAAGGATTTCCATTTCTACACGCTGAATCGCGCCGATCTGACCTACGCGATCTGTCACCTGCTGGGCATCCGGCCGAAGGCCTGACGTGTCCGACCCGTTTGAACTCAACGACGAGACAGCCTTCGAGCCCGCGAAGCCCTACGTCCCCGCCGCGCCGCCTCCGCCGCCGGTGTGGCTCGATAAACTAAATCCCGAGCAGCGCGAAGCGGTCCTCGCTACGGATGGCCCCGTGCTGGTGCTCTCCGGCGCGGGCACGGGCAAGACCCGCGTGCTGACTACGCGCCTCGGCTACATCCTGTCGCAGCGTCTGGCGAAGCCCTGGCAGATTCTCGCCGTCACCTTCACCAACCGCGCCGCCCGGGAAATGCGCGAGCGCGTGGCGGCGCTTGTGGGCCCCGCCGCCGAAGCCGTGTGGCTGGGCACTTTCCATGCGCTGGGCGTGCGTATCCTGCGCAAGCACGGTGAAGCCGTGGGCCTGCGCTCCAATTTCACCATCCTCGACGCCGACGACCAGATGCGCCTTCTGAAGCAACTGATGGAAGCCGATGATATCGATTCCAAAAAGTGGCCGGCGCAAGGGCTCATGGGCGTGATCCAGCGCTGGAAGGATCGCGGCCTGACACCGGACAAGGTCGGGCAGGGCCAGGGCACCGAATACGCCGCGGGCCGCGCCCAGCAGCTTTACCGCGCCTATCAAGAACGTCTGAAGACCCTCAATGCCGCCGACTTTGGCGACCTTCTGCTGCACTGCCTCACGGTGTTCCAGGAACAGCCCGACGTGCTGAAGCAGTATCAAGACCAATTCAAGTATGTGCTGGTGGACGAATACCAGGACACCAACGTCGCGCAGTATCTGTGGCTGCGGCTGCTGACTCAGACGCACCGCAACCTCTGCTGCGTCGGCGACGACGACCAGTCGATTTACTCCTGGCGCGGCGCCGAGGTCGGCAACATCCTGCGTTTCGAGAAAGACTTCCCCGACGCCAAGGTCATCCGCCTGGAACGCAATTACCGTTCCACGCCCACCATTCTGTCGGCGGCCTCGCACCTCATCGCTCACAACGAAGACCGCCTCGGCAAAACCCTGCGCACCGGCCATGACAACGCCGAGCTGGGCGCGAAGGTCAAAGTGCGCGGCGTGTGGGATGGCCCGGAAGAAGCCCGCTGGGTCGTGGACGAGGTCGAAGCCCTGCAGCGCGCCGGCCATAAGCTGCCCGAAATGGCGATCCTGGTGCGCGCCGGTTTCCAGATGCTGGAATTCGAAGAACGCCTCATCACCACCGGCATTCCTTATCGCGTCGTCGGCGGTCCGCGCTTTTACGAGCGCATGGAAATCCGCGATGCTGTTGCCTATCTGCGCCTGATCCATCAGGCGGAAGATGATCTCGCGTTCGAGCGCATCGTCAACAAACCCAAGCGCGGCCTTGGCGACACCACGCTGCAAAAAATCCATCAGCTGGCCCGCGCGCTCAATGTGCCCATGGTGGAAGCGTCCTTGCGCATGATTGAAACCGACGAACTGCGAGCACAGGCACGCAATTCTCTCAGGACGCTGGTGGCCGACTTCGCGCGCTGGCGCACCCTCAAGGACGTCATGGCGCCGTCGGAGCTCGCGGCCATGGTGCTGGAGGAAGCCGGCTACACCGCCATGTGGCAGAGCGACAAATCGCCCGAAGCGCCGGGCCGTCTGGATAACCTGCGCGAATTCGTCTCCGGTCTCGATGAATGGGACAACCTCGCCGGTTTCCTGGATCACGTCAGCCTAGTCATGGAGAACGACGCGCAAGCGGGACAGGAGAGTCTGACGCTCATGACGCTGCACGCCGCCAAAGGCCTGGAGTTCGACTCTATTTTTCTGCCCGGCTGGGAGGAAGACATTTTCCCCAGCCGCCGCTCGCTGGAAGAAAACGGCCAGAAGGCGTTGGAGGAAGAGCGCCGCCTCGCCTACGTTGGTCTCACGCGCGCGCGCAAACGCGTCTTTGTTTCCTTCGCCGCCAACCGGCGCGTTTATAACCAATGGCAGTCCAGCATCCCCTCACGCTTCATCGACGAACTGCCGAAAGAGTCCGTCGAGCAGCAATCCGATGCCGGTCTTTATGGCGGTGGCGGTAGTGGCGGCGGGTGGGGTCTGTCGGATTCAGGGGCGCGTTCGGGCGCGGGCTTCCGCCGCCCCGTGCGCATGATCGAAGCCGAGGAGTGGGAGTCGAAGCCGCGCGCCAGTGTACACGGCTTCAAAATCGGCGACCGCGTGTTTCATCAGAAATTCGGTTACGGCCTCGTGGAAGAGATCGACGGCTCCAAGCTCGCCATCGCCTTCGACAAGGCCGGCCGCAAGAAGGTGCTCGATAGCTTCTTAGAGCCATCGTAGGGAGGCAACATGAAGGCCATCGTCATCGACCGCTTCGGCGGGCCCGAGGTGGT
>JAIEMI010000308.1 GCA_019752235.1 Rhodospirillaceae bacterium
ACCCCTATTCCGAACAGGAATGTTGGAACTACCTCAAGGCCGCTGGATAGGCACCCGATTAAACTCGCGATGCTCTAAGGTTGACGCCTGCGGCGTACATCTCCGTTTCCGTCAGGTTGGGACCGACGGGTGGGGACTCGTGAGATGTAATTACCGCAGGCGTCTTTCGGGCGGGAGATGTGCTCCTAACCCGGGGGGGAGGATCGTAAAACACATAAGCCGTGTTGTACGAGGGGTGCTACGTGACCATTTTGGTCTGATACACGAATATGGATTAATGAGTTCATTACATTCAGGAAGTTCATAGGCGTTAACGATGTTCTGGCCATACCGGATGAATGCTGTCGATAATATAGGGGTGTGCGTGACTTCCCTCTTTTGCCGGCTCCGAGCGGAGGTGAGGGTCGTCGGGCGACAAGCCATCGTGCGTGTGCGTCACAACATCGGGGTCGTGACGGGGCCAGACCAACCATGCGACCGCAAGTGCACCGGCGGCGATAGCCGCCAAGAGACCAAAGGTCGCAGACATGCCGACTTTTGCACCAAGCCAGCCCGCCAATGGATAGGTCGCGAGCCAGCATGCGTGGGAGAGCGCGAATTGCGCGGCAAATATCGCTGGACGGTCTTCGGCATGAGCCGAGCGACGTAAGAGTCGGCCAGACGGTGTTTGTGCCATGGAGTAGCCGATGCCGATCACCGCCCACAACGGAAGCAAAAGCGTATAATTGGGAAGAAAGAGACCTCCAGCTAACCCGGCAATCATAATTGCGGCGCCCGATAGCATTGCCGCGCGGTCGGACCGCTGCTCCAGCAACCGGGGCAGGGTCAACGCGGCCAGCATCGAACCGGCCCCAAAGCATGCCAATGCAAGCGCGGTCGCGCGTTGAGACAGGCCGAATTGGGACTGAACAATTACAACGGTATTGACGATAACCATCGCGCCAGCGGCCGCCACAGCCACACTTATAGCGAGGAGACCGCGTAGGCGGGGCGTTGCGAGGAAAATTCGCAGTCCAGCGCCAATGCGACTCAACACTCTCTCGCCCTTTGGCCGGATGTGATTAGGAAGCACGATGCTCATCACGAGTGCCGCTGAGGTGAGAAAGCCAATTACGGTGCCAGCAAAGAGTCCGTGAAAACTTATCACGGTGAGCAGCGCAGCCGCGAGCAGTGGACTTGCGACATTCTCAAGGTCGTAGGCAAGGCGGGACAGTGAAAGCGCGCGGGTATAATCTTTCTCTTCCGGCAAAACGTCCGGGATCGTGGCTTGAAAAGTCGGCGTAAATGCGGCTGAGGCTGCCTGAAGCACGAAGATCAGGAGGTAGATTTGCCAAATCTCACTCACAAACGGCAATGCCACCGCCGTAGCCGCCCGGGCTAAATCCAACGAGATCAGAAGTGGTCGACGCGGTAACCTTTCGGCAATGGCCCCCGCAATCGGCCCCAAGGTCACATACGCCGTCATTTTGATGGCGAGCGCCGTGCCGAGAACAGCCCCGGCATCGGCACCTGCGATCTCGAACGCCAGGAGTCCTAAAGCAACCGTCGCCAGCCCTGTGCCGACAAGAGCAATAACCTGCGCGGCGAAGAGATGGCGATAGGTGCGGTTGCGCAGGACTTCCAGCATGGCCTAGACGCGCTCGACAAAGTAGCCGGTCAATTGGTATCCCACTAAAAGGAAACCACTGGCCATCAGCAGGGTATTCGTTGCAAAGGCATGGCGGAGATAACCGGGCCTGGTTCTCCAATAGCTCAGCAACAGGAGCACTGCCGTGAGGGCGATAACTTGCCCAAATTCGACACCGATATTGAAGCTGATGATATTGGTGACCAGGCCGGACGACGGGAGTTCAAAGTCCTGAAGCTTGGTCGCCAGACCAAAACCATGGAACAGGCCGAACACAAGGACCGCTGCACGCGTATTCGGCTGAACACTAAATACACGCTGAAATCCGCCCATGTTGTCGAAAGCTTTATAGACCACCGAAAATCCGATGATGGCGTCGATGATGTAAGGGTTGGCATGAATTCCACCCAGCACACCAGCCAGCAACGTAATGCTATGCCCCACGGTGAATAGACTGACGTAGAGAACTACATCCTTTAACCGGTAGAGAAAGAAGATAACTCCGACCAGAAACAGGAGGTGGTCGTAACCGGTCACCATGTGCTTAGCGCCCAAGTAAACGAAAGCGGCGATTGCTGGCCCAGTGACGCTTTCAATAAAAGATGCGTCCGCACCCGCCACACCGTGCGCCAGCGCCATTGACGGCGTGGCGACGGCGGCGGAGAGGAATGACCAACGAAGCAAGTTGCGCATTGTATTCCTCGAACAACATTATTTTGCGGGCGGCGGCACAAGGCGGATTTCAACGGCCACGAGGTCATCGTAACCATCGCCATGTGCTTCGATCACGACGAACTGGCCGGTCGTTAGCTCTTTCGGGTCCGCCTTGACCTTGTCTTTTGTGATATTGGTTTTGGGGCCGAGAGCGACAGGTACGATTTTTCCGTCCCGCATTTTAACATCGACAGAATCTGCATCCACAGCAGTCACTTCCCCCACTACGCGCATATCACCATGGGCGAGTACAGGCGCTGCGATGGAAAGCAAAAGGCCGAGGAAAATGGCGTAAATCTTGGTCATGATGATAGTCCTTTCGTTACAGAGTTATGGTGTCGGGGATTGAGGTAGTGGCGCGTCTTGTAATTCGCGGCGATGCTTAGTCTTATCGGAGCGAAACTCGACGGCATACGAATAGAAGCCAGCACTGGCCAGCTTGATGGTTACCGGCTCATTGCTGGTGTTTTCCCAGAACCAGCCATGGATACCGGACACAGGTGCGGCGATGCTGCCGCTTGCACTGCTTTTCGTGCTCTTGTCATAAGTGCGAACGTCTTCGGGGTTGGCATCTGGATCGCCATGGAAGTCGTGATTTAGAGCCGCACTAGCCTTCCAGTTAAAGATCATGCCGGCGTCTTGCACGAGGTGGTACTTGTACTCGACGTAATCGTAAGGCTCCAACACAAGCTCAATCGCATCCACCTTGTAAGCACGCGGGTAGAGCATTGCGTCACCCAGCCTGATAGGGCTGTTCATGTCCTTTCCCTGAGGCACGACGATCGTTTGGTCTTCCGGAGGCTCGCGCAACAGACCTAATGCTTTCCCGGTCCCAAGTGGGTCGAGCCCGTACTCGACAGGAAGCACTGTGGTCACAAGGATAACGCTCGCTGCAATAAACGCGGAGACGGTTGCCTGAAATAATCGTCGTTTGGAGGGCGGCTCCGGTGTGGCCGCTTGAGCCTCAGTCATTTGGATACTCCTCGTGCGCATTGATGATTGAGATTTAGGGTGGGCGATGGCCTGCGTTTATTGCTGGCCGACAAGAGTGGGGTTGCTCTGAACACGAGCGAGACACCTCGCTCAGGTTCATGCCTCTTTTGGCAGTGGGCGAGCAACGTCCGCGCTTTGCCCTCCGTTCGCCCTTACAGCTTCACACACGAAGCCAGCGTAGAGCGTTAAAGCAGGGTATTTAGGCCGCTAGAGGCGGTCGGAAGGGAGGGTAGGTCTTTTGCCCAAGGGGAATGGGCGCATCGACACGCACATGATTAAGTGCGGTCATAGGAGCCAGCCAAGCCATCGCGGTTGGAGGCACAAAACTTACGAAATGCGCTTGGTCGGTATGGACGTGCCTTACGGGACCTGACGCATCGCCAGCATCGGATTGATCATCGTCGTGAAGCTCATGTCCGGTCATATGATCATAGGAGTGCATGCGACTGGCAATTTCGGCCACTTCGTGGGCCGTATGCCAGGAGCTGTCATAGTGCACATGCTGTCCTGTACCACCAACAGCAATACTCAGCGTACTAGCGACTGGCGCCAGGGCGAGGCTGAGGAACACCAGAACGGAGAGAAGCTTACGCATAGATAATCTTAGCGAGCTGCTATGGCCGCTGCAACGTCATTGGGTTCGTTGCTCAGCGT
>JAIEMI010000296.1 GCA_019752235.1 Rhodospirillaceae bacterium
AGATAGGTGACGGTCGCCAGTCCTATATGCGGATGGGGCCGCACGTCGATGCCGTGGCCGGGCGCGAAGTCCGCCGGTCCCCTGTGATCGCAGAAGACAAAGGGTCCGACGCTGCGGCGTTTGGCGAAGGGCAGGACGCGGCCGACCTCGAAACCGCCGAGATCGCGGCGGCGCGGCTCAATGATCAGGTCGATGGCGGACATTGATGCCCCCGGGTGATTTGGCGACAGGCGATCATTTCACATCGGCGGCGGGTGGGCCAAGGATGTATAAAGCGGGAGTCGTGAAACCGCGGCGCGGGGAGGCGTTTGATGGATAAGGGCAAGGTCGACGGCAAGGTTATCGATCTTTACAACGAATACATTCACACCAGCCTGTCGCGGCAGGATTTCCTGGCGCGCTTGACGCGCCTGGCCGGTGGCGCCGACGCCGCGAAGCTGGCGTGGAGCCGCACGATCGCGTTCTGGGACAACTATCTGAAAACCTGATTAACCGAAGGCCTTAAGCGGCGGGCGCTGCAGCACGCGGCTGGCGGGAAGCTGAATGGTGACGGTGGTGCCTTCGCCGCGCGTGCTGGCCAGCGTCATGGTGCCGCCGTGCAGTTTCACGAGCTGGTCGGCGAGGGGTAGGCCGAGCCCCGTGCCCTGTACGCGCCGTCGCTCGGCATCCCGGCTCTGCACAAAAGGTTTCAGCACGTCGTGAATTTCGTCGCTGGCGATGCCGATGCCGGTGTCGCTGACACGCACGGCGATGCCGCCGTCGGCATTGCGGCGGCTTTCGATGCGGATGCGCCCGCCCTGGGGCGTGAACTTCACGGCGTTGGAAATCAGGTTCAGCAGCACCTGATCGAACTTGCGGGCGTCCACCAGCACTTCCGGCAACTGCGGCTCTATGGCGACGTCGAGCGTTAGCCCGGCGTGGTTGATGGCGTGGTGCATCAGCACCGCCACCTGATCGATCAGCGCGGTGATGGTGGTGGGTTCTTCCTCAAGCTGGGCCTTGCCGGCCTCGACTTTCGAGAGGTCCAGAATGTCGTTGATGATGCCGACGAGATGGCGGCCGCTTTCGTGGATCGAGCGGGCGAATTCGATGTACTGCGGATTGCCGACCGGGCCCTTGAACTGATTATGAATCACCTCGGCGAAGCCGATGATGGCGTTCAGCGGCGTGCGCAACTCGTGACTCATATTCGCGAGGAAGCGCGACTTGGCGCGGTTGGCGGCTTCGGCTTTATAGGCCAACTCGGCGTTCTGTATGCGTAGGCGCACGCCCTCGACGAAATTCTGATAGCTGTAGCGCCCGCTCATCAGCAGGAACACCACGTATACCGCGGTGTAAAGCGTCAGCGCTTTGGCCACGCGCCCGTCACTGAGCGCCATCACCGTCCAAGGCGGCACGACCGACGTCAGCAGAAACGCCACCAGGCCGGCGGGCACGGGATAGAGCATCATGGTGCCGCCGGCGGAAATGCCGGCGATCACCATGCAAATCAACAGGTCGTATTCGCGGCCCGGCATGGACGCCAGCAGCAACGCGGTGAACAGACCCCAGACGCCGCCGAAATACAGCGACCACACCGTGGCGCGGTTGATGGTGCGGTCCGTGACGCGCGAGGGGCGGCCGTCGTGGCGGTGCTTCCACCAGGCGCGTAACTGCCAGACGGCGGCAAATTGGAAGAGCAGCACAAACACCACCAGCAGCCATTTGTGTTCAACCGCGGGCCAACAGGCGACGGCGAGGATCAGGGAGTTCACGGCGTGGGCGGGCGCGGCCACCGGCTGATGGCGCGCCATGGTCATCAGGCGCTCAATATTTACTTCGCGCTCGATTTCCGGCGAGAGATCCGGTTTCAGCCAAAGGGCATGCCAACGGGCCATGGCGGCGAGGCGGGCTCATTCAGGATGCGTGCGCGGGTGCGCGCGCGAGGAAGGCCCATTAAACCGGATTTCGTGGGGGCTTACAACTGAGAGTTAATATTATTCCACCCCAAATCAGCGCAATGATTGTAGTGACGCACCGCGCTACGGCGTCCATGGGGTCGCGGGCGGAATCGCGCAGGGGCCTTCCACATCCTCGGTGCCGAAGTCGGCGGGGCCGACGACTTCGAGATACTCCATGTCCGGCGAGTAGTCGAAGAGGTAGTGGGTGATGCCCGGGCGCTGGTGCACGCAGTCACCGGCTTTTACCAGCGTTTCCTTGTCGTCGTACATGAAGCGCGCCCAGCCCTTCAGCATGATGACGATCTGGAAGTCGGCGATGTGCTTGTGCCAGCCGGTGCCATCGGTGGGCGGCAGGTTGGCTTTCACCAGATGGGCGATGACCTTGCCGTGGGTGGCCGAGGCCACACCGAGATCGCGATAGAGGAAGAAGTCACGCAAGCCTTCGCCCCGCCAGGGCGTGTCGCCGGGTTTGACGTGAGAAAACTGCGTCGTCGTAGAAGCCGTATCTGTTGAGCACGCGTCTTTCATCGCAAGTCTCCTTAAACACACAAAAGGACTTGAGCTGATAGACCGCGGACCCCGCTGTTTATTGCGGAAGTCCGCCGGGCTCCTCCCGATCAGTTCCGTGAACGCACGAAGGACAGCAGGCTAGCGCGCTTTATGCTGCGGCGCAATATGAAGCGGATGCGTGGTGCCGGCGGCCAGTTCCTACTACGCATTATAATGCTACGTGTGGTCACATATACGGCGTAGGAGATAGCTTCATGATCGTCCGGTTTATTGGGGCGGTCGCGCGCCGGCTGCACGGCAGGCGTAAATTTGCGCGGCGCGTCAGAAAATAATTTTATAGATGTTGCCGTCGGAATCCTCGGCGGCGCCGAAGCCGCTGTCCGCGCCGGGCACGGCGTAGTACTCGGCCTGGAAGGACGCGGCATTCGAGCATGAGCCGATGGCCAATCCGCCGACCATGCCCGTGACCTCGGCAGGAAGACCCGTCACCTGCTTATGTTTGTCTACGAGCGAACCGGACTGAGGCTTGGTCTGCAGTGTTGTCCAGCGTCCGTTGCACGACACGTTGTCGGGTCGCGCGAAGGTGAACGTGCCGCTGGTGCCGACACCCGCGGCGACACCGGCCAGTGCGCCGCTATGGCCGCTGTCTTTAACGGGCCCGGCCGCCGGAAACATCATGACCTTGATTTCGCGTGTGGCCGGCGCGGAGAGCGCGGCTTGTTGCGTCGCCTGAGGCGCGAAGCCTTGCGCCGGCGCGGACGCCAGCATGGGTGCCGCGCCTAACGCCAGGTTCGCCTGGATGTTGAGCTTCGCCAACGCGTCGGCGATCGGGATAAACAGATTGATGGCGGTGGCTTGGCCGTCTTGGCCGGGAATTCCAATGTCGACCAAGCCAATGACGTTGCCATGCTCATCGAACATCGGACCGCCGCTATTACCATGTGTGACGTTGACGTCGCTTTGAATCATGGGCCCGTACCGATGATCCCGGAAACCGCTCACAATTCCGGAAATCACACTGCCTTCGTACTTCGGATCAAGCGGCGAGCCGATGACGAAAGTCGGTGAAGCGATCTCGGGCTGTTCGGTGCGTAAAGGCAGACCCGGCACGCCGACGTGTTCGGTTTGCACGAGCGCGACATCGCGGCGCGCGTCACTGGCGATCACCTGGCCCGCGACTTCACGGCCGCCCATGAATTTGACTTTTACGTCCTTAAATCCTCCGATGACGTGCTCGTTGGTCAAAACCAGCCCGTCGGCGATATAGAACCCCGATCCGCCGCCGCTTGGTGTGACGATCGTGATGACCTGTTTTCGTAGATCATTCACCTGTTGGCGGAATGGAACTTTACTCAGCGGTAGATGCGCGACCTGAACCGTCGTCGGCGCGGCCGGCGCCACCTGCGAGGCAACAGGAGCGCCGCGGCGGTCGGTGACGGCGGCGACGAAATTTGGATCGGCGAGGATCGTTTTCGCGGCATCCTTGAAAGCCGCGCGCGTGCCTTCCATCACGATTGTGTCGTTGGGGCGGTT
>JAIEMI010000167.1 GCA_019752235.1 Rhodospirillaceae bacterium
TCCCTTTTACGCCCCTCACTATACACACCGCCCCCGCGCGCTGGCTATTCTCAGACTAGGCCGCCATGTCCTAAGCTGTTGTTCATCTTCGCGTTGGGAGACTGGAATGCCGTTACCGCCCGATCAGGTTTTTTACGTGACGCCCATGCAGATCAATGAATGGCGCGACGCCGATGCCGCCGTCATTGTCGACGTGCGGGAAGATAACGAATGGGAGGAGGCCCACATTCCCGGCGCCATTCTCATGCCCCTGTCGACCTTCGATCCGGCCCAGATTCCCGACCCCCAAGGGAAGCATCTGGTGTTTCACTGCCGCAGCGGACGGCGCTGCGGTATGGCCGCGGAAAAAGCCGTTGCCGCCGGCTACAAGGGCGTGATCAAGCGCATGGAAGGCGGCTTCCTCGCCTGGTCGGCCATGGGCTTCGAGTCCGAAGCGGGCTGAGAGGCCGATATGTCCGCCGCGTCCTCTTCACCACAGTTGGCGACCACACGCGGACAGGAAGCGCATCGGCTTTTTCTGGTTGTGGTGGATGACTCCGACGAGCTGCCGGCGGCGATTTATTACGCCTGCGTGCGCGCCCGCCAGACCGGTGGACGCGTGGCGCTGCTCTACGTCTATCAAATCGACATCGATTTCCACCACTGGAAGTTTGTTAGCGCGCTGGTCGAACAGGAAGCGCAGCAGGAAGCGGAAAACGTCCTGAAGCTTCACGCGGTGCGCGTCGTGCAGGAGACCGGCCGGCGGCCGGAGATGTACGTGCGCAAAGGCAACCGGCGCGAAGAACTGTTCAAGCTCGTGAAGGAACATCCGGAAATTTCGATCCTTGTGCTGAGCGCGGCCGTGGGCAAAAAGCCCGGACCGCTGGTGGAGGCGGTGACCGGCAAATACGCCGGGAAGATCGGGATACCGGTGACCGTTGTGCCGGGGAAGAGTCCGAGGCAGCCAGAGAGGGAGGCATCATGAAAGACGTGACGCGCAGAGATATGTTTGCCGTGGGAGCGGCCGCGGCGGTTGGCCTGACGGCAAAGGGCGCCGGCGCGGCGGAGATGACCGCGCAAGAAAAGGCGCACGTGGCCATCGTCAAGGAATTTTGCCGGCTGTGGGGCATGGGCGGCAGCGCGCTGACGGACATCATGTCTCACATGACCGACGACGTGTATTTCAAGATCAACGGCCAGCCGCCCATCGTCGGCAAGACCGCCGTAACCGCGTCGTTCAACAGTTTCTTCAAGAACGGCGAGAAATACGAAATGATCATCAACGATACCTGGGCCAAAGGCCCGGTTGTCGTGCACTACCGGACCGACACCACGATCAAAACCACGGGCCGCGAACCGCCGGGCCCCATCGTCGGCATCTACGTCTTCAAGGACGGCAAGATCGCCGAATGGGAAGAAGTGATTTACAAGGCCTAGAACAGGCCGGGGTACGCGCCGCCGTCGAGCAGGATGTTCTGGCCGGTCATGTAGCCCGAATAGTTGCTGGCGACGAACGCGCACCACGCGCCAAACTCTTCCGGACGGCCCGAGCGGCGCGACGGGTTCGCCGCCGCGCGTTCGGCGGTGATCGCCTCGACCGTCATGTTGCGCGACTGCGCCACGCTGCCCAGGTACTGCTGCAGGCGCTTGGTTTCAAAGAATCCGGGCAACAGGTTGTTGATGGTGACGCCGTGCTGCGCCACTTCGCGCGCGATGGTCGCCATGTAGCCCGTCAATCCCGCCCGCGCGCTGGTCGAGAGGCCGACAAGCGGCAGCGGCGCTTTCACCGCGGCCGACGTGATGTTGATGATGCGGCCCCATTTGCGATTGATCATGGGATCGAGCACGGCGTTGGTCATGAAGATCGCCGCCAGCATGTTGCTGTTGAGCGCCTTGTGCCATGTCTCCTGATCCCAGGTGCGGAAGTCGCCCGGCGGCGGACCGCCGGCATTGTTCACCAGGATATCGGGCGCGGGGCACTTCTCGACGATGGCCTTGCGGCCCTGCTCGGTGGTTACGTCACCGACGGCCAAGGTCACCTTGACCTTGCTTCCTGCTTCGATCTCGGCGGCGGTGGCCTTCAATTTTGTTTCGTCGCGACCGTTGATGGTCACTTGCACGCCCGCGCGCGCCAACGCCAAGGCGCTCTCCTTGCCCAAACCTTCGCTGGATCCGCACACCAGCGCCGTGCGCCCGGCGATGCCGAGATCAAAACCATGTGACATAACGTGCCCTTCCCTTACGCGACGATACTGAGTTCCACCGGGGTCAGCCCCTGTAGGGCGAATGTATAGGTTTCGCCTGCTTTTGGAAATTTTGCCGCCATGATGTTGCCGGTCATGATCAGATGGTCAAAATCCGCAAGCCGCAAGCCGCACGCCAAGCGGCGACGTATGAACACGATGCGACAACACCTCGCCTCCCGTCGGCTCGGTGCTTTTCGTAACCAACTGTATGGATTTGGCGGTGAGGCCGATCGTGTCGCGGGAGGAGCGCCTCGCGGTTTTGGTGCCGCGTCATCAGGGCAGGCGCGACAGCTTCTATCTCGCTTTTACTCATCATGGCGTGCCGCCCCGGACGGATCGACTCGGACCCTCCGAAGGCCGGAACCACCCCCATTTCCGCCTTTTTGGCAGGTGCAAATTCTCGTTTCGAATCCGAATAATTCTCCAAACCTCGGCCGATTGGAACCGCCGATAGCGACGCCCATGCCCTTGATACGCCAAGGGGTAGAAGATCCTGCCGTTACAGAGACTCCGGCCGGCGTGATGGCTGCCCGGCGTAAATCCTCGTTGCATTACGGCCAGATGAAATTAGACACTCGTCAGTGAAGCGGACATCTGCGCGGGGGCGCATACCGGAAAATCCGCGCGTTGGGGGTTATGTGCAATGACGGACATTTCTCCGGCAAAGGTGGTTCCTCACCCGAAAGCCGAACTGACCAAGCCGCATGATTTGCGATCGCTGGTGCATGACATGAGCCAATGGCGTCACGCGCCCGTCGCCAATGTCCACCTCATCATCATCAGCCTCGGCGGCGCCGTGCCGCAATCCAAGCACACGCCCGAGATGATCGCACAGATCGGCAATGGCTTGTGTCATTTAGCCGCCCAACGCGGCCTGCGTATTTATCAGGTGGTGCCCGGCGACTTCGCCGTTCTGGTGCGCGCGACCGGCGAGACCCTGATGGACCTGCAGCGCGACCTTAAGGTCCAACTGCTGAAGGTGGTGGAAAAGCATTGCCCGGAGAGCTTCGGCGCCATCAACCAGAACCGCTTCGTGATGATGTTCTGCCTCACGGAAAATTATCGCATGGCCGCCGAGCGCGTGGCGAAGTATGCCGCCGACGCGCAGAAGGCCAACGATCCGGAGGCACAGCAGCAAAAGTCGCTGCGGCCGCTGCAAGCGGACGACCTTGAGAACGTGATGCATGCCTTTAAAAAATTCGGCGCCGACAAATTCCTGACGGCCTTCATGCGCGATCAAATCGTGGTCAAGCAGGTTGCGGGCCGGGCCGCCGAGCCCTTGATGCACGAATATTACATCAGCATGGATTCCTTGCGGAAACCGCTGTTCATCGACGTCGAGATGCGGGCCTCCGGCGCGCTCTTCAACGACTTCACGCGCGTCCTCGATCAAATTGTGCTGCGCGCGCTCAAGCACAAAGCAGTTACGACGATGCCGTTCTCCATCAACGTCAACGTCGTCACCGTATTCACAGCCGCTTTCGCCGACTTCATGGATCAGACGCCGAAGGAACAGCTCAAGCGCATGACCTTCGAATTCCGCCAGGCGGACATCGTCGAACACTTCGACGAATTCGAAGTCGCGCGCGGCATGATCCAGGCCATGGGCGCCAACATCGGCGTCTCGCTCGCGCTGCTCTTCACGCTCTTTGTGCTCGTGATCGCGATGACCAGCACGGCCGGCGGCGGCCTGCTCGCCTCGCTCGCGGCCTTCTGGTGGCTCGGCGCCG
>JAIEMI010000327.1 GCA_019752235.1 Rhodospirillaceae bacterium
AAGGGCCATGCCTCCGGCTATCAGCTCGGCGGCGGCGCGGACTATAACGTGACGGAGGAATGGCGTTTCGGTCTGGAATACCTGTACACCGCGCTCGATGACGACAGCTATCGCGTGCGCGCCGCGGGCCCGGCGCCGGCCACCAACGCCTTCATCCTCGTGAACGCCAACGGCACCGATTTCCGCCGCAGCGAAAACAAGTTTGATTACGGCACCGTGCGTCTCACGCTGACGTACCGCTTCAGTCTCTAAAAGCCTGATGATAACCCCGGGCCCTGAACGGGCTCGGGGTTCACGCTCCCCCCACGCCCTCGACTTAGCTCCGTTTGTCGGCCCGCAGCCCTAGTTGGGGTTGCCGCAAGCCCCAGCACCGCAGAGCTGAACGATCATGGATCCCGAGCGAAAGCGTGCGATATCGTCGAAGTGCGCGGTGTTGTCGTTTGCGTTGAAATATCCCATCGCAAAAGCAACGTCGTTGTCACGGTTTTCATCCTGGCCTCCGCCACCGCCGCTTTGACCAAAACGATCGGGTGTAGCGGTGCCCGTAGTCGCTTGCAGCGCCATGGCGCGATCGGGACCGCTGCTCACCAGCACATAGGCGGCTTGCTGGAAATCGGGCTCCGACGCGGCGACGTTGTTGAGATCGTCGACCGTAAGGTTGCCAACGGGGTAGCAGCTGGATGTTCCAGTCGTTCTGGTCATACCGTTCGATAACTGCAGGCTCGCGGTGGGGACCGCACAGGTCGAAGCGACCACGGAAGATCCCGCGATCTGGAAGCGCAGGCGGTTTCCCCATCCATCGGACGCGTCTTCCTCCGATATTCCAAGTTCACGCCACGGCACCACGCCGTCTGTGACGAGGCAGGCTGCTGTCGCACATGTGCCCAATGCGACCGGTGTACCGCCTTCGAAGGAAACTCCAGCGTTCGCGTTCGACGACGGTAACGTGCCGTCGGTTGGGCACGGGAGGCAGCTATACCGGAGCGCGTGCAGGACGATGGCTTTTTCGACCATCTCCATGCGACGCTCGGTCACTTCAGATGACCGCGCGTCGAGGATGGGCCGCAAAACCGAAATCGCGCCGGTTGCAGCAAGGCCAATCACCACAAGGACGATCGCTATTTCAAGAAGCGTAAAGCCGCGCCGGGAAGCTCTCCGGATCTTGTGCATGATGCCCTCCGAGTTACGTGCGATACTACGTGGGGTTTTAGGATCCGGTCCAGTGACCTGGTCCACCATGTGTCCCTATGGCGGAAAGTGTTAACAGAGATTACAGGCTTAGAAGGCTGCGGCGCCATTCTCCGCACGAGAAGCGTATCGCCTAAGGGCGCGTCCAAGCCCTCGATGAGGGCTCCCGGGGAGTTAGCCCGACGTCTTCACCCTTTCCCGTCTTCCGCAGTCCGGAAGTACGGCTCGACCTTGCCGCTGAGCTTGATGGTCATGGGATTGCCCTTGCGGTCGAGGGTTTTGCCCGCCGCCACGCGAATCCATCCTTCGCTCACGCAATATTCCTCGACATTGGTCTTATCGAGGCCATTAAAGCGCACGCCAACGTCGCGCTTCAGCAGCTCCTCATTGTAGTGCGGGCTGCTGGGGTTGACGGACAGCCGGTCGGGGAGTGTGTCGGACATAGAAAGCCTTCGATGTGAGAACCCACTCGCCCTACGGGTTCGCGGGGCCCAGCTTTCCTAAATTCGCGACGCTCATTAAGGAAAGCTAGGGCTTGGTGGAGGGGGAAGGATTCGAACCTTCGTAGACGTGAAGTCGGCAGATTTACAGTCTGCTGCCATTGACCGCTCGGCCACCCCTCCATAAACCAAGGGATTCCTTAAGGAACAGGCGTTCCCAAGGAGGGGGTCCAAGTAGAGTTTCGGCCCATCCTTGTCAATGTGAAAGAAGGGGTTTAGGTCAAGGCAGGAAGGAATCCTCTAATAATGTCAAAGCATAGACACACCGGACCTCATGGCGGCGGTTCCAAGGACCGCAGCCAGGGCGCACACAGCAATCAGGGGCGCCGCGGCCCCGATCGACGTCCCACAAAGGCGCACCCCGACAAAGGGCGCTCTGATAAACGACGTCCCGATGGGGCCCGTACCGACAAGACACGTTCGGAGAAGCCACGCTTCGACAGCGGGCGTTCCGACAAGGCGCGTGCCGACACGGCCCGCCCAAGGAAGCCCCGTTTCGATAAGCCGCGTGCGGAGAAACCACGCGCCGAACCGGTACGCGCTGGGCAGGTACGCACCGAACAGGTGCGCCCCGCACCGCGCCCCGCGCCCCGGATTGAGCATCCGCGCGAGGCCGCGCGGGAGCATGAATCCCCATCGCGCCGTATGGGCGAGGTTTGGATTTACGGCCACCATCCCGTGGCCGCCGCCCTCGCAAATCCGGACCGTAAAATTCTGCGCGTCGTCGCCACCACCGAAGCCGCGGCGAAACTCAGCGCGGAAAGCACGATCCCGCCGCGCACCCTCGCCCAGCTTAATAGTGTTTCGCGCCGCGACATCGACGCACTGGTCGGCGAAGACGCCGTGCATCAGGGCGTCGCCATCCTCACGCACACGCTGGACTACGATCTCCAGGACGTGTTGGAACGCATCGCGCAGCAGACCGAAGCCAAACCCAACACCTGCATCGTCGTGCTGGATCAGGTGACGGACCCGCATAACGTGGGGGCAATCCTGCGCTCCGCCGCCGCCTTCGGCGCGGCCGCCGTGGTGGCGCCCGACCGGCACGCCCCCGACGAGACCGGCACAATGGCCAAGTCGGCGTCCGGCGCGCTCGACAAGATCCCTTACGTGAAAGCGGGAAACCTTGTGCGTGCGCTGGAGCTGATCAAGGAACATCAGTTCTGGCTGGTGGGCCTCGCCGCCGATGCCCCGCAGCAGCTCGCCAAAATCAAGCTGGACGGCCGCATCGCCCTGGTAATGGGGGCGGAAGGCGAGGGCCTTCGACGCCTGGTGCGCGAAACCTGCGACCATGTCGCCCGCCTGCCCATGAACGGCGATATGGAAAGCCTCAACGTCTCCAACGCCGCTGCCGTGGCCCTATATGAACGGGCGCGCCAGATCTCTTAAGGACATGTCTTCTTAAGGAACGTTTGGCACTTTAAATATAGGAGTTCGCGCGGTATTTTCCCGCGGACTTTTGGGCGTGCAGCCGGCTTAGCTCAGTTGGTAGAGCACCTGATTTGTAATCAGGGGGTCAGGGGTTCGAGTCCCTTAGCCGGCACCACGCTTAGCTAAACGCGCGAAGTAGCTATAGCGCCCTCAGCGCTTCTGCAACGCAGCGGGGGGTTTTGACCTGTACGGCCTGAAGGCCCGCGGCGCGCGCGCCTTCGACATTCTCCAGCACATCATCGAAGAATAGGATGCGTGGCGCGGGCACGCCGATCTCCTTCACCACATGCTCAAAGGCCTCGGCATCCGGTTTGCGCAGACCTATAGTGGAGGACACGAACACATGTTTGAAGTGCGCGATCACGCCAGCAAAGTGTTTCGACCAGTGTACTTGGTGGGCGGGATTGGTGTTGCTGAAAGCGTAAAGCGGACGATCGACTTTCGCAGCCGCTAGCACCGTGGCGATTCCGGGCATCTCGCCGACAAAAATATTATTCCAGCCGTCGAGCAGCTGATCGTGGTCAAGATTAAGGCCCAGCACGCGCCGCACGTCGGCAAAAAATTCCTCAAGATCGATCTCGCCGCGCTCGTAGCGATGATACGCCCCGTCGAAACGCATATGCTTGGCAACATGACTGACGTCGCACGCCGCATGCTGCGCCCAGCGCGCGAAGATACGTTTGACGTCGATGTCGATGACCACGCCGCCGAGGTCGAACAGCAAAACATCCGGTGCGGGCATGAGACTTAGCGCGGCACTTGACTGATGACGCGCCAGCGCCCGTCGGGCTGACGG
>JAIEMI010000030.1 GCA_019752235.1 Rhodospirillaceae bacterium
GTCCAGCGTCACGCGGCCTTTGGGACGCGGCATCTGGATGGGGCTTTGTGCGATTTCCTCCTGCTCGCCGAAAATCCGGCCCAGGCGTTCCGCGGACTGTTTGAACGCGGCATAGGTCCGCCATGCCCCGACCAGCTGATTCAACGGCGCCAGCAAACGGCTGGAGAGCATATTGGCGGCGATCAGGCCGCCGATGGTGAGTTTTTGATCCAGGATCGCCAGCGCGCCGATGGTGGTCATGGCGATGGTGGCGATCAGCGTCATGCTCTGGCCGAGAAAAACATAGCGCTCGGATTCCGCGCCGCGCTCCAAGCCGCCGAGGATGGAAGCTTCCTGACGCTCTTCCCACATCTCGCGCATGCGGTCGCCCAGCGCCAGGGCCTTGATGGTGGTGCGCCCGGCGATCAACTCCGACACCAGCGCATCGCGGTTGATGAGTTTGAGTTTTTCCTTGTCGGTGGCATCGCTGACAAAACGCCCCGCATGCCAGGCCAGCGCGATGAAAGCCGCGAAAACCGCGACCAGCACCCAAAACACCGGCAACGCGATGACGGCGACAATCGCCAGGAAAAGGATGGCGAAGAGCAGATCCATGGCCAGAACCGCCGTCGGCCCCGACAGGGTGTTGCGCACGACCTCGGCATCGCGGAAGAGCACTTGCCAGAACGCCGCCGGGCGGCTTTCCAGGCTGCGCAGCGGCAGCGCCAAGAGCTTATCCATCAACCTGCGGCTGACGGCGACGTCGATACGTAGCGCTACGGTTTGGAGAATCCTGGCGCGCACGCGCCGCAGCAGGAAATCGAAGGCCACGACCGCAAGGATGCCGATGACCAAACCCTGCAGCGTGCTCAGCCCGGCGTGGAAAATCACGCGATCATAGACCTGCAGCACAAAAACCGGGACGGCGACGGCGAGGATGTTGACGAAAAGCGAAACCGCCAGCACCTCCTTGAACAGAGGCGTCAGCGGTTCAACAAGAGCCTTCAGCCACTGGGCAAAGGCCTCCCCCGGAGGCGGCCCCATACTTGTATGTCCTGCATTCTGCATAGGGCGGAACTTAGCGTATTTACGGGGTCCGGCATACACCTGGGCGGACCGATTTCCATCCTTCCAAAGGGGTATTTCGGCGCCTTAGCCTTGGACCCCGCCCAGCCCATTGGATATGCTGTTTCCCGGGAAAATCGGGGGACTGCCAGCGTGAGAGACGACGCCCATCCGTCATCGGGCCAGGACGGCAAATCTTCGGCCGCGGGCCGCGTTTTCGGCGGCATCGGAGCACGGTTCGCCGCCGTCCCCTGGCGCAACGCGCTCAGCGGCCGCTGGTGGTGGCGCTGGTTTCAGCGCTCCTGGATTCAATCGGGCCGCCTGACGGTTATCCTCGCTCTGGTGGGCCTGCTCGGAATCCAGTGGGAAGACCCCAACATTCTGCAAATCGTACGCGCCCGCGTCTTCGACCTTTATCAGCAGACCAAGCCGCGCGCCGTGCCCGAGAACAGTCCCGTCGTCATTATCGACATCGATGAGAAAAGCCTGCGCGAGCAGGGCCAGTGGCCGTGGCCGCGCACCATTATCGCCGACTTCATCACCAAGACCACCGCGCTCGGTGTCGGCGTTATCGGCTTCGACGTGACCTGGCCCGAAGCCGACGGCAAATCCATGACGGAAGTCGTCAAGTCGGTGCCGCAGTCCGTTATTGATCCGGCAACGCGCGCGCGCATTCAGCAAATGCCGTCCAACGACCACATCCTTGCCGAGGCCATCGCCGCGAGTGGCAAGGTCGTGCTGGGCCAATCCGTTGTTCCCGATAAATTAAACTATGAGGGCAAACAGCCGCTGACGTCGTTCGCGGCGGTGGGCGGCGATCCGAAGCGCTTTGTCCCGCGCAGCGGTTCGATGCTGCGCCCCCTGCCTATCCTCGACGAAGCCGCCGCCGGGCGCGGCGCGTTCAGCCTCACGACACTGCTGGACGGGATCGTGCGCCAAGTGCCGATGATCGTCAGCGCCGAAGACAATGAACTTTATCCGTCTTTAAGCCTCGAAATGCTGCGCGTGAACATGCGCGCAAAGACCATCGGCGTGGTGACCGACGACGCTTTGGGCGGCATCAGCCAAATCTTTTTGCGTCCACCGCGCGTCAAGGAGCGTTACGTCATCAAGACCGACGGCAACAGTTATGTTTATACCTATTTCCGCCCCTACGAGACGTTCCGGAATGCGTATATTTCGATTTCAGATATTTTGAACGACCGCGTACCGCGTGAAAAAATCGAGGGCAAGCTGGCGTTGGTGGGTACATCGGCGATCGGCCTGCAGGATTTGCGCTCCTCCCCGGTCGACCAGATCCTGCCGGGGGTCGAGGTGCACGCGAATATTCTTGAGAATATTCTGTTCAATATGCAGCTCACGCGGCCCGTTGAGGCAAAAATCATTGAAATCCTGACAACAGCGGTCGTCGGCCTGTTGATGGTCATCATCGTACCCTTGGTAGGCGCGCGCATCGGCGGCATGACCTTCCTCGCCATTGCGGGAGGCCTGCTCTGGTATTCGTGGAACGCCTTTTCCGCCAACCGCGAACTTTATGATCCCAGCGTGCCCTTGGTCGCGGCTTTGGCTTTTTACTTCTTCCTCAGCTACGCCGGGTACGCCCGCGAGGAAGCCCAGCGTAAGCAGGTGCGCTCCGCCTTCGGCCAGTACCTCTCTCCCGCGCTCGTGCAAAAGTTGGCGGAAGATCCCACCAAACTGACCCTCGGCGGTGAAAACAAGGAAATGACGTTCATGTTCTCCGACGTGCGCGGGTTCACGTCGATCTCGGAACTGTTCGACGCGCAAGGCCTCACGCGCCTGATCAACCGGCTGTTGACGCCGATCACCAACGTCATCCTCAGCAATAACGGCACCATCGACAAGTACATGGGCGACTGCGTCATGGCCTTCTGGAACGCGCCCTTGGACGTGAAGGATCACGCTGCCTCGGCCTGCCGCGCGGCCCTGAAAATGATCGACGCCGTGCATGGCGTAAACGTCGCCCTCGAAGCCGAAGCCAAGCAGGAAGGGCGCCCTCACAAGCCCCTGGCGGTCGGCATCGGCATCAATTCCGGCATCGCCTGCGTCGGCAACATGGGGTCCGAGCAGCGCTTCGACTATTCCGTGCTGGGCGACAGCGTCAATCTCGCCTCGCGCCTGGAAGGCCAGTCGAAGTCCTATGGCGTCACCATCGTCGTCGGCGAAAACAGCGCCAAGTACGTGCAGGATTTCGCGATCCTGGAAATGGACCTGATTAAGGTCAAAGGCAAGAACACCGCCGTGCGCATCTATACCCTCGCGGGCGATCCCGCCGTCGCCGCCACCGGCTGGTTCAAGGCCATCCGTGAACGCCACAACGCCGCGCTGGCGGCCTACCGCGCCCAGCGTTGGGACGACGCCGAGGCCGAGATTGCCGCATGCGTGAAGATCGCCGAGGAACAGACGGGACTGGGCCGGGAACTCACGGGCTTCTACGAGGTTTTGAGCGAACGCATCGCCGACTTCCGCGCCAATCCGCCGGGTGCGGATTGGGACGGCGTCTATGTGGCGACAAGCAAGTAAGCTTAAGGTTGGGTGGCCGCCGCGGGGCCCGTCGCCAGAACATTCAGCTCCAGCCGGCCGATGGCCTGCAGCACCGCATAGGCGGCGATGCGTGCGTCGTAAAGCGCCGACGTGTAGTTGATGCGCGCGGAATAGACTTCGTTTTCGGCGTCCAGCACGTTGATCACGGTCTCTTTGCCGGATTCACGCAGCTTCTTGCGCGACTCAAAAACTTCCGAAGCGATATTCACGGCGTTCTCCAGCAGCGACACGCGTTCGTTGGCGGTCTGCAGGGCCTGCCAGGCGAGACGCGTCTGTTCTTCGGCCTTGCGC
>JAIEMI010000313.1 GCA_019752235.1 Rhodospirillaceae bacterium
CCCCACCCTGCGCGCTCGCGCGCGCATTCCTCCCCCTCAAGGGGAGGGACTGTGTGGTATTTACGCCGCTACGCTCTTTTTCTGGTCGCGGTTTTCACGCTTGTTGAGGAACTTCATGAACTCGACGCCTTCACGCAGGCGGCGCTTCATCATTTGCCAATCGGTCAGCATCTCGGCGCCGATTTCCCAGATCTTGCCGGGGCGGAAGTAATAGGCCGAGTAGAACTCGTCCACGGCCTTGAAGATGGCGTCGTGCGACAGGTGCGGGTAGCTGATGGAGCTGACCTGGATACCCTGGTCGGCGACCAGGCGGCCGCCGTTGTCTTCCTCCATCAGCCAGCCGTTCTGTTTGGCCTGGTTGTAGAGATAGGTGCCGGGATAGGCGGCGGCGAGTGAAACCTGCAGCGTGTAGGGGTTCACTTCCTTGGCGAATGCGATGGTCTCCTTGATGGTTTCCGCGGTCTCGCCGGGCAGGCCGACGATGAAGGTGCCGTGGATCTTCAGGCCCAGTTCGCGGCAGTTCTTGGAGAACTCGCGCAGCTGTTCGACGCGCATGCCCTTTTTGATGTTATGCAGGATCTGCTGGTTGCCGGACTCATAGCCGCACACCATCAGGCGCATGCCGTTGGCTTTGAAGATCTCCAAGGTCTTGCGCGGCACGTTGCCCTTGGCGTTGCAGGACCACATGATACCGAGCTTGCCGAGACCCTTGGCGATGGCTTCGGCGCGCGGCAAATCGTCGGTAAAGGTGTCGTCGTCGAAGAAGAACTCTTTCACCTGCGGGAAGTATTCCTTCGCCTTGCGCATTTCGTCGACGACGTGCTCGACGGAACGGGTGCGGTAGACGTGGCCGCCGATGGTCTGCGGCCAAAGGCAGAAGGTGCAGCGTGATTTGCAGCCGCGGCCGGTGTAAACCGACAGGTACGGGTGGTTCAGGTAGCCGATGAAGTAGTCTTCGATCTTCAGGTCGCGCTTATAGACGTCCACCACATGGGGCAGTTCGTCCATGTTGTGCAGCAGTTCGCGCGGCTTGTTGCGGATGATCTCGCCCTTGGCGTTACGGAACGTCAGGCCGTCGATGTCGGCGTAGTCTTTGCCTTCGGCGACGTCCTTACAGGTGAAATCGAATTCGCCGCCCGCGACCCAATCCAGCGCGTCGGAGCCTTTCATGGACTGATAGGGATCGACGGCGACGTGGGCGCCGACCATGCCGATCTTGAGTTTCGGGTTCTTGGCCTTGAAGGCCTGGGCGACGCGGACGTCCGACGGGAAGGACGGCGTCGAGGTGTGCATGACCAGCAGCTCGTAATCGTTCGCCATGGGCAGCACGTCGTCCAGCGTCTTGTCGCTGGCGGGCGCATCGACGAGCTTGGAGCCGGGCACCAGCGCGGCCGGCTGGGCCAGCCACGTCGGATACCAGAAGGAGCGGATTTCGCGCTTGGCCTGATACCGGGAACCGGCGCCGCCGTCGAAGCCTTCGAAAGACGGAGGGTTCAAAAACAGGGTCTTCATCATGGCCGGATATCCCCAAAGTCTAATGGTCTAAGCAGTTGGTATAGCGCGCAAAACTCGGCGCGAAAGTATCAGAAACGGACGAGCCAGGGCAGTTCTTCCATCACCGAGCCGATGGAGCCTAAATTCCCTTTTTTCGTCAAGGCCTTAGCGACGCCCACAAGGTCGCCCTTCTTCAGCGCCTGGTAGCCGTCGTGAATCGACACCCCGATGTGGTGCATGACCGAGGAATCCCGATAACAGTCGATCATGCACTTGGTGCAGCCGTCGCGGATGGTCTTGGTCTCGTCGAATTCGGAGATGTGGCACATGGGCTCGGCCCAGTAGTGGCAGCGCCACAGCATCAGATCCCAGTCGAGATAGAAATAACGGTAGCCGCCGAGGCACGGGAATTTCTGATCGCCGCCGGTGATGTAGCGCTTCATCTCGTCCAGGCCCGCCGAGGGGTTGAGGACGTGGATGCTGGATTTCTTCAGCGCTTTGACCTTGTCGAAGGCCGCCAGCAGTTCCTCTTTCGAGTAGTTCACCAGATCCGAAGTCGAGAAGCCCAGGAAGTTGGAGCCCAGTTCGGTGACCGGATAGGAGAACGTCACCGCGCCGAAGCCCAGGGATTCCAGGAAGGCCGGAAGTTTGTCGTAATCCAGGAGGCGGCTCATGGTGACCGAGGCGGTGGATTGGACGCCGAGTTCCGCGAGCACGCGGTTGGCTTCCTTGATCTTCTCGCATACGCCCGGCAGGCCCCGGTTTTCCTCGTGCTTTTCGATGTCGGCGGCGTCGATGGAAATGATGAAGCTCGACGTGCCGGCCGCATGCAGCGCGCGGACTTTGTCCGGCTTGAACAGCCCGCCGTTGGAGACCAGCATCACCTTCATACCGAGATCGCTGGCGTGCTGGGTGAATTCGATCAGGTTGGGATGCAGCGTCGGCTCGCCGCCGGTCCACACCAGATAGCGCACGCCGTTTTTGTAGAGCGTGTCGATGGCGTCCAGCCCGCCCTGGCGCTCGACATATTTCCACTGTGACTTGGGAAACTTGTCGCGCGCGAAATTGCAGAAACCGCAGTTGGCGTTACAGGCGTTGTTCAGCGCGAACTGTGCGAAGCCGGGTCCGCCTTTGTCCAGCACCAGGCGCAGGGTGTCGAGCGACACCGGCGACTTCTGGCCGGACTTTTTGGGCTCGGCGCCGGTCTTGTTCGGAACGCGCAAGGCGGTGGTGTGCTGAGTTGCGGACATCACATTCTTTTGCTTAAGGCCCCCGGGCGGAGCCTTATATTGCTTTGACCGTATAAATGACAATATTTTGCGGCGCAGTATAGGTCGAACTCAGGGAGGCAGCCATGGCTCGCAGCTTATTCATGGGATTGTGGCTTTTGGGCCTCGGGGCGCTCACTTTGGGATCATCCCCAGGTTGGACCGAGGAACTGGCGTCGCCCACATCCGTGGTGGAGCGCGTGCATGCCACCCTGATCGACAACATGAAGCAGGGCAAAGCCCTGGGTTTCGAAGGCCGCCGGGCCAAGCTGGAGCCGGTGGTCAAAGCCAGTTTCGACCTCGCCGCCATGGCGCGGATTTCGACCGGCGGCGGCTGGCAGAAGATGTCCGAGTCCGAGCGCGCCGATGTGATCTCGGCGTTCACGGCGTGGACGGTGGCCAACTATGCCGGCAACTTCGCCGCATTCGACGGCGAGAAATTCGAAACCAAAAGCCAGTCGCCCGATGACGGCAAGGGCAACGTGATGGTGAACACGCAGCTCACGCCCAAGGGCGTTCCGCCGGTACTGTTCAATTACCGGCTTCACAAAGCCGACAACGCGTGGAAAATTTTTGACATCTATCTCGACGGCGCCATCAGCCAGCTCGCCATGCGCCGCGCCGAATTCGCCGCCGTGCTGGCGCGCGGAACGGCGGCGGAACTCGCCGCGCATATGCGCAAGCTGGCGACGGACGCGGAGAAGGGCGACGCCGCGAAGTAGTATCGTGAGACGTCGTGCAGAAAAAATTATTTAAAGAACCGTTTACGAGTACGTTTTTAGCGGGCACCGCACGCCGCACTGTTGCATCTTTGCATGGCTCGCGAAAAATCCACACAGAACCGGCAGTTTAACAACGTGTAGCGCTGGATACGCGGAGGCGAACCTTTTATGACAGCGCCGCTGCACTGCACGCGGCGTCTGAAAGAGGGCGTGTTTTGTTGGCCCTCTCATAAAAATAACAAGGAGACTATTTGTGAAGTTCACCACCAAAGTCGCGCTGGTCGCTCTCGCTGGCCTTTCGCCGTTCGCCGCTTTCGCCGAAGAAAGCAGCAATCCGTTGCCCGGCACGTTCTCCGGCAACATTGTGCTG
>JAIEMI010000152.1 GCA_019752235.1 Rhodospirillaceae bacterium
CTTCGCCGGCTTCACGCAGAGCCAGCGCCGCGCAGACGTGACTGAGCAAGGGCGCGGGCAACGCCGCCGCGCCGCACTTTTCAGCCACCACCACCATTTCGGCGAGACCGAGACCGGCCCCGCCGCGGCTTTCGGGAATCATGAGGCCCGGCAGACCGAGATCGCCGAGACCGCGCCAGAGATCCTTCGGCAGCGCAGGCGTCTCCACCAGCTTGCGCAACGCGTTGTCGTCCAGTTCCGCCTTGAGGAATTTTTCGACGCTGTCGCCCAGCATGTTCTGGTCTTGGGACAGGGCCAAATCCATCTCGCGTTCCCGCACGGCTACGTCCATCTCAATTCCCACCTTGATTTCCGCGGGCGTCGCGCGGCAGGCCCAAGGCCTTTTCCGCGATGATGTTGCGCTGGATGTTGGAGCTGCCGCCGGCGATGGCATAGCCGATCGACCAGTACTGATGCTTGCGCCACTGGGCGATGGGATCGTCGCCCGCGTTGTCGTCCGCCGGCGGCGCGCGCAGGGTTTCCGGCCCCAACAGCTCCGCCGCCAAACGCACCATCATGTGCGCGATGGTCGTGCCGGAGAGTTTGTTGAACATCGGCAGGTGCCCGGCGCTTTCATTGCGCTGCGCCTGTTCCGCCTGCCAGTACCCGGCCCAACGGTGACTTTGGACAAAACCTTCGATGGTCAGCAGCCGGTCTTGAACCACCGGATCGTTGATGGCGGGCCTGCCGCCGATCTCGGCCCACTTGGCCAGTTCCACCAACGACAGATAGCTGCCGAACATGTCCTCGGGCGTGCTGATCATATTGCGTTCGATGGCGAGCGTGGAGTTGGCCACGCGCCAGCCGTCGCCGCGCGCGCCAATGATGTTGCCCGCGGGCACACGGGCGTCGTCGAAAATCAACTCGCCGAAATGCCGCGCGCCGGTGGCGACGCGCAAAGGCCGCGCGGTGACGCCTTTGGTTTTGAGGTCGATCAAAAGGTAAGAAATACCTTTGTGCTTCGGCTTGTCCGGCTCGGTCCGCACCAGCACGAAGGCCCAATGGGCGACGTCGGCGTTGCTGTTCCAGACCTTGTGGCCGTTAACGACCCAATGGTCGCCGTCCAGCACCGCGCGCGTGCGCAGGGAGGCCAGATCGCTGCCCGCCTGCGGCTCGCTATAACCTTGCGCCCAAATGATCTCGCCGCTCAGGGATTTAGGGACGAAAAAGCGCTTCTGTTCCTCGGTGCCGTGCGCCATCAGCGTCGGCACCAGAACTTCCTGGCCTTGTGTGAAAGGCCCGGGGGTTGTCGCCGCGCCCGCCTTGCGGAACTCCTCGGCGACGATGAGTTTTTGCGCCGGTTGCAACTCGCCCTTCGCGCCGCCGCCGCCATACGCCGCGGGAATGTGCGTGAGGATATAACCTGCCGCGATCGCCTTCTTGCGGAAGGCGAGCATCCAGGCGTTCAGCTCTTCCTTGTCGGAGGTTTGCCCCGGCCATTCCTTCGCCACGAAGGCGCGCACGGCGGCGCGAAAGGCGGCGAGATCGCTCATACGGCTGCTCCAGGCACATCGACACGGACGTGCTCAATATACGCCAGCCGCTTGCTCCTGCACTCCGCCACATCCAGCACCTTGGTGCTGCACAGCAACAGGTCGCGGCCGTCGGCCCCGCCCAGGGCACAGGCAATCGCATAGCCCGAGAGCTTGATGCGGCGCGTGACGCGCCCGCCCTCTAGCACACGGAACGCTTCATCGCCGCGCGGCGAGCAGACCCAGATGCCGCCCTCCTGATCCAACGCGATGCCGTCGGGCATGGTTTTGTTGTCAAGCTGCGCCCAGACGCGGCGGTTATGCAGCGTGCCGTCCTCGGCCATGTCGAAGGCCGTCAAGCGCGGCCCGCGCGTCTCGGCGACCACCAGCGTGTTGCCGTAGCTCACCATACCGTTGGGAAAGAGCAAATTGTCCGCGGCGATGGCCGCGCTGCCGTCGGCTTCCACACGCGACAGCACGGTGGGCTTCAGCGGCTCGCCGCTTCGAATGTCGTAACCGAAGTTGCCGACATAGGACCGTCCATTCGGCAGCGTGATCATATCGTTGATTTCGGAATGCGTGTGCGCCGACAGATCGGCATGTTCGACCAGCTTGCCCTTTTCCTCGCGCAGCACCTTCTGATCCATCATGGAGACCACCAGCAAGCGGCCATCCGGCAACCAGCCCAGGCCCGAAGGTTCGCAAGGGGTGCGGAACTTCACCTCCGACTTGCCGTTGAGGTCGACGGTGCGCACACAGAAGTCCTGCATGTCCGAGAACCACAGCACGCCGTTGCGCCAACGCGGCGCTTCTCCGAAGCACAAATTATCGAGCAGGATTTCGGCTTTCGTCTGCATTACCGGCGCGGCTCCGTGATGTATTCGTCCAAATCGGCACTGCGTGTCATGGTGAACAGGTCGACGTTGCGGAAGGGATAGTTGACCACCACGCGGCCTTTGTCGTTGCGGTAATAGGTGCGCGTGCCGCGATGGGTCCAGATCATGTTTTCGTGCTGGCGGTCGACCTTGTCGTTATAGGCGTCGTGTACGTCCCGGCGGCACTCCACCGCGCCGATGTTCCGCGCCAGCATTTTGTGCAGCAGATCCATGATGTAATGCATCTGCATCTCCACCACATAGATCAGGCTGCCGCCGTGGCCGGGCTGGGTGTTGGGCCCGTAAAGCGTGAAGAAGTTCGGAAAACCCGGCACCGCCAATCCTTTATAAGCCCGCGCGTCATCATCCCACGTCTCGCGCAGACTTTGACCGTTGCGGCCCATGGCGTCGAAGCAGGTCATGAAGTGGATGGCGTCGAAACCGGTGGCGACGACCAACACGTCGGCCTCGACCTCCTTGCCGTCCGCCAAAACCAACCGGTCCTCGGCGATCCGTTCAATCGGCGTATCCGTCAGCGTCACATTGGGCTTGGTCAGCATGCGGTACCAGCCATTATCGCGCAGCATGCGCTTGCCCCAGGGCGGATAGGCCGGCACCAGCTTGGGCAACAGATCGTCGCGCCCGCCCAACTCGTCCTTGATATACGCGGTGAGGAACTGGCGCATATCCTCGCTGGCCTGGTTGAGCGAGCGGTCCTTGTGCGGCCACGCGGGGTCTTTCTGCAGCAGCGGATAGAAGCTGTCGCTGACCTTCCAGGCGATGCGCGCGCGGTACCACTGTTGATACAGCGGCACTTCGCGCATCAGCGTGCGGATAGCGTCGGGCACCGTCTTGCGGAACAGCGGAAACGGGATGATCCAGTGCGGCGTGCGCTGAAACACCGTCAGCGACTTCACCAGCGGCTGAATCTCGGGCCCCACCTGCATGGCGCTGGCGCCGTTGCCGATGATGGCGACGCGCTTGCCGCGCACATCGAATCCTTCCGGCCAATCGGCGGTGTGGAAAGACGGGTTCTTAAACTTGTCCAACCCGGGAATATTCGGGAACACCGGCGGATTGAAAATCCCCACGGCGCTGATGACCACCGCCGCCGTGCGGGTCTCACGCTTATCGCCCTTGCGCAGCTCGACCGTCCAGCGTTGATGCGGTTCGTCGTACACCAAACGCTCGACTTCAACGGCGAATTCGATATGGCGGCGGATATCGAAGCGGTCGGCGGTATGGACCAGGTACTGCTGCAGCTCCGCGCGCAGCGCGAAGTACATGGACCAATCGTAATTGAAAAAGCTGTAGCTGTAATAGTGGCTGGCGGCGTCAACGCCGCAGCCGGGATAGCGGTTTTCAAGCCAGGTGCCGCCGACGTCGTGTTTCTTCTCGACAATCGTATAGGGAA
>JAIEMI010000078.1 GCA_019752235.1 Rhodospirillaceae bacterium
GGCTCAATCCTCGTCTTCCGGACCTTCGCTGCTTTCGGACTCCGCCGTGGCAAGCGAGACGGCGCCGGTGCTCATGTCAACCACATAGCCGATCACGCGTCCGTCCTTGGTGCGGACTTCCACCGCATCACCGCGCTCGAATGCGCCGGAAACGTCGACGACGCCGGCCGGCAGTAGGCTCTTGCCGCCGTGAAGCGCGTTGACCGCGCCATCATCGACAATAACGACGCCCAGCGTCTGCACGCTGCCGGCGATCCAGCGTTTGCGCGCGGCGCGCGGCTCGGCGGTGGGCACGAACCAGGTGCTGCGCCCGCCGTCCTCCAGCGCCTTCAAGGGATGCAACGGCTTGCCGGGCGCAATGGCCATGCGGCATCCCGCGCCCATGCAAATCTTCGCCGCCATGATTTTGGTGATCATGCCGCCGGAGCCGAAGCCGGTGGTGGTCACGCCTGCCATGGCTTCCACGTCGCCGGTGATCTCGCGCACTTCCGGCACCAGTGTTGCTTCCGGGTGCGCGCGCGGATCGGCGGTATAAAGCCCGTCGATGTCCGACAGCAGGATGCAGGTGTCGGCGCTGATCATCTGCGCCACGCGCGCCGCCAAGCGGTCGTTGTCGCCGAAGCGGATTTCAGCCGTGGCGACGGAATCGTTTTCATTAATGACGGGTACGGCGCGCAGGCGCAGCAACGTGTCCAGCGTGTTGCGCGCGTTGATATAGCGGCGGCGGTTCTCGGTATCGTCCAGCGTCACCAGAACTTGCGCGACGGTGATGCCGTGACGGTCGAGCGAGGTTTGATAGGCTTGCGTCAATCGCGACTGGCCGGTGGCGGCGGCGGCCTGTTTTTCTTCCAGGCGCAACTTCTTTCCCGCCATGCCGAGGGGACCGCGCCCGATGGCCACCGCGCCGGAGGTGACAATCAACACTTCCTGCCCACGACTATGTGCGGCCGCGATGTCGTCGCATAAGGCGTCGAGCCACGCTTGATGGGGCCGTCCGGTCTCTTCGTTCACCAGCAGCGCCGAGCCGATTTTAACGACCAGGCGCTTGGCGTTGCGAAGGTGCGCCGCCGCGTTCATGGCGTCCACTCGCCTTCGGCTTTTTCTTCCGGTTCTTCCTCGGGCAGTTCTTCGTCGCGTGCGAAGGCGACAATCTTGGCGACCGCGCGCAAGGTCTCGGTGCGCCCTTCGCCCGACACCCCCGACAGGATCATCACCTTCTTGCGGCTGGCTTTGGCAAGGGCGGCGGCTTTCTCTTCGCGCGCCTCGGGGGTCAGCGCGTCGCATTTATTCAGCGCGACGATTTCTTTTTTGCCCGTCAGCGCGCCGCCGTAAGCTTTCAATTCCTTGCGTACGGTTTTGTAGGACGCGGCGACATCCTCCTCCGTGCCGTCGACCAGATGCAGCAGCACGGCGCAGCGTTCCACGTGACCGAGGAAGCGATCACCCAACCCCGCACCCTCATGCGCGCCTTCGATCAAGCCGGGAATGTCGGCGATCACGAATTCCAACTCGCCGACGTGTGCGACACCCAAGTTGGGATGCAGCGTCGTGAAAGGATAATCGGCGATCTTGGGCCGCGCGCGCGTGACGGTGGACAGGAAGGTGGACTTGCCGGCATTGGGCAAACCGACGAGGCCCACGTCGGCGATCAGTTTCAGACGCAGCCACACCCAGGCTTCTTCCGCGATCTGTCCGGGGTTGGCGTATTCCGGCGCCTGGTTGGCGGGGCCTTTGAAATGGGCGTTGCCGAAACCGCCGTTGCCGCCGCGCAGCAACGTCACGCGCTGGCCGTCGCGCGACAGGTCGGCGAGCACGACCTCTTTATCTTCCGACAGGATTTCGGTGCCGACCGGCACTTTCACCACCAGCGTCTTGCCATCCCTGCCTGTGCAGTTGGCGCCGCCGCCGTCCGCGCCGCGCTCGGCCTTAAAGTGCTGGGCATAGCGGAAATCGATGAGGGTGTTGAGGTTGCGCGCCGCCTCGAACACCACGTCACCGCCCTTGCCGCCGTCGCCGCCGTCGGGTCCGCCGAACTCAATAAACTTCTCACGGCGGAACCCGACGCAGCCGTTACCGCCGTCGCCCGCCTTCAAATAGATCTTGGCTTGGTCCAGGAATTTCATGCGGCTTTATACCCGGTTTGAAGTCCACGCGTCTCGGGTGAGGATCGTCGCGGTGACCTCCACTTCGCACGCCCGGACCTTATGAAACGTGGTGTAGCGCCCCGTGGCCAGGAACCCGGCCTTGGTCAGAACGCGCGCCGAAGCGCGGTTGTCACGCAAAAACCGCGCCCGGACATACGGGATTCCCTTCACTTCAAAAGCGAAGGATATGGCCGCATGGGCCGCTTCACTGGCATAGCCGCGCCCCCAGTATTCGCGCCCCAGCCAATAGCCCAGCTCGAACTCGTTGGTGCCGTGGCCATGAGCTTCACTTTCCACGCCGATGCTGCCCGCCACTTGTCCGTCGATCTCGATGGCGAACGGATAGCCGGTGTTGGCGGCGTGACGCGCCGGATGCATGGAGATCCACTTCTCCGCCAGACCTTCGGGATAGGGATAGGGAATGCTGGCGACCATGCGGGCCACGTCGATGTCGTTCGCCAAGGCGCGCACGCGCGGCGCGTCTTCGGGACGATAGGGGCGCAGAGTCAGACGTTCAGAGACGAGGTTTGGGGCGAAGGTGTTGTATGTGCACATTGTCGTGGCCAATAAAAAAGGAGACGGCGATCCGTCTCCTTTTTTCAACCACGGGATCGCCAGCGTGGGTGCCGGCGATCGAAAAGCATCGCCGTTATTCTGCTGCTTGGGCCGCCGGCGCCGGATCAACGGACACGTAAACACGGCCCTTTGTCGACGTCTGGAAGCTGACCTTGCCTTCGAGCAGCGCGAAGATCGTGTAATCGCGTCCCATGCCGACGCCCTTGCCGGGGTGCCATTTGGTGCCGCGCTGACGGACGAGGATGTTGCCGGGGACAACATGCTGGCCGCCGAACTTCTTGATGCCAAGGCGTTTGCCGATGGTATCGCGGCCGTTCGAGGACGAGCCGCCGGATTTCTTATGTGCCATTCTACGTACTCCTTACGCGCTGCGGCTATTAAGCTTCAGCGGATTTTTTCGCCGCCTTCTTGGCGGTTTTCTTCGGGGCGGCTTCGCCAGAGGCGGCAGCGGCCTTCGCCGGCTTCGTGGCGACCGCGGACAGGCCCACGCCCATGTCGGTAATCTTCACCAGGGTGAGGTGCTGGCGATGGCCGTTGCGGCGGCGGTAGTGCTTGCGGCGGCGCTTCTTGAAGATGATGACCTTATCATCGCGGAACTGGCGCACGACCTCGGCGGTCACTTGCGCGTTGGCGATGCGCGGGGCGCCGACTTGGTCACCCAGCATCAACACCTCGTCGAACACGATGGTGGCGCCGGAGTCGCCGTCGAGCTTTTCAATGGCGATCACGTCGTCTTTGCTGACGCGATACTGTTTGCCGCCCGTCTTGATTACTGCGAACATGGTCTCGAAATCCTGATGAAGCAAATACGGCGGGCCTTTTGGGCCCGCGCGGAAGCGGGGTAAATATACGGACGGGGGCCATGAGTCAATGGCGCGTGACCGTAAAACCGAAGCTTTTCCCGCGCCGCCCAATCCCCATTAAGGATTGTTTTACAAAGTCTTAGCTTGGTGGGCAAACTTGGAACAAAGCCTAAACAGTGGGCCTTCGGGAGCCCGGACGGCGCG
>JAIEMI010000197.1 GCA_019752235.1 Rhodospirillaceae bacterium
GGCGAGACCATCCGCAACGGCTATCCCGGTTTTGTCGCCGGCGCGGCCATCGCCCATGCGCTGGGTTGGAACGGCGCGCAAGTCTCCAGCACCTACGGCGCCTGCGCCTCGGGCTCCCAGGCCATCAGCGTCGCGCGCGCGCGTATTCTCGCGGGCCTCTGCGACGTGGCGCTGGTGGTCGGCGCCGATACGACGCCCAAAGGCTTCCTCGCGCCCAACAAAGGCGAGCGCGGCGACGATCCCGACTGGCTGCGCTTCCGCGTCCTCGGCGCGGCGAACCCGGCCTACTTTGGCCTCTACGCCCGCCGCCGCATGGGCCTCTACGGCGCCACCGTCGACGATTTCGCCCAAGTCAAAATCAAGAATGCCAGGCACGGGCTCAATAACCCCTACGCGCGTTACCGTAAGGCCGTCACGGCGGAAGACATCAAGGCCTCTGCCATCGTCGCCGATCCGCTGCGCCTGCTCGACATCTGTGCGACGAGTGACGGCGGCGCGGCGCTGGTCCTGTGCAGCATGGACTACGCCCGCAAGCGCGGCATCAAACCCGTCACCATCGCCAGCGTCTCCACCGTCACGCCGCGTTATCCCGTGACCGTCATCGAAATGCCGACCTTCGCCACCGACAGCGCCGCCGTGGTGCCGCCGCCGCCCGTGTCCTTCCGCGATTCCATCGCCAAGATGGCCTACGAGGAAGCCGGCATCGGCCCCGAGGACGTCAACGTCGCCGAAGTCTACGATCTGTCCACGGCGTTGGAACTCGACTGGGTCGAAAACATCGGCCTCTGCAAACCCGGCGAAGCGGAAAAACTGCTGCGCGACGGCGACACCACCATCGGCGGCCGCGTGCCCGTCAACCCCAGCGGCGGCCTCGCCTGTTTCGGCGAAGCCGTCCCGGCCCAAGCCATCGCCCAAGTCTGCGAACTCACCTGGCAACTCCGCGGCCAAGCCACCGGCCGCCAGGTCGAAGGCGCCAAGGTGGGCGTCACCGCCAACCAGGGCCTGTTCGGGCACGGGTCTTCGGTGCTGGTGAAGAAGTAGACCGCCGATGCGGTTCAATCACGCGACGATCATTGTCACCGATTTCGAGCGCGCAAAAGCGTTCTACACGCTGCTGGGCTTTGAGCTGATCGTTGACGCGCCGCCGCGCTACGCCCGCTTTGTCGTGCCCGGGAATCAGGCGACGTTCTCGATCGAAGTCACTGAACACGCACGCGCCATGGGGCCGGAGCAAGCCCAGTTCTTTTTCGAATGCGACGATGTCGATGCGACATATGAGGCGCTCGTGAAGAAAGGCATCAGATTCCTTCAGCCGCCGACCGATATGTCATACCTTTGGCGCGAAGCCCGCCTGCGCGATCCCGACGGCCACGACATCCGCATATATCACGCGGGCGAGAATCGACTTGATCCGCCGTGGAAAGTGAAAGCGTAGGAACATGCCGACCGCCTACATCACCCCCCGCGCCTTACTGACGGACGCCGCTGCCGCCGAGGCCGTTGCGGCGCGGTGGGCGTGGCCGTTGCGGGGTGGGAAGTTCGCGTTTGCGGCCATGGATGTCTCGACGCGGGCCGACGGTGCGCGGCGGACGCTCGGCACCATCGTCCGCACGGCTTACGAAAAGGACGCGGGCGGTATTCCGCGCGATCTGCGCAAGGCCATCGAGGATCAACTGGCGGCGCTCGCCGCCGCGCCCAAACCCTTCGCGGGCTTTGATACCGGCCCAATCCTCATGGGCGTGCTCAACGTGACGCCCGACAGCTTCTCCGACGGCGGACAGCACAGCACCACCGCCGCCGCCGTCGCCCATGCTATCGCGCTGGCGGACGCGGGCGCTGGCATCATCGACGTCGGCGGCGAGTCCACGCGTCCCGGCGCTGTACCCGTAGATCAGGCCGAAGAAATCCAGCGCGCCATTCCCGTCATCCAGGCGCTCGCCGCGCGCGGCCTTACGGTGTCCATCGACACGCGCCATGCCGCCGTCATGCGCGAAGCCGTCAACGCGGGCGCCAAGATCGTCAACGACATCACCGCACTGACCGGCGATCCGCAGTCTCTCGCCATTGTCGCCGACGCGGGCGTGCCGGTCATGCTCATGCACATGCAGGGCGAACCCCAGACCATGCAGCGCGACCCCACCTATGTCTGGGCCCCCGGCGACATCTACGATTATTTTTCCACCCGGGTCGCGGCCTGCGTCGCCGGCGGCATCCGTAAGGACCGCATCGCCGTGGACCCCGGCATCGGCTTCGGCAAAACCGACGTGCATAATGCCGAGATATTCAACCACCTCGCCATGTTCCACGGCCTGGGGTGCGCGGTGGCGCTGGGCGCCTCCCGCAAGGGCTTCATCAGCCGCATGAGCCGGGGCGAGGGGGCGGACAACCGCCTGGCCGGTTCCCTGGCCGCCGTGCTCCACGGCGCGGCCCAAGGCGTGCAGATTCTCCGGGTCCACGATGTGGCCGAAACACGCCAGGCCCTGGCGGTCGCGGAACGCCTCACGCGCGGTCGATAAACGGCCATGCCTTGACGGGGCTCAATTATATTCATGCGGATATATGAATATATATACGAGGCAAAAGAACGCGCTTTCCCGTTTTCTCTACGCGACGTGTGGCTAGGCTTAGGACAGGAGGAGCCCGTGGAACATTTTACGCCTATCTCATCGCTTATCGGCGGCGGCCTTATCGGGCTGTCCGCTGTTCTGCTGATGCTGCTCAGCGGACGCATCGCGGGCATCAGCGGAATCACGTCGGGACTTTTATCGTTGAAATGGAGCGCGGACACCCCCTGGCGGCTCGCGTTTGTTGTGGGACTCATCGCGGCGCCTCTTGCGCTGATGGCCGCCGGTCAGAAACCCGAAATCACCTTCGTCGCGTCGCTGCCCGTCATGGTTTTGGCGGGCTTTGTTGTCGGATTTGGCACGGTCCTGGGCGGCGGATGCACAAGTGGCCATGGCGTGTGCGGTATCGCGCGTCTTTCGCCGCGTTCCATCATTGCCACCTTGATCTTCATGGCGTTCGGCATCGCCACGGTATTTGTCGTCCGTCACGTTTTGTCGGGAGGTTGAAACATGAAGCGTATCCTTGCCGGTCTTTTCGCGGGCGCGGTGTTTGGCGCGGGCCTTTCCATTTCGGGGCTGATCAACCCCGCCAAGGTCAATGCCTTCCTTGATGTTGCCGGGAATTGGGATCCCAGCTTGGCCTTCGTGATGCTGGGCGCGGTCGCCGTCACGGCGATCGGTTACCGCCTGGTCTGGAAACGCGAACGGCCGTTGTTGGAAACCGTCTTTTCGCTGCCGACGCGGCGCGATATCGACGGCAACCTGCTGGCGGGCGCGGCGCTCTTTGGCATCGGCTGGGGGCTGGCAGGGGTTTGTCCCGGGCCCGCGCTGGCGGGGCTGGGCTTCGGGGCCACGGCAACACTGGTGTTCGTGGCGGCCATGATCGCCGGCATGATTGCCGCCCGTCAATTCGGTGGATTCCCGGAGCGGCTAAAGTCGCGCGATGGAACGGGAGCAGACGCGCGCGTTTGAAGGCTGACATTCATGGACGTTAAGGCGTTTTTCGATAAGGCGACTTTTACGGTCACCTATGTGATAGCCGATCCGG
>JAIEMI010000154.1 GCA_019752235.1 Rhodospirillaceae bacterium
AGTGCGGTGCCGCCCACGCGTTCGCCCGCGGCGCGGGCCAGATCGGCCGTCCGACCGGTCTTGCGGTGATATGAGAGGCCGATGTAGGGCGCGAATTCGCGCTTGATTTCGTAGCGTAAGCGTAAACCTAATTCGATATTGCTGACGCCTTTGCCGATGCCCCGCGCGTCAATATCGGTTGCAGCGAGGTTCATCTCGGCGCGCGGCTGTATTACAAGGCGGTTGGTAATAAGCTGGTCGTAGCTGGCCTCTAGCCGCGCGAGGAGTTCGCCTTTGTGCGAGAGGAACACAGCGCCGAGTGTTTCGATATAATATGGTGCAAGGCCTTCCACGCCGATGGTGGCATAGACCCGGGACGGGGTTGGCTCGAAGTCGGCGCGGACGCCGGCCTGAAAATTGAAGTAAGGCCCGGTGGCGCGGGCGTAAAGCGCCTGAAGTTCGGCGTCTTCGACCGGGCCACGAACTTCGCCTTCCCCCTCCGTCTTGAGGACGAGGCGGTGGATGTCGCCACCATACCAGGCGTCGGCGTCCCAGCGGTAAGCGTCGGTCCCGCTCAGCACCTGATATTCGGCAAGGCCGAGCCGCACCATGGAGTATACGCTGTCACCATGCTCGGCGTGGGCCGCTGCGCGCGCCGCCGCCATGACTTTAGGGTCGAAAATCCGGTCAGCCGCGAAATCAGTGGGCGGCGGCGGTTCGGTCGCCTGCACATCGCCCGCGACGGGTGCGCCATGATTGTCGTGATTGTGATGCTGGTGCTCCTGCGCGAAGGCCGGCGCCGCGAGCAACAGGGCCCCCAGGGCGGCTACTCTCATAGTCCACCCCCATCCATGGGGCGGACCGTGACGACGTTCATCATGCCGGCGTGCATATGGTGAAACAGGTGGCAATGAAATGCCCAGTCGCCCGGCGCATCTGCGGTCAGATCAAAGGCCACACGCCCTCCGGGCGCCACGTTGACGGTATGTTTGCGCGGGTGGAATCCGTCATGGCCATTCACGACTTCAAAAAAATGTCCGTGCAGATGAATCGGATGAGCCATCATGGTGTCGTTTACGAGAACAATCCTGACACGTTCGTTGCGGCGGAAGGGGATGGGGGCCTTCACCTCACTGAACTTCTCGCCGTCCAGCGACCACATGAATCGCTCCATGTTGCCCGTCAGATGAATTTCCTTCGTCCGCGTCGGCGCACGTGTGTCGGGGTTGGCGGTGAGCGCCACAAGATCGGTATAGACCAGTACGCGATGGTCCACGTCCTTCAGCCCTTGGCCGCGCTCGCCGGTGCGATCAATGGCCATGGGCGCGATCATCTGGACGCTTGGGTTCATCTTGACCTGCGGGGCGTTTGCGGGATTGCGCATGGACATATCCATCGAGTCCGCCGGCATGCCTTCCATCAAGCTCATGTCCATGCCCATATCGCGCATGTCGGCGAGGGGCCGCGCGCGCAGGGGCGGGACCGGCGCGGTCATGCCGATACGCGGCGCCAACGTGCCGCGGGCCGCCCCCGAGCGGTCCACCGCTTCGGCCACAATGGTGAAGGCGCGGTCGTCCTTGGGCGTCACGATAACGTCGTAAGTTTCCGCCAGCGTGATCTGGAACTCATCGGTTTCGACCGGCTTCACGTTTTCTCCGTCCGCCTGGACCACCGTCAGCGGCAAGCCAGGGATGCGGACGTTGTAAATGGTCATGGCGGCGGCATTGATGAAACGCAGGCGTACGCGCTCACCAGGATTGAAAAGTGCCGTCCAGTTGTCTTCGGGGCCGTGGCCATTCATGAGGAACGTGTAGGTGGAGCCGGTAACATCGGAGATGTCGGTCGGATCCATGCGCATCGCCGCCCATTCGATTCTCTCCTTCAGCGGCTGGTCTTTGCCCGCCAGCAGCCCCGCCAAGGTCTGCTTCTGATGGTTGAAATAGCCGGGTTGCTGTTTGAGGCGCTTCATCACCGTGTGGGGATGAAGAAAGCTGTAGTCGCTCAGCACAATCACATATTCGCGGTCGTAACCGACCGGATCGGGATGCGCGGGATCAATGACGAGGGATCCGTAATGGCCCTGGGGCTCCTGCAGGCCCGAGTGGCTGTGATACCAATAGGTTCCTGATTGAATGATCGGAAATTCATAGACAAAAGTTTCGCCCGGCTTGATGCCCGGGAAGCTGACTCCCGGCACACCGTCGAACTGAAAGGGCAGCAGCAATCCATGCCAATGAATGGAAGTATCCTCTTTCAGATGATTGGTGACGGCAATACGGACGTTCTCGCCCTCCTTCAGGCGGATCATAGGCCCGGGAATAGTGCCGTTTACCGTGACGGCATGACCCATGCGGCCATCGAAGGGCCAGTGAGTCTCCGCGACCGTCAGCTCTATATTGGGGCCCGTCAGGACGTCGGGCGCTCGCTTAGCCCCTTGGGGCTGCCCCCGGGGCTGTATGTCTTTCGCCCAGGCGGGTACGGCGGCGCTTAAAGCACAACCGCCGGCAAGCGTGGAGCCTGCACGGAGAAGATCGCGGCGGTTCATGGGGTGTGTCTTCATGGGGGCAAACTCGGGCATGGGTGGTAAGACATGGGGTGGTAAAAAGAGTACGCGGTCGGCGGCCCTATCCCTCCGCATCCGTAAGCCTATGGTTTTCGGCAAGTTTTTGCTTCGCGCGGCGTATGCGCATCTCTATTGCCTTCGCGGTCGTGCCGAGCTGTACGGCGGCTTCCTGTTGCGTCAGACCCGAGAGGACGGTCAGCAGTAACGGCTCCTTGTAGAAAGACGGCAGTTCGGCAATGGCCGCGTCCAAAGCGGCCAGGCGCCTCGTCTGCGGGTCATCGTGTTCGACGGCGGCATCTTGGTGCGGCGGCGCCGATTTCTGCTCGCGGGCAAACAATTGCAGCAGCCGGCGACGGACCGTCTGGCGCCGTCCGTAATCGCGGCACTTGTTGAGCAAGAGTGTGCGCAGCCAGGTCGCGAAATCCCGCTGGCTGTCGTAGCGGCCGATGGCAAGCCAGGCGGAAATAAAGGTGTCTTGCAGAACGTCGTAAGCGTCGGCCGGTACGCCGACGTAACTGCGCGCCAGGCGAAAAAGCGGCTCTTTATGGCGTAAGACCAATTGGTCGAAAGCGCGCCGGTCGCCCGCGCCGGCGCGCACCGCCAAATCCGCGTCTGCGACCTCTGCGGTCATTAGGGGGAGTCCGCGATCAAAGCCTCCCGCACGGTTCGATCGAAGCGTTCCGCTTGCTCCGCCGTCAATTCGGCGCGCATCGCCAGAACGTGGATTATCGTCTGTTCCTGCAAAGCGCCCATGGCTTGGTGAAATTTCTCGATGGCCTGTTTTGCCGCGGGGCCGTAGGTGTGATCGGTCTGCAGGGCCGCGGCCAATTCCTGGTTGGCCGCGCGCATATCCGCGTCGAGAGTCTTGCGGGCCTCGGCAAATTGCGCTTCGAGGGCCTCGATGCGCTTTTCCTGAGCGGGCGTCAGCGACAGTTCGTGATGAAGCACTTCGTCCAGGCTATGGACGTGGCTCGGTTGCCGCAGAGCATATTGAATCCCGGCCCAACCGCCTACCGCGCCGGCGGCGGCGGCAAGCACGACGGCAATAACGATGGTGCGGAC
>JAIEMI010000157.1 GCA_019752235.1 Rhodospirillaceae bacterium
CAGCGAGGCGGCGTTAATCGGTCACGGCCGCGTCGCCCAGAACATCGAACGGACGCTGATCACCATGCTGCTGTCGGGCCTGCACCACAGTGAGTCCGACGACTTTATTCGCCAAGGGCAGGGGGCCGCGCCGTACTATGTCAAGCGCGCCGAAGCCTTCATTCATGATCAAGCCCGTGACGAACTCACCGTGGATGAAATCGCGGATAAGGCCGGCGTCAGTGCACGGTCGCTGTTCTACGGTTTCAAGCGGTGGCGCAACACGACGCCCATGGCTTACGTTCGCGACGTGCGCCTGGACCTCGCGCGTCGGGAACTGCAGAAGGCCCGCATCAGCGGCGGTACCGTCAGCGAAGCGGCGGTGAACGCAGGCTTCACCAACTTCAGCCAGTTCTCGAAGATCTATAAGGCCCGATTCGGCGAAACGCCGTCGGCCACGTTGCGGGCCGGTTGATAGACCACGCCCCGCTAGACCACGGATTTTCTTACAAATTAGGCATGCCGATGCCCTGCAAGCCTTTGTCCGCCAGTGCATCTTTCGTACGCGTGCGCCTTTGAGGGGCCTCGACGGCATTTGCTTTCGCCGGGGGGTTGGATAGGCTTTTCTTCACGCGGGGCGGGAGGCGCGATGTCGTGCCTTTTCCTGCACCAAAATGGCCATCAGGCATACGCCTTCGGAAGGACGGTCGCTCATGAACAAAATCACCAAAATGCCGCTCATGTCGCCTTATCCGGAACTCGGGCAGGGTCCGATCCCGGTCGAGCCTTATCTGTCGAAGGACTACTACGACCAGGAGATCGAGAAGATTTTCAAACGCGATTGGCTGGTGGTCGGGCGCGAAGAGGAAATCGCGAAGCCCGGCGACTACAAGGTCAAGCGCCTGGACTTCGCGCACACCTCGGTCATCCTGATGCGCGGCAAGGACGGCAAGATCGGCGCCTATCACAACGTCTGCCGTCACCGCGGCAATAAAGTCGTCACCGAAACCGGCGGCGAAGAAACCTTCGGTAACAACAAAGCGGCGGTCGTCGCCTGCCGTTTCCATGGTTGGGTCTATAACGCCAAGGGCGAACTGGTGAGCGTGCCCGGTGAAGAGAAATTTCCCGAGTCCTTCTGTAAGGAAGAGAACGGGCTTGTGCCGATGCATGTCGATACCTGGGCCGGCTTCATCTTCATCAATCTCGCCAAAACGCCGGAGAAGAATCTGAGAGATTTCCTGGGCGGCGTGATTGATCACTACGGCGATTATCCGTTCAACGAAATGACGCGCGTGCATACGTACTACGCGCACCTGAAGTGCAATTGGAAGATCGGCACCGATGCTTTCTGCGAAGGCTATCATGTGCCGACTATTCACGCCGGTTCGTTCCCGGGTCTATCCGAATACTGGCAGGGCGATGTGGCGTTTTTCGGTGACCACCGCGCCATCGCGATTTTCACGGCCGGCATGAACCCGCCGACGCCAGTGGGCACGGCGGCCAATAATATCTTTGCGGCATCCATCGGTCTCGGCCGGGAAGCGCCGCATCCGCTGCCCAAAGGTATCAATCCGACGCGCAGCAAGTCCTGGGGTTTCGAGCAGACGACGACGTTCCCGAATTTTCTGATCCACGTCGGCGAAGGCCTGTGGTTCACGCACCAGTTCTGGCCTACCGGCCAGGACACGTGCCTGTGGGAAGGCAAGTATTACTCCCGCGCGCCAAAAACCAATTCGGAAGTGTGGGCGGAGCGCTATGCGGTACTTCTGCAGCGCAATGCCTGGCTGGAAGACACCGCAACCATGGAAGACACCCACGAAGCGCTGCGGTCGGGCGCCATCAAGGAAATCCACTTCTGCGACGAAGAGGTGATGCTGATGCATCAATACCGCACGATTACACAGCGCATCAGCCAGCCCTGATATAGATTCGAAGGAATAATGTATGACGACGTTCCCGCCGGAATTTTCTGATCTGGAACCCTTCGCGGCGAAGTGGGCCAAAGCCACCGAGGACGATCGCGCCGCCGCGCGCCGGTCAGCGACGCCCGCCGAGCTGCAAAGCTTTTACGATGCGGCGTTACGCCGCTTGCCGGAGATTCTGAAACGCGTCGATGCATATCCCCTGGGCGAGATCGAAGGCAAGGATCAGCCGCTGTTCCATCTCGCGCTGTCGCTGACCGAAGTGGCGCCGCATGTGGAGTTTTACAAGTGCGATCCGAACGTGCCCTACGCGTTCAAGGAAACACGCATGTTCGGCCGTCACGCCGCGACGCCGGACTGAGTCGCCGCCGGGATGCAGAAAGATGTCGCAGAGCGGTTTCGCCGCCTTGAAGCTAGCGAGGCGATCAGGCAGTGCGTGTATTCCTATGCGCTGGCCGGTGACCGCGGCAACGCTGGGCATATCGTCACGCGGCTTTTCACCGAGGAGGGCAGCTATGAGGCTCCGGGATTCGGCCGCTTCGAAGGCCGCGCCAATGTCGTACGGGGTCTTGAAGATATCGCCGCCAAAGCCGTGCTGTGGGCTTTTCATATCCCCGGCGGGCCGCTGATCACGCTCTCTGAAGACGGACAGAGCGCTAAAGCGTTTTGGTGGGTTTTTGTGCCGGTAAAGCTCAACGTGGACGGACAGGCCACGCCCTTTTGGGGAGCAGGCCATTACAACGCCGACCTCGTCATCGAAGCCGGCCAGTGGAAATTCCACCGCGTGCTATTTGAGACAAAACTCCAGACGCCCTTCGCCGGCCCCTGGACGCAGATCGACGGGAAATTCGAATGGCCCGAATGAGCGGCCGTGCGGAGGAACAGCCGTCGGCAGAGGTACGGATGTCGATGACGGCGGTATGCAAAGTGGTCGAAATTCCGCCCGACGGTGGTTTGCGCGTGGAGATGCCGGGCCGGCCGGCCGTGGCTGTTTTCATTGCCGACGGTGCGTTTTATGTCATCGACGACCTCTGCACCCACGGCGATGCGTCGCTGGCGGACGGGATGATCGAAGATATGGAAGTCATCTGTCCGTACCATATGGGCAGCTTCGACCTGCGCACCGGTGCAGCCGTGAAAGCGCCGTGCTCGATTCCCATCAAGTCCTACGCCACGGAAGCGCGCGACGGCGTGCTCTATGCCCTGATCCAGCCGGCATAAAACGGCTTTTCTGGCCGCCTAACCATTCTTGCAGACACGGGACAGTGCGTGCGGTTGTTCTATAGAGCCCACAGCCACGGGCTGTGCATGGTGCCTCCAGTTCAATAAAGCCACGGGCGGGGGTTAAGGTATGTCCATTTCGAGTTTAGCCTATGTGGGGCTTGGCGTTTCCGACGTCGGGGCCTGGGCGCGGCATGCCGAGGACATTTACGGATTGCAGAACGCCGGTGCTGACGAACGCGGCGCGACATTGCTGCGTATGGACGAGCGCCCGTACCGCGTCGCGCTGCATAAAGATCCGAAAAACGATCTGCTGTACGCCGGCTATGAAGCGGCGTCGGCAAAGGACGTCGCGGATATCGCTGCCGCTTTAGAAAACTATGGCGCGCGTCCCATGACAGCGGCTGAGGCCGCGGCTCGCAAGGTGCAGGGCGGAATCGTGGTCAAAGATCCGGA
>JAIEMI010000278.1 GCA_019752235.1 Rhodospirillaceae bacterium
ATCGCCGGCGGCCTAAAGCTCGCCCGCCTGGTTCGCACGGGCCTTATGTCTCGCAGCGGTGTGCTGGCGCTGGCCCTCTCGCTGATCATCCACCTGTCCACCGTCGTTGTCGTGCTGCTGATCGCGCGCGGTCTCGGTGTCGGTCTCCCGCCGCTTGCCGCCTTCGTCATCGTGCCGGTCGCCACCCTCGCCGCCGCTATCCCTGTGTCTCTCAACGGCTGGGGTGTGCGCGAGGGGGTGATGGTCGCGGGCCTGGCATTGTTTGGTATTTCGTCCGGGGACGCACTTCTGTTATCGGTTCTGCTGGGCTTCGGCGTTATCCTTTCGGTTCTGCCCGGCAGCTTGACCTGGCTGGCCTTGCGGTAAATTCAGATAAGCGTTGCACATGAACATCGATCTTCCCGCCGCCCTTTCGTCCCTGACGCCGCGCCAGGAGAAAATCCGCGCCCTGTTCGACAAGCTCGCGCCGGAACGCGGGCAATGGGTCGAGAAGAACAGCTATTTCCATCTTGCCGACCACGAATATATGCGGTTTTTGATTCCCGCCGGCGCGCGGGTGCTCGAAATCGGCTGCGGCGACGGCCAGTTGATTGCCGCCCTCAACACCGCGCGCGGGGTCGGCCTCGACCTCAGCCCGGAAATGATCCGTATCGCGCAGGCGCGCCATCCGCATATCGAGTTCCACGTGGGCAACGCCGAAGACCCGGCCACACTCACGCGCATCCAGGGGCCCTTCGACTACATTGTTATCTCCGACACCATCGGCCTCATCGAAGACTGCGAGGCCTTGTTCGCGCTGGTGCATCGTTGCACGACGCCCGAAACGCGTCTGGTGGTGGCCTATTACTCGCATCTCTGGGATCCGATCCTGCGCCTGGCCGAACGCATGGGCTGGAAAATGCCCCAGGCGCCGCAGAACAACCTTGCCACGGCCGATATCGTCAATTTGCTGACGCTGACCGACTATCAGGTCGTGCGCCGCGAATGGCGGCAACTGCTGCCGCGCCGCCTGCTGGGCCTGGGCGAACTGGTCAACCGTTACATCGCCACGTTGCCGGGCATCCGCCGTTTCTGCCTGCGTAATTACGTCGTCGCACGCCCCATGCCTTTGAGCGGGCGGCCCGCCCCTTTACCGTCCGTCAGCGTCGTCGTTCCTTGCCGCAACGAGCGCGGCAATATCGAGAACGCCGTCAAGCGCCTGCCGCCCTTCGCCCCCGATATCGAGATCGTGTTTGTGGAAGGCCACAGCAAGGACGGCACCTTAGAGGAATGCGAGCGTGTGCGTGCCGCCTATCCCGACCGCGACATCAAGGTCATGCGCCAGGACGGCAAGGGCAAAGGGGACGCCATGCGCAAGGGGTTCGCCGCCGCGCGCGGCGACATTCTCATGATCCTCGACGCCGACCTCACGGTGCCGCCGGAAAGCCTGCCGAAATTCTATGAAGCGCTGGTGATGGGGCGCGGCGAGTTCATCAACGGCACGCGGCTGGTCTACCCCATGGAAGCCGAGGCCATGCGTTTCCTGAACAACATCGCCAATCATATTTTCGCGATTTTGTTTTCCTATTTGCTCAATCAGCGTTTCACCGACACGCTGTGCGGCACCAAGGTGCTGCGCAAGCGCGACTACGAGCGCATCGTCGCCAACCGCGGCTACTTCGGAGAATTCGATCCCTTCGGTGATTTCGATCTGATCTTCGGGGCCGTGAAACTGAACCTGAAGATCGTCGAAGTGCCGATCCGCTACGACGCGCGCTCTTACGGCGAAACCCAGATCTCGCGCTTCACCCACGGCTGGCTGCTGCTGCGCATGGTCGTGTTCGCCTGGCGCAAGCTCAAGGCGTTCTGATGGCGGTGGACGGCCGCATCGCCGAGCACGGCCGCCAGTGGCGTCAGAAACCTGCCCTCCGCGATATCTATCTTGATCTGTATCGCCGCATGGCGGCGGAGCTGGCGCCCGGCGCGACGCTGGAGATCGGCGGCGGCTCCGGCATTTTCAAGGATTACGCGCCCCAGGTGGTCACCACCGACATTTTGGCCGCGCCCTGGCTCGATCTCGTGGCCGATGCGCAGGCTTTGCCCTTCGCCGACGGCAGCTTCGACAACATCGTGATGTTCGATGTGCTGCATCATATTGAATTCCCGCGCCGCTTTCTGACCGAGGCCGAACGCATTTTGCGTCCCGGCGGACGCATCATCATGGTGGAGCCGGCCATCACGCCGGTGAGCTGGCCGTTTTATCATTGGCTGCACCCGGAGCCGGTGGATATGGCCGGCGATCCTTTGCAGGACGGTCAACCCGATCCGTCGCGCGATGCTTTTGCCGCTAACCAAGCCATTCCCACGCGCCTGACCGGGCGAGACCGCGCCCGTTTCCACGCCGCTTTCCCGGCGTTCAAAGTTGTCCGCCGCGCGTGGCTGAGTCTTTTCGCTTATCCGTTGTCCGGCGGTTTCAAGCCTTGGAGCCTGATTCCGCACATTCTGGTGGCTCCGGTTCTGGCGCTGGAAAACGTGCTCGCGCCGGTGCTGGGCCGCGTGATGGGTTTTCGTCTGCTGATTGTTATCGAGAAAGCGGCACGATAAAGCGCCGGCCGTCCCAATCGTTGGGCTGCTGCGCGGTGGTCAGGGATTCATGATCCGGCACGGCGGGGCGCAAAAACCCGAAAGCGATGGCTCTGGCGCCCGCCGGATGCACAGGATAGTTCACCGTGTAGTATCGGATGGGTTTGTCGGACGTGGGCGGGCGGCCCGCGACAAGCATCGTCTCGGCATTGCCGACAATTTCCCCGTTGCCGTCGATGGCGTGGGCGAAAAGTCTCCAGCCACCGCCGGCGCCTTCGATCCAAAATTTAACCTGCAAGCCGCCGGCGGCATCGGTCTCGACGCCGCGCACGCGCAGCAGGGTCTCGCTGGGCTTTCCAAAGCTGATATCGCGCAGTGCGCCGCGGGCTTCGATCTCCGCCGCCGACCACCAGCGTTGCGGGTTGGCGGCGGCGTGGCTCGCGGGCCACTGATGCGCGGCTTCAAACCGCTCCAAGGCCGCACTGAAAGCGCCGTGGTCGGAAATGCGCAGCAAGGCCACGCGTGTTTGCGAAATTTTTTCCACGCCGTCGCTGGGCGTCAGGCTCGTCAGCCAGGCGTTCACGAGCGCGGCCTCGGCTTTAAAGTCCGCCACGTCGCGCTGCACCAGCCGTGCGCTGTCATCGACGGGCTCGAAGGCCACGTAATCGCTGCCCAGCAGATTAGCCATACGCGTGGCGGTGGGGTTCTGCCAATCCACCGGCGCGAGGATGCTGACCTGCGGCAGGGCGGGGTTGGTGATGACGGGGTAATGCAGCACTGACAGCACGTTGCGCAAAGCCGGCGTGGTGTCGGTGACGTAGACCGTCGTCTGCTTCACGCCTTCGGATTCAAGCTGGCGGAGGAAATCGACGGCCTGGGCGTTCTCCGGCGCGAAGGCGTTGGCTTCCAGGCTGATCCCCAAACCGCGCTGCAACGCGGGCGGCGCAGCTGTGAACAGCAATAGGGCGGTGAGAACGGCGGGCGTCACGGCAACGGCAGATAAGGCATAA
>JAIEMI010000070.1 GCA_019752235.1 Rhodospirillaceae bacterium
GGGCGGTCATTTGATGTTCGCCACCCTGGGCGCCGACAGCTTCCACGAATGGCGTCAGGCCCACGCGCAACTCAATCTGGCCTCGGCGGTGCGCAACTATCCGACCGGAGACGCACTTACACGCATGCTGCCGAAAGGCGGCGTCGGCAAAATCGAGGAAGAGCACGTGGTGCGCGACTACCCGGGCGGCCTCGCGTTCCTGGATCATCTGAAAAAGATCGGCGCGCATTTGCCGGAGTCCAGCCATCGCCCCCTGGCGCCCGGCGCGCTGCGCCGCTTTGAAGGCGGGATTTCGGTGACGTACCACGTGGCCTACGGCCTGTGGCAGCGGAATTAGTCCTGCAGAACTTTCACCACGGTGCTGGTCAGCATCGCCAGATCGGTTTCATCTATCGTGAAGGCGGGCGTGAGATAGACGATGGTGTTGAAGGGGCGCACCCAGACGCCGGCTTTGACAAAGGCGCGCTTCAGCGCATTGAGATCGTCGATCTTTTTCAGCTCCACCACACCGATGGCGCCCATGACGCGCACATCTTTCACACCCGCGATATCGCGGCAGGGCGCTAGGCCGGTTTCCAGCGCTTTTGAAATGGCGGCGATCTGCGCCAGGCGCGGTTCGTGTTCGAACAACTCCAGCGAGGCGTTGGCGGCGGCGCAGGCGAGCGCGTTGGCCATATAGGTGGGGCCGTGCATCAGCGCGTGTGAGGGATTGTCGGACAGGAAGGCGTCGAAGATTTTTGCGCGCGCGACGGTGGCGGCCAACGGCAACGTCCCACCTGTCAACGCCTTGGACAGCGTGATGATGTCGGGCACGACACCCGCCGCCGCGGACGCAAACATGCTGCCGGTGCGGCCAAGGCCGGTGAAAATCTCGTCGAAGATCAGCAGCAGGTTATAACGGTCCGCCGCGGCGCGCAGGCGTTTCAGCACAGCTGTGTCGTGAAACAACATGCCGCCCGCGCCTTGCACGAGGGGCTCGACGATCATGCCTGCGAGCGTGTCGGCGTGGGTTGTCAGGAATTTTTCGAAAGCGGCGATGCTGGTCTCATCACGCGGCAGGTCGATGACATGATGTTTCGGCAGCAGGCCCGCGAATAATGTATGCATCCCTTCTTCGGGATCGCTGACGGCCATCGTCGCAATGGTGTCGCCGTGATAGCCGCCCTTGAAGGCCACGAAGGTGCTGCGGTCGCGCACGCCCTGATTCAGCCAGTATTGCGTCGCCATTTTCATGGCGACTTCCACGGCCACGGACCCGGAGTCGGTAAAAAACACGCGGTCCAGATCACCGGGCAGCATGCCGGCGAGGCGTTTCGCCAGCGTCAGCGCCGGTTCGTGCGTGAGACCGCCGAACATGACATGCGGCATTTTCTCAAGCTGTTTTGTGACGGCGGCGCGGATACGCGGATGGTTATAGCCGTGGCAGGCGGTCCACCAGGAAGCGATGCCGTCCACCAGTTCGCGCCCATCAGCGAGCGTGATGCGTGTGCCATGGGTGCGCGACACCGCCAGCGGCGGCGTCACCGTCTTCATCTGCGTATAGGGCAGCCAGATATGCGGAAAGCCGGAGGCGTACCAGTCGGGAAGCCCCTCCCCCTTGTGGGGAGGGGTTGGGGTGGGGGTTTGCGTCGCTTGAGCTTTGCCTGGAATTTCGCGCTTCACTGAAACGACCCCCCCGGCTCACTTCGTTCGCCGACCTCCCCACAAGGGGGAGGTGGAAGGCTAAGCCGGCATCGGCACCATGCCGAGACGCGTGAACAGCGCCAGGTCATGATCTTCGTCGGGGTTCGACGTGGTGAGCAATTTGGAGCCGTAGAAGATGGAGTTGGCGCCGGCCATGAAGCACATGGCCTGCACTTCGTCGGACATCTCTTCGCGGCCCGCCGACAGACGCACCATGGAGCGCGGCATGGTGATGCGGGCGACGGCGATGGTGCGCACGAAGTCGAGATGATCGAGCTTCTTGGCCTTCTTCATGGGCGTGCCTTCGACCTGCACCAGCATGTTGATGGGCACGCTTTGCGGATGCTCCGGCAAAGTCGCGAGGGCGTGAATCATACCAACCCGGTCTTCGGCTTTTTCACCCATGCCGACGATGCCGCCGGCGCAGACGTTGATGCCCGCGTCGCGCACGTTGGACAACGTGTCCAGGCGGTCGGCGAAGGTGCGCGTGGTGATGACCTTCTCGTAGTACTCGGGCGAGGTGTCGATATTGTGGTTGTAGTAGTCGAGGCCGGCGCGCTTCAGACGGATGGCCTGTTCGGGCGAGACCATGCCGAGGGTGACGCAGGATTCCAGGCCCATGGCCTTGACGCCTTCGATCATGGCGCAGACGGTTTCAAGGTCGCGGTCTTTCGGCGAGCGCCAGGCCGCGCCCATGCAGAAGCGGGTGGCGCCGGAGGCTTTCGCGGCGCGGGCTTCGGCCAGGACTTTTTCGACTTCCATCAGCTTCGAGGCCTTGAGGCCGGTGTCGTTGCTGGCGCTCTGGGAGCAGTAGCCGCAATCCTCGGGGCAGCCGCCGGTCTTGATGGAGAGCAGCTGGGAGACCTGCACTTCGCGCGGATCGAAGTTCATGCGGTGCACGGTCTGGGCCTGGAACATCAGTTCCGGGAACGGCAGGGCAAACAGCGCGCGGACGTCGTCGCGGGTCCAGTCATGGCGCACGGCCCCGAGCTGGGTGGCTTTTTGGAAGTGCTTTTGAGGGCCCGGGTGAACAACTTTACCAACGCCCTTGATATCCGAGGGGGGGGCCTCGACGGTCGTAGACATATTAAGTATGCCTTTCACATTGCTCTTCAGCGGGGTTCTGGCGGTTGGCGTAAAGATACCGCTCCCCGCCGTCAAGCCCGGAAGCGTCTGATTTAATAATCCTAATGGAATTACAGTAGCTTATGGTCTCGTCCGACGACAGCAGCCTGGACGCTTTCGCGGCCGCCAAACTGGCGAGCCTGGACGCCCGGAATCTGCGCCGCACGCTGATCGACACGGCGCGGACGGATGGCATCTGGATGGAGCGGAACGGCAAGAAGCTGCTGTCCTTCTCCTGCAACGACTATCTCAACTTTTCGCAGCACCCGAAAATCCAGGAAGCGGCCATCGCCGCCATCCGCACCCACGGGGTCGGCGCGGGGGCTTCGCGGCTGGTGACAGGCAATCATCCGCTGTTCAGTCAGTTGGAGGCGCGCCTCGCGCGACTGAAAGGCACGGAGGCGGCCTGCGTGTTCGGCTCCGGCTATCTCGCCAACCTCGGCATCATCTCCACCCTCATGGGGAAGAACGACCTGGTGCTGGCGGATGAGCTGTCGCACTCCTGCATCCTGGCGGGCGCGGAGCTGTCCGGCGGCACGATGCTGACCTTCCGCCACAACGACGTCGCGCATTTGGAAGCGTTGCTGAAGGAACACCGCGCGAAACATCGCCACGCCATGATCGCCACGGACGGCGTGGACGGGGCGATTATGACCACGGCATCGGCCTGCACCCTGGGCAACAAGGGCGTGCCCGCCGCCGTTGTGGCGCTCTTTTCAAGCC
>JAIEMI010000123.1 GCA_019752235.1 Rhodospirillaceae bacterium
GTGTCGCGCTGTTCATTGAGATTGAAAAACGCCGAGCTCATGCGCCAGGACGGCGTGCCGAGCAGCGCGCGATCTATCTCCGCCGGCAAGGGCTGCGCGGCATTTTCGACACGCGGGCCGATCGCCGTCGACATCAGACGCGGACCATTGGATGACGCGCCGTTCAAAACAACACTTTTGAATAAAGCGTCACCGCCCTCGGCGCGCCGCAGCAAAGCTTGCGAATGGGCCGCCGGGAACAGCGTGTCGCGCGGCAGCGGCAATTCGACAACACGCGGCTTGGTCTCGCCTTGCGGCGGCGGTATTTCGTAACGCGCGCTGCCGCCCTTTTTGCCGAGCGCGGCGGTGCCCTTATAGGCTTCGACGGTCTTGCCGTTCTTCACGGTCCGCACGGCGAAACGATAATGGGCGCCGGCCTTGGATTCCCCAGGCTTGGATTCCCAGGACGAGAAGAACCGCTCGTTGCTGGACTCGGTGTCGTCGCGGAACGCAAGCTGCAGCAGGATGTGCGACTTGGTATCCCAGCCGTCGCAAGTTTCAGCCACCTTGATGTCATAGGTTCCGACGGCGGCGCGCGGGCCGGTCGTGGAGCTGGCGTGCGTCAGGCGTAAATCGTAGACGGCTTCAAAGGATGGGGCGTTCGCGGCCTCGGCCGCACCGGCACCTAACGTCAGCCCGGTTGCAAGGATCGCGGCCCTCATCATGGGCAGGCAGCCACCGAGACGGGCTCAACGCGTACGGGCTTGAACGCCAAAGTGAAGCCGCCGAAGTCCTGGGCCATGGAATGCGTGATGCCGGTATTGAACAGGTTTTGCGTGATCTCATATTCCGGCAGTTCGCCCGAGGAAGCCATCGGAAAGTAAGCCATCCCGATGGGCCAGTAACGGCCTTCATCCAGCGCCCCGGCTTTGGCGGGCGATACCGGCGACTGGTGGGCCGGCGCAATGGCGGCCGTAACCCAGAACGGACCTTCGTCGAAGGAGCCGTCGATAACCAGCTTGCTGACAAACCGTTCTTGCGCGCCGGCGCTCTTCAGCAGTTCCAGCGTATGCGCGGTCGACAACAACGTTCCGCGCGGTAATTCGAACTTGGTGGTTTCGTCGGATTCGTAGGTCGCCGTGCCGGTGCCGTCGTCCTTGAACTGGATATCGCCGTGATAGGATTTGGCGAGATTGCCGTTCTCGATCACCTGAAAACGAAAGGTCGACGAGCGGCCGTCCTTCGCTTCCCACGCGGCATAACGCTGCTCGACCTGATTGTCGGCGCCATTCGCAAAGGCGAGGTCCATCGAAAGATTGGTCTCAATGGTGTAGCCGTCGCAGCGATCCGTCAGCGTATAGGTCATCGTGCCCGAGGCGGCGCGCACGCCGTCGCTTTGACTGACCTTGCTCAAGGATAAATCATAGACCGCGCGGTGCGAGATGAGGGTGGCCGGCTGTTTTTCAGCCGCGGCGGTCGTGGCGGCGGCGCCCTTCAACGCCGGCCCTGCCGCGAGCGCCGCGCCCGACGCCAAAACCGCGAGACAAGCCGGAGCAAAGCGCCGAACAGCGTTTAAAAACGTCACCTGCGAAGACCCCACTACGTGAACCGAACCTTCAGACCCCAAGCCTTCCGGCCCCAAGTCTTCACAATACACCTGCCCTTTCGCGAGGGACACACGCGGACCGTGCTTATTCAATTTACGCGGCAGCTTTCAGGTATTTCATTTTGGAAATCTGCGGAGTCGCGGGAATCAGTTTTGACTAAAAACTGATGAGCGGAGGATATCCCGCCCCACGCGGCGTAAAAACCCCGAAAAACATAGGTGAAACATGCTCTTAAAAGTTGTTGCCCCGGATGAATTTGTGGTCGGGCCGTAGACGCCGAAATCATAAATTGAGGTTTTTATTTCAATACGATAAGGACTGTACTTCTGGGGATCATCGAGACTGCTTGCACGGCATACCCAACTTGGAATTCTCCCATAACGGGATATCTAATTTTAAGTTGAAACAATACGGTGCACACCAACTTGAAAATGTTGACCCTCGGGTATGCGGCCAACAGAATGCCGCCCCTCTGGGGATGAGGAGCTTTCTAATGTCGGGGCTTCCGGAACCGAAGCGTGCGCCCGCGCCGCCGGTACCTGAACAAAATTCGATCGTGACGAAGCTGACGCAACTGGTCCGCTATACGGAACAGGTGCGCCCCGATAAGGCTGCCGAAGGCGCTGTGGCCATCACACAAATCGCCGCCCTCGCCCACACCCTGGTCGAGGAAATCTCCAGGCACCTCAAGGAACAGAACAAGCGTATCGCGGAGCTGGAAACCCTCGCGACCTCCGATGCTCTGACGAAGGTGCTCAATCGCCGCGGCTTCGAAGAATGCCTCACCCATGAATTGTCGGTCGCACGCCGTCACGGCGTCGGCGGCGTGCTGATCTTCGTCGATCTCGACGAGTTCAAGCCTATCAACGACACCTTCGGCCACGCCGCCGGGGACGAAGTGCTGCGCACCGTATCCAATTTGCTGCGCGGCCATATCCGCGACACCGACTACATCGGACGCCTTGGCGGCGACGAGTTCGCCGTCCTTCTGCCGCGCTCCAACAAGCGCAACGGCGTCAGACGCGCCGAAGAGCTGGACCGCAAGCTGAACAACGCCTACGCCGCCTGGGACAACAGCCAGATCGCGATCAAAGCCAGCTGCGGCGTGCACATGTACGCCGCCCAAGCCGAAGTGAAAGAACTTTTGGAAGCCGCCGACGCCGCCATGTACAAGATCAAACAGGAACGGCGCGAAAAGTTCGGCATCAAGGGGCGGTAGCTCTCCACCGCGACGTCATCCCGGCCAAGCGAAGCGCGAGCCGGGATCCATCTCTAAAATAATACGCCCGTGAATATTGCGCGATGGACCCCGGATCGCGCAGCGCTTCGCGCCGCTTGTCCGGGGTGACATAGTGGCTTTAACCCGCCTTCACTTCCGTCTTTTCCTTCGGCAGGTTGAGCTTGATGTACAGCTCGCGCAGTTGTTTTTCGGAGACGGTGTTCGGCGCCTGCATCAGCAAGTCTTCGGCGCGGCCGTTCATGGGGAACAGGATGACTTCGCGGATGTTGGGCTCGTCCGCCAGCAGCATGACAATCCGGTCCACGCCGGGGGCCGAACCGCCGTGGGGCGGCGCGCCGTACTTGAAAGCGTTGAGCATGCCGCCGAAACGGTTCTCGACGTCTTCCTTCGTGTAGCCGGCGATCTCGAAGGCTTTGTACATGACTTCGGGCAGATGGTTACGGATCGCGCCCGAGGATAGTTCCACGCCGTTGCAGACGATGTCGTACTGATAGGCCTTGATGGTCAGCGGATCCTGGTTGAGCAGCGCGTCCATGCCGCCCTGGGGCATGGAGAACGGGTTGTGGCTGAACTCGATCTGGCCGGTGTCCTTGTTGCGCTCAAACATCGGGAAATCCACGATCCAGCAGAACATGAATTTTTCGCGGTCCAG
>JAIEMI010000320.1 GCA_019752235.1 Rhodospirillaceae bacterium
GGCGGTGTTGATGGTGACGAGCTTGGGCAAATTACCCAGCACGGCGGCGGCGTGGGTATAAGACGACGGGCGCATGGAGATCGCCTTGTTTTTATGCGCGAAGGTGTAGACGCGCTGGCTGCCGATGAGACCGCCCACCACCGACACGCCCTGATCAAAGGGTTTGCGCGCATTGGTGAGCACACCCTTTTCCACCAGTTCGACCATGCCATCGCCGACGCTGCCCGTGTGCAATCCAAGATCTTTGCGGTCCAGCAGGAGCTGCATGATCGCATCGGGCACGCCGCCGATGCCGATCTGCAGACAGGTGCCGTCGTCGATATATTCCGCCGTGTACTTGGCGATCTGTTTGTCGAGTTCGGTGGGCGCGCCGGTCTTGAGTTCGATGACGGGGCGCGACGTCCTGACGATGAAGTCGATGTCTTCAGGCTTCAGATAACCTTGGCAATAGGTAAGCGGCACTTGGTCGTTCACTTCGGCGACGACGACGCGCGCCTTGGCGACCATGGCCTGGGTGTAGTCGTTGATGACGCCGTAGCTATAGAGGCCGTCTTCATTGGGGCCCGCGACCTGCACGAAGGCGACGTCGCAGGGCACGACGCCCTGTTCGATGTAGTTGGCGACCTGGCCGATGTGGCAGGGAATGATTTGCAGCGCGCCGCCCTTGGTCAGGCGGCGGGTGGTGCCGACGGCGTTGAAGCCGATCATCTTTATATGGTCGGCGTGTTCCGGCTTGATGGTGTCCGAGAAGCCCGCGCCGACATAGATCGTGACGCCGCCCAGGTCCGCGCGCTGCGCCGCCAGCGCTTCCGTCAGGGTCTGCGGCTCGCCGGTGCCCTGACCCCAGATGATGTTGTCGCCGGGTCGGATGAACGTCTTCAGATCAAGGGTCGCGGCGGTCAGTTCGACGGTCTTCTTGGACATCGGGGCTCTCGACTTTCACGGTATTGAATTTGCCGCCCGGGGAAGAGCAGGAGGCGGCGGAAGGGTTACGCGGGCTGTTTTCCACCACGGGCGAAGACCGGTCAAGCCGCTTGCGCGGACCCGGGGGCGGCGTTACCAAGTGTTTCAAACGTAAGAACACTACACGCACGCCAAAGGCCTCATCGGCCCGCAAGGTATAGCAAATGGCCTATTCCCGGCCCGCAGAACTGCCGCCGCCGGACAATATGCGGGGCGCCCGCTGGATGGCGGTCAGCACCCTGTGTTTTGCGATCTCCATTCTCGCCATCAAACAGCTCGGCACCCAACTGCCGCCCTCGGTGATTGTATTTTTCCGCTGTTTGGTCGGCTTTGTGATCGTGCTGCCGTTCATCTTCAAGCACGGCCTGAAGATCTACAGCACCAAGCGCCCTGTCGCCCACGTGGTCCGGCTGATCTGCTCCATCGTCAGTATGATCGCGGCCTATTACGCCTATGCCCACATGGAGTTGGCCGCGGCGGTGTCGCTGACCTTCACCCGGCCCTTGTTCATGATCGTGCTCGCGATCCTGATTTTGGGCGAGCGCGTGCGCTGGCGGCGCGGCCTGGCCACCATCGCCGGCTTCGTCGGCGTGCTGATTATTCTCGGGCCCAGCGAGCTTATCTTCCATCCGCCCGCACTGTCGGCGTTGCTGAGCGCCGCCGCCGTCTCGGGCGCCATCGCCATCATCCGCCAGCAAGCGGCCGTGGAAGGGTCGCTGACGTTGATTGTGTGGTTCATGACCGGCACGGCGGTGCTGACGGCGATTCCCGCCGCCGTCGACTGGCAGACGCCGCAGGGCATTCAGTGGGGCTATCTGGTTTTCATCGGCCTCGCCTCCAGCATCGGTCAGTTCTGCTTGATCAAGGCCTTCACTTACGGCGAAGCCACGGTGATGAATCCCATCGATTACGGGCAACTGATTCTGGCGGCGCTGTTCGGATTTTTTATTTTCGGCGAAGTGCCGAGCATTTGGACGGCGATTGGCGCCGTCATTATTGTCTCGTCGACCCTGTACATCCTGCTGCGCGAGGCGCGGGTCGGCAACAAGCCGCCGCCACCGATGCTGCAGGAATGATCACTTCGGCGGAAACGCCGCGGCGGTCCTATCCATGAATTGCGCCATCTTCACGTCGCGTTCCGACACGCCGCCGCACTCATGTGTCGTCAGCGTCACATCAACGCGGTTGTAGACATTGAACCACTCGGGATGGTGGTCCATGCGCTCGGCCATGAGCGCCACGTGACTCATGAATCCAAAGGCGGCGTTGAAATCGGCGAACTTGAAACTCCGTTGAATGGCGTCACGGCCCGGCACGTCTTTCCACTGACTCAGGTCTTTCAGCGCCGCCGCGCGCGCTTCGGAACTTAATTTCTGCACCATGGCTAACCTCCGCGATGAGTGTGGTATGGTGACCGCTTCAAGGTACCACTGAAAGTCATATTGTGAACAAAGCCGATCTTTTGCCGCCGACATTGGCCGACATCGACGACATGGCGCGGGCGGCGCTAGCCTCCCTGCCCGAGCCCATGGCGCGCATGACCGAAGGCGTCGTGCTGCAGGTGACCGAATTCCCCGACGACGACGTCTGCGAGGAAATGGAATTGGAGACGCCCTTCGAGATCATGGGCCTCTACCAAGGCGTTTCGCTGGCGGAAAAACAGGTCGAGTCTTCCGGCAGCCTGCCGGACATGGTGTTCCTCTATCGTCGCCCCATCCTCGATTACTGGTGTGAGACCGGCGAGGATCTGAACCACATCGTGCGCCACGTGTTGATTCATGAAATCGGCCACCATTTCGGCTTCTCCGACGAAGATATGGAAGCCTTGGAAGCCGAGGCGGACGCGGAAGAACGCCGCCCGGCTTGACGGTTTTTCGGACCGCGCGCGTTTCGGCATCCATGTGGGGCCGGTCGCCATTGGCCGTGCCGCCGTTGCGCAAAAAGTTCAAGAAGCACACGCCGCCGGCCAGCTACATCGGCGAAGACGAACCGCGACCGCGCAGCTATTGGCGAGGCTATGAGCGCGGCATTACGCCTTAAGGAGCTCCTTCACCCGCGCGCGCAGCACCGGCACCAGTTCGTTCTCGAACCACGGATTGGCCTTGAGCCAGCCGGTGTTGCGCCAGCTCGGGTGCGGCAGCGGCATGATGTCGGGACCGTAGTCGCGCCAGGCGGCGACGGTTTCGTTAAGCGTGCGTTTGCGCCGGTCCTTAAGATAGTGCGTCACGGCGTAGGAGCCGATGAGCAGCGTCAGCGCGACGTTCTTGAACAGCGGGCGAATACGCGGCTGCCACAACGGCGCGCATTCTTTGCGCGGCGGCAGATCGCCGCCTTTGGGATTGCGGCCCGGATAACACAGACCCATGGGCATGATGGCGACGCGGGTTTCATCATAGAACGTGTTGCGGTCTACGCCCATCCAGTCGCGCAGACGATCGCCGGAGCGGTCGTTGAAGGAAAGCCCGGTC
>JAIEMI010000038.1 GCA_019752235.1 Rhodospirillaceae bacterium
GCACCCATGTGCGCGAGCTTGAACAGCAGCACCAATGTGAGCCCTGCGACAATCAAAGCACGCACCACGCTCTGCCCGCGCCCCGTGAACAGCAACAGCGCGAATATGATGAGCGGCAGTTCCACCGGCGCACGCGGCGTCGCGGGCACATGGATATCCGTCAGCTTCAACGGCAGCACGAGTACGGCCAGCAGAATCGCCAAGGCGCCGACCCAGCGCAGCATATGAACGAGGAACGGCGTTTCCTCACGGCGGGCGAAGCGTCTGTTTTTCATGTCTTGTGTACCTAACTACCTAAAACAAACGTTCCGGCACGGGGCCGCGCAAGATCCACACCACATCCTTGGCGAAGGAGTAGATCAGCACCACAAGCGCCGCGGCCGCGACGATGGCGCTGAAGGGCGGGGTAATGATCGGCGTCAATAGTCCCGTGAGCACGCCGCCTTGGACCACCGAGATGATCTTGCGCCGCCATGAGGGCCGTAGCGGCTGGTTCAAAACCGGCCAGAGCCAGCCCGCCGCCACATATATATACCGCAACAGTCCGCCGATCAGCACCCACGCGCCGGCCTTGCCCATGGCCAGCACGGTGATGGAGAGCAGAAGAATTTGCAGCGCATCGGTTTCCATATCGAAGCGCGAGCCGAAGCGCGAGGCCAGATTTTGGCGGCGCGCCAAGTAACCGTCGAACCCGTCGAGCACCAGAGCCAGCACCGCGACAGCCAGAAAGAACCACGCCAGGGCGTCGCTAATTTGCATGCCTGTCCCCGAAACCTGCACCGCCAGACCCGCGAACAGACAGGTGAGGATCAGGCGGATCAGCGTCACGACATTGGCCGCGCCGAAACGCGGATAAGGATGATAGCCGCCGATACGCACCACAATGATCGACCCGAACAGCACATAAGGTGCGAAGGCCCCGGCGATGAACCAGCTGTTGAAGGGGCCCAAGGCGGACAAGCTCACCGCCCCGGCGGCCAGGGCGGCCGCGCCCAGAAGCACGATGGCCAGGGTAACGTAGGTCAAAGCCCACGCCCGCCCGATGGAGGACACTAACCGCATCCGTTTCCCCTAAAGCCCGCCCGCTTCACCGCAGGAAGTCAGGCGCTTCCCCGTCTTAAAATAGGGTCACAACGCCCTGAAACCCCCGCGACCGCAATTCAGCCTGAAATGCCGCCTATGTCATTACAATAAAGATATAATTTGCACAGTGAAGATCGACGTGGGCTACCCTACGCTTATCGCGGGCATCAATAACGCTGGAGAGAGCGTTATAGGAGCAGCAAAGGCCCGGCGGACCAAACCGCCGGCATGCGGCGCGATCCTGTACACACCCCTCTTCGAGACCAGCGATGTTTGAACCCCCTAAAATTTCTCCCCTGAAATCCGCCGCCTCTACCATCGGGTCGGTCAAACGTTCGCCGCGTCTCATGGTGATCGCCGCCGCCGCGGTCATCGCCGTTGCCGGCCTGGGGGCTTGGCTGATCTGGGGTGCCGACAGCGCCAGTGATACGTATCTCACGCAGCGCGTCAGGATCGGCAGCGTCGAGGACTCGGTCACGGCGCTGGGTAACATTCAGCCGCTGCAATTCGTCGACGTCGGGACGCAAGTGTCCGGTCAGTTGCGCACGATCCATGTGGATTACGGTCAGTCCGTGAAGAAAGGCGACCTGCTCGCCGAGATCGACCCCACCATTTATCAATCGCGCGTCAACGCCGATGAGGCGCAGCTCATGAACCTGCGCGCGCAGCTGGCGCAACGCCAGGCGCAGAAGGCCCTGGCCGAACAACAGTTCGCCCGCCAGAAAGAATTGATCAAGGAAAACGCCACCAGTCAGGATGCATTTGAGAGCGCCGAGTCCAACCTGAAGGTCAACGTGGCGCAGATCGCGCAGCTTCAGGCGCAGATCAAGCAGACCGAATCCACCCTGAGCGGCGACCTCGCCAACCTCGGCTACACCAAGATCTACGCGCCCATGGACGGCACCGTCGTCAACCTGATCGCCAAGGAAGGCCAGACCCTGAACGCCAACCAGACCGCGCCGCTGGTGTTGCGCATCGCCGATCTCGCCACCATGACCGTGTACGCGCAGGTATCCGAGGCCGACGTGCCGAAATTGAAAGTCGGCATGCGCGCTTACTTCACGACGCTGGGAATCTCGGACAAGCGCCGTTACGGCACGCTGCGCCAGATCATCCCGACGCCGGAAGTCGTCAACAACGTCGTACTCTACAATTGTCTGTTCGACGTGCCGAACCCGGAAGGCGACCTCTTGCCGCAAATGAGCGCGCAGGTCTATTTCGTGGCGGCGGAAGCTCACGATGTGCCGTTGGTGTCGGTCTCGGCCCTGCATCAGGTACGCGGCGGCGGCGCGGCGCCCGCCACCGCCATGGAGCGCAAACCGCGATATACCGTGCGCGTCCTGGAAGACGGCGAGCCCGTCACGCGAGACGTGGAGGTCGGCGTCATGAACCGGCTGGTGGCCGAAATAAAATCGGGTTTGCAGCCCGACGAAGAAGTCATTCTCGACGCACCCCCAGGCGGAACGGGGGCAGGCGGAACACGCCCCGCCAACCCGCAACAGCAACGCGGCCCGGGCGGTGGTGGCGGAGGCCCGCGCTTATGACGGTTCTCGATAATCCGAAGCGTGAAGGCGCGCCCACGGCCAGCACGTCCGCGCCGGGCGACGTAACGCCCATCATCGCGCTGACGGATATCGTCAAGGTCTACAGCAATGGCGAGATGACGGTGCAGGTGCTGCACGGCGTGTCGCTCGACATCTATCCCGGCGAGATGGTCGCCATCATGGGCGCGTCGGGCTCGGGCAAAACCACACTGATGAATATCCTGGGCTGCCTCGACCGGCCTACCTCGGGCAGTTATCTGTTCGCGGGCCAGGAAGTCGCGGGCCTCGATGCCGACCAGCGCGCGCTCTTGCGCCGCAGCGCCTTCGGTTTCATCTTCCAGCAATACAACCTCCTCGCGGCGGCCTCGGCGACCGAGAACGTGGAAGTGCCCGCGGTCTATGCCGGTCTCACGCATGCCGAACGGCTCGCGCGCGCCGAACAGCTGCTGACCGCGCTCGGCCTCGGCGAACGGCTCGACCACCGCCCCAGTCAGCTTTCGGGCGGCCAGCAGCAGCGTGTCTCCATCGCCCGCGCGCTGATGAACGGCGGCGCCGTGATCCTGGCCGACGAACCCACCGGCGCGCTCGACAGCAAAAGCGGCGAAGACGTCATGAAGCTGCTGCATGACCTCAACGACCAGGGCCATACGGTACTAATCATCACGCACGATCCCAAGGTCGCGCACCAGGCCAAGCGCGTGGTGGAGATCAAGGACGGTCTGATTGTCTCGGACTCCGGCGAACGCAAACCGACGCCTGAGGAGGCCGAAAGCAAAATCCGCCCCAGCGGCATGGGCC
>JAIEMI010000110.1 GCA_019752235.1 Rhodospirillaceae bacterium
CTGTCCCTGCACCACGTCGGTGGGCACTTCGTGGAAACCTTTGACGCCGAGGGTGTTCTGCACCGTGACGGCGGTGATGGCGGTCATGGCGTAGCCGCCCAGCGCGGTGACGGTCTTGATGTCGGCCTGAATGCCCGCGCCGCCGCCGGAATCGGAACCGGCGATGATGAGAACGCGGCCGATCATACTCCACCGTCATCCCGGACAAGCCGCGCCGAAGCGATAGCGAAGGCAAGGCGCGATCCGGGATCCATTGTGCAAAATACTCTATTCGTGCGGGTTGACGAATGGATCCCCGCTTTCCCTTGCGGGGCACCAGTATCTGTGAGTTCGCTTCGCTCACTAACAGATACTAGGTGCGCGGGGATGACAATCGAGATTATGTGTTACGCCGCCGCCTTAGCGATCACCGCGCAGAGATCGGCCACCACCGTATCGACTTCCGTGGCGTCGTCGCTTTCGGCCATGACGCGGATCAGGGGTTCGGTGCCGGATTTGCGGATCACCAGACGGCCGCGCCCGTTGAGGCGTTGCTCGACGGCGGCGATGGCGTCTTTCACCGGCGCGAGCTTGAGGACGGCAGAGGCGTCGGTGCCCTGCGCAAGCTTCACGTTCTTCAAAAGCTGCGGCACGGGCTGGAACACGCGCAGCACTTCGCCGGCGGGTTTGCCGCGTTCCACCAGCGCCGCCAGCACCTGCAGCGCGGCGATGATGCCGTCGCCCGTGGTGGCGTGCTGGCCCATGATGATGTGGCCCGACTGCTCGCCGCCCAAGTTGTAGCCTTTGGCGCGCATCTCTTCGACCACGTAGCGGTCGCCGACGGCGGTGCGGATCAGTTTCAACCCTTGCGCCTGCAAATTACGTTCAAGGCCGAGGTTGCTCATGACCGTGGCGACAACCGCGCCGCCGTCGAGTTGTTTGGTCTTCTGCCAATGGGCCGCGATGAGCGCCAGCACCTGATCGCCGTCGACCATGTGGCCGTGCTCGTCGCAGAACAGAACGCGGTCGGCGTCGCCGTCGAGGGCGAGACCGAGGTGCGCGTTATGGCCGACAACCATTTCCTTGAGCTTATCGGGGTGCAGCGAACCGCAGTCGCGGTTGATGTTGATGCCGTCGGGCGTAACGCCGACATTCACCACGTCCGCGCCCAGTTCCCAGAACACCTTGGGCGCTACTTTGTAGGCCGCGCCGTTGGCGCAATCGACCACGATCTTGAGGCCGTCGAGCCGCAAGCCCCGCGGAAAGGTGGCCTTGCAGTACTCGACATAACGGCCGTCGGCGTCGTCGAGGCGTTTCGCGCGGCCGAGGCCATCGGCGCCGACGCGCGCGTCCGCCAAGCCATTTTCCATGGCGGCTTCGATCTGCGCTTCGATGGCGTCGGAGAGTTTATAGCCGTCGGGGCCGAATAATTTAATGCCGTTATCTTCGTAGGGATTGTGCGAGGCCGAGATCATGACGCCGAGATCGCAGCGCATGGAGCGCGTCAGCATGGCGATGCCCGGCGTGGGGATCGGGCCCACCAGGATCACGTCCATGCCGACGGAGACGAAGCCCGCCGTTAAAGCGGGTTCGAGCATGTAGCCCGACAGGCGCGTGTCCTTGCCGATGACGACCGTGTGGCGATGGGCGCCGCGCGTGAACTGGCGGCCCGCGGCCATGCCGAGACGCATGACGGTATCGGCGGTCATGGGCTCGCTGTTGGCCAGCCCCCTGACGCCATCGGTTCCGAAAAGCTTGCGTCCCGCCATTCACGTTCCCTTGCATCGCTGACGGCACAGTTTTGAGCCTTTGATGCCCGCAAATCAAGCCGTCGAACGCGGCCTTAGAACAGCGCGCCCCACGATTTCGCGGCGATATAGGCCGCGGTCACGAAAATGAAGCCCGCGAAAATCCGGGTCAACATGCCCTTGCGCGCCGTCAGCCGCGCCCCCGCCTGGACGCCGAGCAAACCCCCAATCGCTCCACCGACAACGAACCACCCCGCCACATCCCACAGGACAAGGCCCGACGCCGCATAGCTGGCCGCTGTAGTACCGCCGAAAGCGGTCACCGCCACAAGCGAAGACCCGACGGCATTGAGCATCACCATGTTGGCGGCGCCGATGAGACCCGGCACGATGAGAAATCCGCCGCCGATCCCAAAGAAGCCCGAGGCCACGCCGACGGCAAAACCCGTCGGCAATAAGCGCGCCGCCAGACGCCATGAGATTTTGACGTCGGGATCTCCAGAATCAGGCTTGCGCAGCAGCATGGTGATTCCCACCCCCACCATGGCGACGGCGAAAGCCAGCAGCAGTTTTTGTCCGTCGACGGCTTTCCCAAGACCCGCACCGAAAATCGCGCCAAGGCTGCCTGCGGCGGCGAAAGTGAGCGCACAGCGCCATTTCACCGTGCCTCGGCGCGCATGCAGAGCGAGATTGATGACCGAACTGGCCGCGACCGCCACGGCGCTGGTGCCGATGGCCATGTGCGGGTCGCGTACTCCGACCACATAAAGCAGCAACGGCACGGCAAGCACGGAGCCGCCGCCGCCGAGCAACCCGAGCACGAGTCCGACGAGGCTACCGGACACAACCGCGAGAGCTTCGGTCAACATGCCGCTTCCCCCGATCTGCGGACCCTAAAGTACATTGAGAGGAAGTTTGAGGTAGGACACACCATTGTCCTCGGGCGGCGGCAGCGCCCCGGCGCGGATATTCACTTGAATGGACGGCAATATCAGGTGCGGCATGCCGAGCGTCTTGTCGCGCGCGGAACGCATCGCCACGAAGGCGCCCTCGTCCATGCCGTCGCGCACATGAATATTCTTCTGGCGCTGCTCGGCCACCGTGGACTCCCAGGCGAAAGCGTCGCGGCCGGGCGCCTTATAATCATGGCACGTAAAGATACGCGTCGTGCCGGGTAGCGACAAAATGCGCCGCATGGACCTGAACAGCGTGCGGGCGTCGCCGCCGGGAAAATCAGCGCGCGCGCTGCCGTAGTCCGGCATGAACAGCGTGTCGCCCACGAAAGCCGCATCCTCGATCACATAGGTCAGGCATGCCGGCGTGTGACCGGGCGTATGCATGACCCGGGCCTTGACGCTTCCAATGGCAAAGGTCGTGCCGTCGTCGAATAGGACATCGAATTGGCGTCCGTCGGCGGTAAAAGATGTGCCGAGATTAAAAATCTTGGCGAAGATTTTCTGCACATCGACGATATGCGCGCCAATGCCGATCTTTCCGCCAAGCACGGATTTAATGTAAGAGCCCGATGACAGATGATCCGCATGGGCATGGGTTTCCAGCACCCACGCAAGAGCCAGCCCTCGGGCCTGAATGTCCGCAATCACCGCGTCGGCGGAGGCATGCGATGTGCGACCGGAAGCCGCATCGAAGTCCAGCACTGGATCGATGACCGCGCACACCTTTGT
>JAIEMI010000186.1 GCA_019752235.1 Rhodospirillaceae bacterium
TCTCGTCGACGACGAATACGACCATGGTCCCGTGGTCGCGCAAGGCCGCGTGCCGGTGGAGGAGGGTGATACACCCGAGACGCTGGCCGCCCGCGTGCAGGCCGAAGAGCAGAAGCTTTATCCGGAAGTCTTGCGCAAGATCATCTCGCGCGAGATCGACCTCGATAGATTGAAGTAACAGGAGCGCGTATGTCGTCCATTGCCCCGTTGTTCAAATCGTTCCGCCTCCACAACCTCACGCTGCCGAACCGCGTCGTGATGTCGCCCATGACCCGCAGCCACTCGCCGGGCGGCGTACCGGGCGCGAATGTAGCGGCCTATTACCGCCGCCGCGCCGAAGGCGGGGTGGGGCTGATCGTCACCGAAGGTGTGGCCATCAATCATCCGGCGGCGGTGAGCGACGATAAAATCCCGCAGATGTTCGGCGATGCCGCGCTCGCAGGCTGGAAGCGCGTGGCGTCCGAAGTCCATGCCGTCGGCGGACACATATTTCCGCAGCTCTGGCACGTGGGCATGATGCGCAAGCCGGGCGAACTTCCCAATGTGGATGCGCCCGCCGTGGGCCCCTCGGGTCTGGCCTTGAACGGCAAGAAGATCAGCGAACCGTTGACGGAAAAAGATGTCGAATACCTCATCGGCGCGTATGCCGAAGCCGCGGGTAACGCCATGAAGGCGGGCTTCGACGGCATCGAGCTGCACGGCGCGCACGGGTATCTGATCGACCAGTTTTTCTGGGGACAGACCAACACGCGCACGGACCGCTTTGGCGGCGACATCGCCGCGCGGACGCGCTTCGGTGTGGAAATCGTTCAGGCCTGCCGCCGCGCCACGCGCCCGGACTTCCCCATCGCGCTGCGCTGGTCACAATGGAAAAGCACGGACTACAACGCCAAGCTCGCCACCACGCCGCAGGAGTTGGAGCGGTTCCTGAAGCCGTTGGTCGATGCGGGCGTGGACCTGTTCCACTGCTCGCAGCGCCGTTTCTGGGAAACCGAGTTCGACTCCGCGCTGAACATCGCGGGCTGGACCAAGAAGCTCAGCGGCAAGCCGGTCGTCACCGTGGGTTCCGTCGGCCTGGACGGCGATCTCATCGGCAGCCTCTCGGGCAAGCCATCCCATCACGTCGGCATCGACAAGGTTGTCGCCATGGTCGAACGCGGCGAAGTTGATCTGGTCGCCGTGGGCCGCGCCCTGTTGGCGGATGCCGCGTGGCCGGTCAAAATCCGTGAAGGCCGCGCCCAGGATCTGACGCCGTTGACGCAAGAGTCCTTTGTAAACCTGATCTAGACCGGGGTCAGCACCGGTTTGCCCGCGAAGTGCAGATCGAGATTCTGCACAAGCATGTCGACCGCTGCGGCGATCCCTTCATATGTGGCGCCGCCGACGTGAGGCTGTAGGACAACATGGGGTAGCGTGAGCAGCGCGTCCGGCACGCGCGGCTCGTCTTCGAAGACATCGAGGCCCGCGCCGCCCAGCGCGCCTGAGGTCAGGGCCGTCACCAGGGCCGCTTCATCGACGGTCGTGCCCCGCCCGATATTGACGAGGATGCCATCAGGGCCCAGCGCGCCAATCACCGCGCCGCTGATGAGGTGGCGTGTTCCATCGCCGCCGGGCGTGGCGCAGATCAGAATATCGGACTCCCGCGCCAGCTTCACCACGTTATCGACATAGCGGTAGGGCACGTCGCCGCGGGCCTTGCGGTTGTGATAGGAGATGGGCATGTCGAAGGCCGCCGCGCGTTTGGCGATCTCGATGCCGATGTTGCCGAGGCCGACGATGCCGAGTTTTTTCCCGCTGACACGGTGCGTGATTTTGATGCGGCCTTTGAGGGCCCAATCGCCTGCGCGCACATAGCGGTCGCCGAAGGATATCTTGCGGCCCACGTCCAGCATCAGGCCAATGGCATGTTCCGCCACGTCGACGGCGTTGGACGCGCCGGCGTTGGTGACGATGATGTCGCGGGCGCGGGCGGCGGCCATATCGACGCTGTCAAAGCCGACACCCATGTTGGCGATGATCTCGACTTTCGGCAGTGCGTTCAGCAAGGCCTGATCGACAACCCCGCCGCCGCTGAAGGTGACGATTCCCCGGATGCGCCCGGCGACGGACTGCAAGAATGCAGGGCGTGCCTCAGCCGGCGGCAGGTGATGCACCGTATAGTTCTTCAAGCCGCGTTCCACCGACGACATGGGGGCGATCATGAGAATGTCTATGGGCATCGGCGTCCTTGCGTGACAATGCGGCTCCGGTCGAAGGCGGCGATGTCGGCGCAGCCCATCTGCCGCCCGTTGGTCTCGACCTCCTGGCGCAAAATCTCGATGGCCTTGCGTGCGCCGGGAAGGCCGCCTGCCGCCAAACCATAAAGGGTCGCACGGCCCAGCAGCACGAACTGCGCGCCAAGACACAGTGCGGTGATGATATCGCTGCCGCGCCGGATGCCGCTGTCGAAGATCAGGGTCATGTCTTTGCCGACAGCTTCTCGGATCACGGGCAGCATGGCGAGCGATGAGGGTGCGCGGTCCAGGTTCCGGCCGCCGTGATTGGAGACGATGATGCCGTTGACTCCGTGCTCCACCGCGCGTTTCGCGTCTTCCGGGTCCAGCAGACCTTTGATCACCAGCGCGCCGGGCCAGAGTTTGCGATAGCGCGCGACATCGGCCCAGGTCGGCAGGCCGGGCAGATGTCCCATCATGAAGGTTTGCGTGGCGTGATTGGTGTTGCCGCCGGCGTAGCGCGCGAAGTTGCCGAAAGGAGGACGTCCGCCGTTGCGGATATAGCCGGCGACCCACGCCGGATGGGTCAGGGCCTCCAGCAACAGCGATAGCTTCAGGCGCGGCGCGAAAAAGCCGTTGTGCAGGTCGCGCTCGCGTTTGGTGCGGACTTCGGAATCGACGGTGAGCACCAGTGTTTCCATGCCCGCATCGCGCGCGCGGCGCACGATGTCCTCGTCGGTTTTTGTGTCGCGCCCGGTGTAGAGCTGGTACCACGCGTTCTTCGCGGATTCCGGCGACAGGTCTTCGATGGCCGCGCTGCTGGTGCCGGACATGATGTAGGGGATGTTCGATTGCAGGGCCGCTACGGCCAGCAACCTGTCGCCGTCGGGATGGAACAGGCCCGCGATGCCGGTGGGTCCGATGCCGAAGGGCAGGGCGTGCCGCTTACCAAACAGTGTTGTTTCAAGATTGATAGCGCCGCAGGCGGTCAAGAAGCGCGGCAAGAGCTTATAGGCCGAGAAAGCCGCCGCGTTCTCGCCGAGGCCGATTTCGTCCTCGGCGCCGCCTGCGATGTAATCGAAAACCACCCTCGGCAGGCGCTTTTTCGCGAGCCGGTGCAGCTCGGCGATGTTGAGGGACTGGTCGACGGTCATGCGCTTCTTGCGGGTTGAGGAGCCGTAAAATACCATAGCAG
>JAIEMI010000101.1 GCA_019752235.1 Rhodospirillaceae bacterium
GCGCTTCGCGCCTTCCACGCCGCCGTAATGTTCTTCGCCCGCTTCCGTCAGCACCAGGCCGACGATGATGGCGTTCACGCGCACCTTCGGCGCCCACTCCATGGCCAAAGATTGTGTGAGACTTAAAAGCCCCGCTTTCGCCGCGCCGTAGATCGCCGTGCCCGGCGAGGGGCGCGCCCCGGCGACGCTGGCGATGTTGATGATCAGCCCGCCGCCGTCTTGCGTTTGCATCGCGGCGTTGGCGGCCTGGGCGCAGTACAAAGGCGCCAGCAGGTTCAGCGCCAGGATTTTTTCCGACAACTTCGCCGGCGCCGTGGCGGCGTCCAGGGGCGGCGAGCCGCCGGCGTTGTTCACCAGCACGTCGACGCGGCCATACCGGGCGGCAAACCCCTTGATCAGCTTTTCCGCGCTGGCGGCATCGCGCAGGTCGGCGTTTTCAAAAACGGCCATGTTGCTACCGTGGGACGGCAGCGTCTCGGGCGCGCTGCGGCCGCACACCATCACCGTATCGCCCGCCGCGAGAAATGCCGTCGCAATGCTCCGCCCGATGCCCCGGGTTCCCCCGGTGACGACCACAAACCGACGCTTTACCTCGACGCTCTCGGGCATATTCAAACTACTATGGTGTTAGAAACGCGGTTCCGGATATCCCCGAAGGATACGCCAAATCAAGCGGGAAGCGGCGCGGTACGGATTTGACCTACTGATAACGAAAGTGCCATTGTCCTGCGACATTTATCCCCAAGACGCGTACCATGATACACGTGCCACAGCGCATATCAACACTCCCCACGACCGTACCCGATGCATTGCGTATTGCCGCGCGGCGCACGCCCGATGCCGTCGCCGTGGAAAGCGAAGACGGCGCGAGGCTGACGTTTGCTGAAGCGCAACGCGCGGTTCTCGCGGCTGCGAAAGCATTCCTCGCCTACGGTCTGAAACGCGGCGACCGCATCTCCGTCTGGGCCCCCAACATGCCCGCGTGGATCATCGTCACGCTCGCCGCGCAAACCGTCGGCGGCGTGCTGGTGCCCATCAATACCCGCCTCAAGGGCCGCGAAGCCGCCTACATCATCAACCGCAGCCGCGCGCGTCTGCTGTTCACCGTCACGAATTTCCTCAACACCGATTATCCGGCGCTGCTCAAATCCGAAAGTCTGCCCGATCTCGAAAAGATCATTTTGCTGCAAGGCCGGGACTGGAGCGACTTCATCGCCGCCGGTGCGAACATCTCCGACGCCGACGTCGAGCGCGCCGCCGCCGCGCTCACGGGTGATGATGTCGCCGACATCATGTTTACCTCAGGCACCACCGGCAAACCCAAGGGCGCCATCGCCACCCACGGGCAAATCGTCCAGACCTATCAAAGCTGGGTTGATTTCGTGGGTCTGCGCGCCGACGACCGCTACCTCATCGTCAACCCGTTCTTCCACACCTACGGCTACAAGGCCGGCTGGGTCGCCTGCCTGATCGCGGGCGCGGCGATCCTGCCGCACGCGGTGTTCGACGCCGACACCATCATCGACCGCATCGCCAAGGATCGCGTCACCGTTATGCCCGGCCCGCCGACGCTGTTCCAGTCCATCCTCGCCAGCAAAAAGCGCCCCGGCGCCGATCTCTCGTCCCTGCGCATGTGCACGACGGGCGCGGCGTCCGTGCCCCATCAGTTGATCGAGGACATGAAGAATATCCTCGGCTTCGATGTCGTCGTCACGGCTTATGGGCTTACGGAAACCAACGGCACCGTCAGCATGTGTTCCGTCGACGACAGCATCGAACGTGTCGCCACCACCGCGGGCCGCGCCATTCCCGGCATCGAAGTGCGCTGCGTCGATACGGCGGGCAAGGATGTGCCGCCCGGCACGCCCGGCGAAATTCTCGTGCGCGGCTTCAACGTCATGAAGGGCTATCTCGACGATCCCAAAGCCACGGCTGAGGCGATCGATGCCGACGGCTGGCTCAAGACCGGCGACATCGGCATCATCGATGCCGAGGGTTACATCCGCATCACCGACCGCGCCAAGGATCTGTTCATCGTCGGCGGCTTCAACTGCTATCCGGCCGAGATTGAAGAGCTGCTGCTCGACCATCCCGCCATCGCCCAGGTCGCCGTCATCGGCGTGCCCGACGAACGCATGGGCGAGGTCGGCAAGGCCTTCGTCAAACTGCACGACGGCCAAAAACTCACCGCCGAAGAACTGATCGCCTGGAGCCGCAAGTCCATGGCCAACTACAAAGTCCCGCGCTTCGTGGAGTTCGTCGATACCTTCCCGACCACGGCGTCGGGGAAGATTCAGAGATTTGAGCTACGAAAATAAACCCTCACCCCGGCCCCTCTCCCGCAAGCGGGAGAGGGAGGGGCCCACCGCAGGTGGGAGGGTGAGGGGCTAACGAGAGTTTAGGGAGGATATTTAACCATGATACTCAAAGACAAATCCGTCATCGTCAGCGGCGTCGGGCCCGGCATGGGGCGTAAATTGGCGCTGCTCGTCGCCAAGGAAGGCGCGAAAGTCACCATCGGCGCGCGCAACGAAAAATTCCTGGCCGAGCTGTCGGCGGAAATCAAAGCCGCGGGCGGCACGGTGGCGTCGCATAAAACCGACGTCGCCAACGTCGCCGACTGCCAAGGCCTGGTGGCCGCCGCCGTCAAAGCCTTCGGCGCCGTCGATGGCCTGGTGAACGCCGCCTATCAAACCGGCGGCTTCGCGCCCTTTGAATCCTCCGACCTCGCCACGTGGTCGCAAGCCTTCGACGTCACCTGCATGGGCGCCTTGCGCATGGTGCAGGCCGCGCTGCCGCACCTGAAAAAGAAGGGCGGCTCCGTCGTCAATATCGGCAGCATGGTGACGCGCAAGCCCATGCCCTATCAGGGCGGCTACATGCTGGGCAAGGCCGGCCTTCAGGCCGCCACGCGCCAGCTCGCGTCGGAGCTTGGCCAGTACAACATTCGCGTCAACTCCACCGTCATCGGCTGGATGTGGGGCGCGCCGGTGGAAGGCTTCATGACCGAGGATTCCAAGCGCACCGGCACGCCGGTAAAGGCCATGGTTGACGAGGTGGTGAAGAACATTCCCATCGGCCGCATGCCGCCCGACGAGGAATGCGCCCGCGCCGTGGTGTTTTTCCTGTCCGACTACGCCAGCGTCGTCACGGGCGCCTCGCTCGACGTCAACGGCGGCGAATACCTGCCGCAATAGGGAGAAGTGTTATGGCCTTACGTCTCGAAGACATCGAACTGATCAAACGCCTCAAAGGCAAATACTTCCGCTCCATCGACACCTGCGACATTCCGGCGCTGGAAGATATGTTCACGCCCGACGCGACGGTTTGCTATGTGGGCGGCACCTACCGCTGGGAAGCCAACAGCCGCGCCGAAATCGTCGCCGGCCTCAAGGCCTCGTTCCATC
>JAIEMI010000334.1 GCA_019752235.1 Rhodospirillaceae bacterium
GGCGGGTATCTGGTGCGGGATCCCAAAGGCGGACACCACGTCTATCCGCCGCCCCTCTCCTAGAGGGTTTTTCCCTTTCCATGACATTGCGGGCACAACCCCCCTCAGCCCCTTGTGACCTGCAGCCCAAGGTGGTGAGATACGGCCATATTTAACCGCATTTCACTGCGTGCGAGGGAGCAGGCCATGGCTGCGAAGCATCATCAGATTCTCATTGTCGGCGGCGGCGCGGCCGGCATCACCGTGGCGGCACGTCTGCGGAAAACCGAGCACGACATCCCGCTCGACATCGCCATCGTCGATCCCGCCGATTCTCATTATTACCAGGCCGCCTTCACCCTCGTGGGCGGTGGCGCTTACGACCTCGAAGACACACGGCGCAACGAAGCCGACCTGATCCCCCAGGACGTCACCTGGGTCAAGGACGCGGTCTCCACATTCGCACCCGACAGCAACAGCGTCTCCCTGACCGACGGCACCACCATCACATACGACTACTTGGTCGTCTGCCCGGGCCTGCAGATCAATTGGAGCGGTATCCCCGGCCTGAAGGAATACGTCGGGCGTTACGGCGTGTGCAGCAATTATTCGGCCAACACCGTCGAATACACGTTCGAAGTCCTGAAGAACCTGAAACCCGGCGCCAGGGCCCTATTCACCCAAGCCCCCATGCCGATCAAATGCCCCGGCGCGCCGCAGAAGATTGTGTATCTCGCGGCCGACCACCTCACCAAGCGCGGCATCCGCACCCATTGCGACGTGCGATTCCTCACGGCCACGCCCGCCATCTTCGGCGTCCCCTTCTATGCCAAGGAACTGGTGAAAGTCGCCGCGCGCTACAACGTCCCCGTTAGCTATAACCACAATCTCGTGGAAATCGACGGCCGCAAGCAGAAAGCCACTTTCGCCGTCACCGCCGGCGATCAGCAGGGTCAAACAGTCACCCTCGACTTCGACATGCTGCACGTCACCCCGCCCCAGAGCGCGCCGGATTTTGTGAAGACCAGCCCTCTGGCCAACACCACCGGCTTTGTCGACGTTCACGCCAACAGCTTGCAGCATCTCAAATACAAGAACGTCTTCAGCCTCGGCGACGCCGCCGGTACCGCCAATTCAAAAACCGCCGCCGCCGTGCGCAAACAAGCGCCGGTGGTCGTGCGTAACCTGCGGCACCTTCTGAGAAAAGAAGCGGTCGAGGAGGGTTACGACGGTTACGGCGCCTGCCCGCTGACAACCGCCTATGGCAAAGTGTTGATGGCTGAGTTCATTTACGGCGGCAAACCCACACCGACACTGCCGCTCGACCCGCGCAAGGAGCGTTATGTGAACTGGTGGATCAAGACCACCGGCCTGCCCATGCTCTATTGGGATTATATGCTCAAGGGCCGGGAAGCTTTCCCGAGTCACAATACCGCCTACGTTGATCCCGCCGCTTAAAAATAGTTCGCGCATCCCGCGAGGAAGCACGGGACGTTAGCGCACCGGAAAGACCGTGTCCGGCACCGGCCGCAGATGGAACTCAAAGCCTTTGCCTTTGCCGCGGTGATACATGCGGTAACCGAGGTACAGCTGCTCCATGCCTTCGATGAAGGTGGCCGCCGTCAGCGGGCCAACGTCCAGAAACTCCAATCCCGCATCGGTCGCTAATTTTCCGACCCGCGCTTTTGCCTCCACGTCATCACCCGCGATGGGCACGGTAATGGGTCCGCCCGCAAGCTTCGGATCTTCGATCATCTTCATGGCAAAGGTGTTGAAGGCCTTCACGACCTTCGCGCCCGGCAGCCATGTTTGGACCTGCTGCGCCAATGATGGTCCTTGCAGCGGGCCGGGGTAGCCATCCACGGGCAAGTAGTAGTTCATCGGGTCCATAACGATCTTGCCGGCGAGGTTCCCAAGCTTCGGCACCACGTCCTTGGCCGTGGGCGACGGCACCGCCAACAGCACCATGTCAGCCGCCGCGGCCGCCTTCTCCGGTGTCGTCACGCTGGCGCCGTGGCCCGTGTCCTTGACGACCTGCTTGACCTTGTCGGCATCGGGCGTGCGCGAGCCGTAGACAATTTTGTGGCCCTTCGCCGCCCACTTCTTGCCCAGGACGCTGCCCACCTCGCCGGTTCCGATCACGGCGATGTGTTCCGCCCGGACCGGGAGCGTGACAGATCCGCCCAACAGAGCGGCGATGGCAAGAATGATGCGCCAGCGAACCACGACGATCACTTCGCCGTGTAGCCGCCGTCGACCGGCAGCGCAACACCCGTGACATAGGAGGCTTCATCCGAGGCCAGAAAGAGCGCGCCATAGGCCATCTCTTCGGATTTGCCGACGCGCTGCAACGGCACGTTCACCAGATAGCGCTTCGTGGCTTCGTCGACACTCCCGCCGCGCGACATGAACTGTGGCAGCATAGGGGTGTCGGTCAGTCCGGGGCATAGCGCGTTCACGCGGATTTTGTCGGGCGCCAGTGTCTGCGCCAGCGACTTGGTCAATCCGACGACCGCGAATTTCGCGGCGGAGTACACAGGCATCAGCATAGAGCCCACCAACCCCCCCATGGACGCGGTGAAGATGATCGACCCGCCGCCGCGCTTGCGCATGTGCTGCACGACTTCGCTGGCTTGCACGACACTGACGCGCACGTTCAGGTCCATGGTCTTGTTGTAAGCATCCAGATCCATATTCTCGATACCGGCCGGGCCGGGGCAACCCGCATGGGCCCACAGGATGTCAATGCCGCCCAGCCAGGCCGATGTGTCGGCGATCACGCGCTTGGATTCGTCCACCTTCAATAAGTCGGCCTTGAAGCCCTTGATGTCGCCGCCCGCTTTTTTCACCGCCGCGACGGTGTCATCCAAGTTGGCCTGATCGATATCCACCGCCGCGATCTTGGCGCCCTCGCGCGCGAAAATCTCGCAGCCTGCACGCCCCATCCCCGAGGCCGCCGCCGTGATAACCACCAATTTTCCCTTGAGACGCATGCATTTCCTCCCTCGTTATGCGGCCAGCCTATCGCGAAAAGCCCCTTTCCGCGAAGTGGTCACAGCCTTGTGAAGCCTACCTTTGTGCTCCTGGCCGGAATCCATAAATGGCCCACTTGAGCATATCCGAACCTTAGCGGATTCTCACGTGAGCAAATATCTTGCGCCTAATCGTCACATAGATTCTGCGTCAGGGAGGACCAAGCCGTGCGCTTTTCCATCATTTACGAAGCACAGCTGACCGATACATCGCGCGCCGCCGAACATCGCATGTTCCAGGACATGATCGAGCAATGTCTCCTCGCGGACAAACTCGGCTTCGATTGCATCTGGGCCGTTGAGCACACCGCGCTCACACAGTACGCCCACATGTCGGCACCGGAAACTTTCTTGGCTTTCATCGCC
>JAIEMI010000171.1 GCA_019752235.1 Rhodospirillaceae bacterium
GGACACGCTCGCGCCCGACCCCGCATCGTGGCAGCATCGCGCGGGGCCAGCGCCCACGCCCGCGCAACTCGCCGCGGCGGCGTGCGTCGAGATCATGGTGCGTGCGATGAACTCCAACGCCGTGGCCATCGGCGCCGCCACGGATTTGATGGACCAGGCATGGTGGTCGCCGGGATTGCGCCACCCTGACGGCACCTTTGCGTTCTCGCTCGGGTACGGCGGCGGGATTTTCGTCGACCAGACCGGACGGCGGTTCATGAATGAATCGCTGCCTTACGACCGCGCCGGGCGTGAAATGATCGCGCGCATGAAGGCGGGCAAACTCCAGCTGCCCATCTGGATGATCTACGACAACCGCGACGACGGCGTGCCGCCCGTCCAGTATCCCAACGTGCCCTTCGCCGACACGTCCGCCTATCACGCCGCCGGATGTTGGGTGAGTGCGCCGACGCTGGCGGATCTGGCGGCGCGCATCGGCGTGCCGGCACACGCGCTGACGGAAACGGTCGTGCGCTTCAACACGTTGGCCGCCGCGGGAGAGGATTCCGATTTTGGGCGCGGGACCGAGCCCTACGAGCGCATGTTCACCGCGGGCCGTCCGCCGCTGGCGCGGATCGTCACGCCGCCCTTTCACGCCGCGGCTTTCGAGCTTTCCGATCTCGGCACCAAGGGCGGCCTGAAAACCGACACGGCGGCGCGCGTACTGGCGACCAACGGCGCGCCGATTCAGGGACTGTACGCGGCGGGCAACAGCATGGCGGCGGCCAGCGGCGAAGCTTACCCCGGCGGCGGCAACCCGATCGGATCAAGCATGGTCTTTGCGTTTCTCGCCGCGCTGGATATCGGCGCGCGGCTTACTTAGACGAGGCTTCGCGTTCCCGGTTTTCGGCGGCCTGCCGCTCCCAGACTTCGTTGGCGTAGGAAAGATCGGCGGTCCATTCGAAACGCTTGGTCATCAGCGGGTCGATGTCGGCGACGTCGCAATAAAATTGGTTGTGCCAGCGGCGCAGCTGATACATCGGCCCATCAGCATGACAAAGCAGCGGATTGTCGATGCGCGTCTTGGTCTTCCAGATGTGCACATCCTGGTAGAACGCGCCCGTCAGCCGCGCGGCGATCATCTCCGCCCGGGCGGCGTTCTGCGCGGGCGTCAGGCGCGGATCGTCCTTCACGATGGCGCCCACATGCAGCATGAAGCTGTGCGGCGTGATCGGGTAATGACAGTTAAACAGGAGCGACTCGATTTGCCCCTCGCCGGGGAGGCCGTTCCGCCATTGCGGATTGATCATGTAGGACGGGCCGTAATAGACGCCTTCCGACCGGAAATTGCCGGGCACAAGATCATCGACAGGGCCGGTGAACGGCACGGCGGGATCATGACGGAGCACCGTGCCCTTTTGATGGAACTCCATATACTGGTAGCCGACCTGCCCGTCGAAAATGTTCCGGAAATAGGACGGCGCGCCCTGCTTGCCTTCGCCATGCACATAAAAGAAGTGCGCGAGGTCCGACATATTGTCGATCAACTCACGGACATTGGTTTCCATGACCTCGGATTTCCAATGCAGCTTGCTCCAACCGCCGGCGAACGTCTCGGCCAGGTCGGGGATGATCGACGGATCAGGCGCGCCGTTTTCCGGATCATTCCAGACCAGAAGCTGCTGGTTGCGCTCCATCGCCGGCCAGGCGCGGGTCCGCGCGCGCGGCGGCACATAGCGCGCGTAGGGAATCAGCGTGCACTTGCCGTCGCCGCCCCAGCGCCAGTCGTGGAAGGGACAGGCGATCTCCTCGCCCTTGACCATCCCTTCGCTGAGGTCGCCGCCCATGTGCGGGCAATAGGCGCTGAGAATATTGAGCTTGCCGCTCTCGCCTTGAAAAACCACCAGCTTGGTGCCGAAGGCGTGAATCGCGTGGGGCCGGCCATCCTTGAACGAGTCCGCGAGCCCCAGGCAATGCCAGCCCCGGGCATAGCGATGCGACGGCGGCGCGGCTTCGATCACCCGCACCTGATCGTCGTCCTCGGCAACATCCATCTGGCGCGTATCCATGACGTCACATCCCGAATGTGGCGAATGATGCTCTTTCCGGCCACGCCTCATTCTATCGCGCGGCCGAAGCACGGCAAAGGCTCAATCCGTCATTCCGCCCATGACCAACCGGCGCTGATCCGATGCAGGTCCGCCTAAAGCGTGATGTGGTCCGGCGGCAGACCGGCGTGATGGCGCGCGTGCATCCGCGCATAGGCTTCTTCGAGGTGCCGCGCAAAACGGGGCGTATCGAACAACGGCGCGGTGGCGCGGTTTGCGGCGAGCTTTCGCCGGAGCTGTGCAAGCCGGTTTGAATCCGCCGCGAGCGTGACAGCCAAGCGTTCGTATTCCGCCGCCGTCGCGACAATCAATTCCGGCAGACCCACCGCCGTCAGGAGCGAAGCCGCCACGCGTCCGGCAAAGGCCGCGCCTTTGCGCGTCAGCACCGGCACGCCCGCCCACAACGCATCGCTGCATGTGGTGTGCGCGTTATAGGGTAAGGTATCGAGGAACAAATCGGCCGCGCGCAACCGCGCCAAATGATCCGCCAGCGGCAGGCGCGGCGCGAAAACTAACCGGGCGCCGTCAACGCCCCGCTTTTCCGCCTCCTTGCGCAGATTGTCCGCCGCCGGAGCGTAATCCTTCAGCAGCCACAGCACGCTGCCGGGCACGGACCGCAGGATGCGCATCCAAATATCGAATACATCCGGCAGTATTTTGGCGCTATGGTTGAAGCAGCAGAAGATAAAACCATCTTCGGGCAAGCCCAGTTCGGCGCGCGTGAACACGCGCGCGCTGATCACGCGCCGGCCGTCGTTCACCTGGTAGCTGCCGGGAAGGGTCACCACCTTTTCGGCATAGTGCGCGCGGTGCGCTTCGGGCAGGACCACCGCGTCGGCGATGATGTAATCCATCCAAGGCGCGCCGACGGTGCCGGGATAGCCCAAGAAATTGGCCTGCACCGGCGCGGCGCGCTCCGCAAAAATATTCATGCGGTCGCCCTGCGTGTAGCCCTTCAGGTCGACGGCAATATCAATCCGCAGTTCGCGCGACAGCGCCGCCACGCCGGCATCGGACGTGGCGCGCACATCGATAAAACGATCGAAAGCCGCCGTCACGCGGTGTTGCATGGCGTCCTGCGTATCGGGACCGAAGGAAAAGGCCGTGATCTCGAACGCCGTGCGGTCGTGGAGCTCGAACAACCCGGCCATGAGATAGCTGGTCGCGTGTGCATAGAAATCCGCGGAATAATATCCGATGCGGATTTTGCCGTGGCGCGGAAAGGCCGGCGCGGCCGGCGCCGACACCGGATGATGCGC
>JAIEMI010000211.1 GCA_019752235.1 Rhodospirillaceae bacterium
TTCGCGAGAAGGCTTTCATTGGCGGGCAATGGGTGGGCGCAGCCAGCGGACGCACGCTTGATGTCTTTGAGCCCGCCAGCGGCGAGATTTTGGGAAGCGTTCCGGATTGCGACGACGGCGATACACGCGCTGCGATCGACGCGGCGGCGACCGCGTTTAAGGCTTGGCGCGCGCTCACCGGATACCAACGCGCGGTTCTCATGGAACGCTGGCATCGGCTGATTATGCAGAACGTCGCGGACCTCGCGCGCATCCTGACGGCGGAACAAGGCAAGCCTCTCAAGGAAGCGGCGAGCGAAGTGGAAGCCGCCGCGGGTTTCGTGAAGTGGTATGCGGAAGAGGCGCGGCGGCTGGAAGGATATGCCGTCGCCGGTCCGCAGAACGATCGTCGCATCCTGGTGATGAAAGAACCGGTGGGCGTCACCGCCGCCATCACGCCGTGGAATTTCCCCGCCGCCATGGTCGCGCGCAAATGCGCGCCGGCGTTGGCGGCGGGCTGCACCATGGTCATGAAGCCGTCGGAACTGACGCCCTACACGATGCTGGCGCTCGCGGATTTGGCTGCACAGGCAGGCATTCCCGCAGGTGTATTGAATGTCGTGACCGGCCGCCCCGAACGCATCGGCGCGGAACTGACATCCAGTCCCATTGTGCGAAAACTGTCCTTTACCGGGTCCACCAGGATTGGCGCGCTGCTCATGCAGCAGTGTGCACCGACGATCAAACGCCTCAGTCTCGAATTGGGCGGCAACGCGCCGTTCATCATTTTCGATGATGCGGATCTCGATATCGTCCTCGACGCCGTCATGACCAGCAAGTTCCGCAACGCCGGGCAAACCTGCGTCAGCGCCAACCGTATTTTGGTTCAGGACGGCATTTTTGATGCGTTTACCGCGCGGCTGACCGCCCTGGTGAAGACCCAGAAACTGGGAACCGGCTTCGCGGCGGACACCACGGTCGGCCCGCTGATTCACGCGCAAGCCGTCACAAAAGTGCGCGGACTGGTGGATGAAGCCGTCGCGCGGGGCAGTACCGTCATCGCGCGAACCTCAACGGATCAGAGTCCGGACAGATTCATGGCGCCGGCGATCTTAGCGGGCGTGACATCCGACATGCGCATCGCGCGCGAGGAGATTTTCGGCCCGGTCGCGTCTTTGATGCGCTTTCAGCGGGAGGACGAAGCCGTCGCGCTGGCCAACGGCACGCCTTATGGGCTCGCCAGCTACTTCTTCACCGAAAACATTCACCGCGCCTGGCGGGTGGCTGAACAGTTGGAGGCCGGCATGGTCGGCCTCAATACCGGCAAAGTTTCCCTGGAGATGGCGCCCTTCGGCGGTATCAAACGGTCGGGCTTGGGCCGCGAAGGCGGACGCGCGGGCCTGGAGGAATACCAGGAACTGAAGACGTTCCACATGGGCGGCCTCAAAACCGCATAGGGCCGGTCGCTTAAAGAAAAACCCCGCACCACTTTTCAGGAGTGCGGGGTTCGTGGCATCGATTGGTTAGTGCGCGAGCGGATCGGGGCGAATCTGGAATTTCACCATCTTCAGGTTCTCGCCGTCGCCGCCTTCCATGTGCCATTGCGGCTGAAGGTTATAGCTGGCCCAGATACCTTTGCCTTTCCACCCGGCTTTGGGATCATCGATACGGCCGTCGAGGCCGCGTGAATAGAAGCCCATCGGATACGGCACGCGCAACTGCACGAATTTTTTGTCCTTGGGCAGATAGGCCAGCACTTCGTCGGAAACGCTGCTGGGCAGCAGCGGCGTGCCCTTGCCCAGGCCCGCGACGTCGTGATGGTCGATCCACGTCTGATAGAAGTAGTCTGACCCGACGTCGGTGCCGGTCAGTTTCGGTCCCGGGGTGTCGATGATCTCCCACCCTTCGTGGCATTGCTGGCCGAGCGCCTTGGGTCCGTTGGTGACTTTGCACTTGGAGCGGTCGAAGCGGCCCAGCTTGCCGGTGCCGAAGGTGACCCATGCGATACCGTCCGCATCCACGTCCACGCCGCGCGCGTTATAGGCGGTGGATTTGCCGTTCATGATCGGCGCTTCGTAGTACTCGGTGACGCAGGTTTCCGGCGGGCTCTTGCCGGGATCGACGCGGAAGATGCCGCTCGGCACCGTCGGCGAGTAGCGGGCGACCCAATACGTCTGGTCTTTTGGGCTGATACCCATGCCGTATTGGAAGCCGGTGATGGCGGTGTCTTTCTTCGGATCGAAGGCGGACGCCTTGCCTTCGGCCGCGGTGGTGGAGCCTTCGCCGCCGCCGCCGCCCGCGGCAATGGTGTTCCATTGCGTGCGGTCCGGCGTGATCTTGCCGTCGCCGTTCGTATCAAGCACGAGCGGGCACCAGCCGGTCGACTTGGCGCCGTCGCGCGTCTTTTCCCACATCTTGGTGTCGATCCAGCCGACGACCTGCGTATCGCCGCTGGTGAACAGACGGCCATCATTGGTGAAATGCAGATGGTGCGAGCCGAAGCACACGGGGATGATGTCGTTCTTCTGGGTCTTCGGATCATAGACCGTGAGGAAGCGGCCGCCCCGGCCCTTGTTCGGGTACAGCTTGGCGTAGGGGCTGAGGTTGCCGTCACTGCAGAAGGCATGGTCGGGCCCATCCACCGCGCCGGTGTTGCTCATCCAATAGCGGCCCTTCTCATCCATGATGGACGTGTGGTTGTTCATGTCCATATTCCACTCACCCTTGAAGCCGGTGAGCTTGTGCTGAGTAACTTTGCCGGTGTTGGGATCGAGCGCGACCACCTGGCCCGAGTGGTTCTGCACGCCGTACACAGGCCCGCCGGCGTTGACGGTGGGGTTGCGCTTATCGGTCGTGCTGGAATCGTGAATGAAGAGTTCGCCGAAATCCCAGACACTGAGAACGAGATTGCGCTCGATGCCTTCCGGGCGCTTCGGCGCCGGCGGCAGCGCGCCCTGGGCGATGCGGTCGGTCCAGTCGGCGAACATCTGCAAGCCGCGCTGACGGCCGAAAGCCGTCATGTTGTTGCTCATGATGGTACCGTTGACGATGGCCTTCTTCTTATCGCCGCGATAGTCGTCATCGCTGTCGCGCTGTTTCTGCACGCGCTGGTCCCACGCCTCGACGGAGTTGCCGATGTCGGCGACTTCACGCGTGGCCTTGTTGCCGAGCTGGTGACAGAACTGGCAGCTCTCCTTCATATGCCCGATCCATTCCTGCTGGGTCTGGAATCGCGGCGAGATGCCGTTGCCGCTGGGGCCGGTGCCGGGGAAATCCTTCTCATCCGGCACCTTGATCAGCGAGAACCAATAGTTGGCGGGGTAGTATTGCGCCGCGTCCTTGGCGCTGGGCGCCGC
>JAIEMI010000094.1 GCA_019752235.1 Rhodospirillaceae bacterium
CGTGGAAAAAGATTTTTGTGGTCGGGCACCCAATGCAGCGCGGCATTGGCGAAGATCATCGCCGGCGGCGAAGGCGGCGACCACGCGCTGATATCCGCCTGTTCCCAGGCAATGTCCGCGCCGGGAAACGTCTTGCGGGCTTCGGCAAGCATCTCGGGCGAGGAGTCGACGCCGGTCACCGTGCGCGCGGGCCAGCGGTCCTTCAGTTTGCGCGTCAGCGTGCCGGGCCCGCATCCCAGATCGAAAATCGCGCCCGGAATCGCGAGGTCGATGTGCGCGATCAGATCTTCCGCGGGGCGTGCGCGGTAGGCCGCGAATTCAAGATAGGTCGAAGGGCTCCAGGCTGTGCGCATGCCGATGTGCTTTAACTCCGGCTTTTATTGGGGCAGAAAAACCCCGTTATCTTCCATGGTATCGAGCTCGTCATCGAGCGGCGGCGGCGCGGGTGGAGACGCGAACACCGCCTGTCCGCGCCCGCGCTCGATGGCGTCTTCCAGTCCCTGTTCGACGCGGCGCAGGAGGTCGCCCGACCAGCGGTCGGTCCCGTGCAGCTCAGCGGCGCCGATGCTGACCGTGAAATTCAATGTTTTGCCGTCGACCAAGACGTTGAGCGCGCCAAGATCGCGGCACATGCGGCTCGCCAGGGTATGGGCGCCAACCCCGCGTGTTTCCGGCAGCAGCGCGAGGAAACGATGGGGGTCCAGCCGCCCGAAGCTGTCGCAATGGCGCATCACCACCACGCAGTAGCCCGTAAAGACCTGCACGACCACGCTCACGGCGGTGTCGCCCCACCTTTCCCTCAGCGCGTCGTAGCCGTCGATCTCGATCATCAGGCAGGAAAACGGCTCGCGATAGCGCCGCGCGCGCGCGAACTCGTTTTGCGTCAGCAGATTGATATGCGCGCGGTTGGAGACGCCGGTCAGATTGTCCGAGGTGGCGCGGCGTTCCAGTTCGAGCCGCAGATCAAACGCGCTGTGCCGTTCGTGTTCGAGATGGAAAGCCACGGCGACCATCGCCGCCAGGGCGGGAAGCCAGTAACTCAGCGTTTCCGCGGCGGCGAAGGCTGTGACGCCCGCATCCGGCATGTAGATGAAGATGCCGGCCAGCGCGACCATCGCCGAGATCGCCAGCGCCACCAGTGCGCCGCGTAAGGTCGGTGTTGCAATCAGCACCCACAAGCCCAGAAGCGTGAGCAAAGCCGCCAGCCGTGCGCCGCCGGCTTGGGGCGCTCCGGCAGTGCCGTGGATGACGTGCGCGGTAAAGGCCGCGGCCATGAGCGCCGGAATAATTTCCAGCAGCATGGGGCCGGCGTTCTTGGCGTAGGTCAGGCCGTAAAGGGCGAGGGTAACGCCCAGCAGCACGAAAGACGCGACGGCGAAGCTGGGCGGCATGCCGACGCGAAAGGCGATCCAGAGGCAGGCGATGGCATAGGCCGCGCCGCCGCACAGCACCAGCCAGCGTTGGCGGAGCAAGGTCTTGCTGAAACGCTGCCGGTGATAGGCAGAGGCTCGCGCGGGGCCGGAGTCTGCGGATGGGCTCAAGGATCGCTCCGAAAGGGGCGCAATCATAGACCGATATATTACGCACCTACATTATATATGTAGTACGCATCCCGCCCATGAATCGGCTCTCGCTTGGCAAAAAACGTAACAATCGCCCCGTTTAGAGCCGAAAGCGTTAGTGCATGTGCGCGACGGCCACATGCGAACGTCCGTTCAGCCGCGCATTTCGTTTGGCCGTGAGCATGGCCTGACCGGCCTGCTCCAGAAGGCGCGCGGCCACATCCGCCGCCGCGGTGGCGTCCTGCACGGCCTGGGCGGCGACGCCGCCGGCGACGGTCACCACATGCTCTCCGTCCCGGGTATCGACGGTGCCGGTAATGCTGTCGGCCAAGGCCTTGGCCGTGGCGAGGGCCTGATTGGCGAGGAGGAAATCCGTCATGATCACGGCGAACTCGTCGCCGCCGAGGCGCGCGACCACGTCGCCGCGGCGCTTGGCTGTCATAAGGCGTTCTCCGACGCACCGCAGGATGTCGTCACCGACCTTGGGGCCGAAGGCTTCGTTGATGAACTTGGTGCCGTTGAGGTTGAACAGCGCGACGCCGACCATGCCGGCGCGGGGCGCATTGTCGGCCACGGCTTGCGTCAGACGCTCCATAAAGGCGGTGCGGTTGGGCAGGTCGGTGAGCGCGTCGATGTAAGCCGCGCGGCTGAGACGGCTTTCGCGGCGGTGCTGGGCCAGCGTGTAACGCACTGAGCGCTCCAGGCCTTCCACCGTCAGATCGCCCTTGACCAAAAAGTCATAGGCGCCGTGGGCAAGGGCGCGCTCGTCGACGCTTTTGTCGTCGAGAGCGGTCACGACGATAAAGGGAACATCGACGTCGAAACGGCGGGCTTCGTCCATCAGGTCGAAGCCGGTGTGCGGGCGCAGGTAGTAGTCCGCCAGACACAGATCGACAGGCTCGCGCGTCAGCACCTGCAGCGCCGAGGGAATGGTGTCGGCGTGATAAATCTGTGTCGCGGGAACACCGAACGTCTGGAGGAATTTCCTCATCAGGGCGGCGTCCATCGCGTTGTCCTCGAACAGCAGAACCCTCAAGGACGCAGGTGTATACGGGCAAGAATCGGTCATCATCTCTCCGCCGGGCCTTTGAACGGCCCATGTTGATTGGCGGTCAAGATAGAGCGGAGGGGTTGATAGTTCGTGAATCCGGCCCGACGCCGGGTTGCGGCAGGGCCTTAATTCGCCGTGGTTCCGCGGCCCGGAGTCGGAAGCCCAAACCGCATCGAAAAGTGATTCACCGCGTTGTAACAGTATTATCTGCTTTGTTCTGACCCTAAGTGTGCAGTGCACCACCCACCGCGGCCGCATAAACTTGGCGGCGTTATTTTGGATAGGGCGATCGCTTCTGCAATCGGCAGACGTGAGTCAAGTGAACCCAAGTTTTTCCAAACAAAACAATTCACACCGCGTAACGCGCCGCGCGCGCGCGCCGGGCGGAATATTCGTCGCGGTGAAGGAGATGATTTGAATGTGCAATCACATCAGACATTCTGACTTGACAGAGGCTTGACCATGCCGTTGGTTACGACTTACCTAATGGGTGTTCGAAGGGGAGTGAGTTCGGGGATGCCGGGGCCGATATCCATGATCGAACCTGTGCTAGGGAATCTATTGCCAAGCTTGGCAAAGCCCTGTTA
>JAIEMI010000244.1 GCA_019752235.1 Rhodospirillaceae bacterium
ACTGCGCGACAGATGGAACGCGTCCAGCGGCAACACGCCGCGCAGTTTCGGCTGCACCCAGAACACGTCCGTATCGCCCCGCGACTTGGCCATGGGGAACACGCCGTAGGCATAGGCTTTCAAGACCAGGTCGGAGGTGATCTCGGTCACGGTGCCAACCTCGCCGTCCGCCTCTCCCGCTTGCGGGAGAGGAAGGGGCCCACGCGCAGCGTGGGAAGGTGAGGGGCTATTTCTTGTCCATGCCGCTGTTGGCGATGAACTCTTCCAGCCACCGGATGTCGTAATTGCCGTCGATCACGGCCGGCTCGTTCAGCACGGCCTGATGCAGCGGGATGGACGTCTCGATCCCGTCGATGACGTATTCGTGTAAGGCCCGGCGCATGCGCATCACGCATTCTTCGCGCGTACTCCCTTGCACAATCAGCTTGGCGATCAGGCTATCGTAATGCGGCGGGATTTTGAAGCCCGAGAAGAGGCCGGAATCGACGCGCACGCGCCGCCCGCCCGGGGCGTGGTACCCGGTGATCAGGCCCGGCGAAGGTGCAAAGGTGCGCGGGTTCTCGGCATTGATGCGGCACTCCATGGCGCAGCCCTCGAAGGCGATGTCCTTCTGGCTGAAGCCCAGTTCCAGGCCCGCGGCGATGCGGATCTGCTCGCGCACCAGGTCGATGCCGGTGATCATCTCGGTCACGGGGTGCTCGACCTGCAGGCGGGTGTTCATTTCGATGAAGTAGAACTTTCCGTCTTCGTAAAGAAACTCGACGGTCCCGGCGTTGTCGTAGCCGATCTTGCGCATGGCCTTGCAGACGACTTCGCCGATCTCGTCGCGCTGGCCGGCGTTCAGCGCGGGCGAAGGGCTTTCCTCGAAAATCTTCTGGTGGCGGCGCTGCAGTGAACAGTCGCGCTCGCCCAGGTGCACGACGTTGCCGTGTTTGTCGCCCAACACCTGCACTTCGATGTGGCGCGGGCGGCCCAGGTACTTCTCCATGTAGACTTCGGCGTTGCCGAAGGCGGCTTTGGCTTCGGTGCCCGCCGTCTGGAAAGCTTCGCGCACCTGATCGCGGTTCTGCGCCACCTTCATGCCGCGCCCGCCGCCGCCGGCGCTGGCTTTGATCAGCACGGGGTACCCGATGCCGTCGGCGATCTCGACCGCCGCGTGTTCGTCCAGCACCGCGCCGTCCGAGCCCGGCACGACGGGAATCCCGGCTTCTTTGGCGGTCTTCTTGGCCATCACCTTGTCGCCCATGGTACGGATATGGATGGGCGAGGGACCGATGAAGTTGATGCCGTGGTCGGCCACCATCTCGGCGAACTCGGCGTTCTCCGACAGGAAGCCGTAGCCGGGATGAATGGCATCGGCGTGGGTGATGGTGGCGGCGGAAATAATCGCCGCCTTGTTCAGGTAGCTGTCGCGCGCGGCGGGCGGGCCGATACACACGGACTCATCGGCCAGGCGCACGTGCATGGCTTCGGAGTCCGCGGTGGAATGCACGGCGACGGTCTTGATGCCCATTTCGCGGCAGGCGCGCTGAATACGAAGCGCGATCTCGCCGCGGTTGGCGATGAGAACTTTCTCGAACATTTATTCGATGATGACGAGAGGTTCGCCGTATTCCACCGGCGAGCCGCTTTCGACCAGGATTTTGATGATCTTGCCGCCGTGCGGCGCCTTCACCGGGTTGAAGGTCTTCATGGCTTCGATCAGCGCCAGCGTCTGGCCTTCCGCGACCGTATCGCCGAGTTTGATGAACGGCGCCGCGCCCGGTTCAGGCAGCAGGTAGGCCACGCCCACCATCGGCGATTTCACGGTGCCGGGGTGGCTGGCGGGATCGGCGGGTTTGGCGCTGGCGGCAGGGGCTTCGCCGCCGCCCGAGGGCATGTAGACCGGCGCGGAAGCCGCCGCCGTCACCTGCCGCGCCACGCGAATGCGCAGGCCGCCGGCCTCGTATTCGATTTCCGTCAGGCCGGTTTCGTTCAGCACACCGGCCAATTGCCGCACCAGTTCATTGTCGATCTGAGTCATCGCGCTCTTCTTTTCAGTCGTGTCTTTGGATTTGGTCACGCGGTTTTCGCTTTCAAGAGGTTCGCCATGGCGTCGACCGCCAGTTCATAGCCTTGCGCGCCGAAACCGCAGATCACGCCCGTCGCCGCCTTGGAGACAAAGGAATGATGACGGAACTCCTCGCGCTTATAAATGTTGGACAGGTGCACTTCGATCACCGGCAATCCGCAGGACAGCAGCGCGTCCAGGATCGCGACGGACGTATGAGTATAGGCTGCGGCGTTGATCACGATCCCGGCGGCCCCCCCGGGAGATAACGTCCGGGCGCCCTGGATCCAGCTCACCAGCTCGCCTTCCTCGTTGCTCTGGCGGAAATCGGCCTCAAGCCCGTGCGTTTTGGCGCGCGCGGTCGTCAGGCCCTTGATGTCCTCAAGGGACGTCCGCCCGTAGATGTCCGGCTCCCGCTGTCCCAGGGTATTGAGATTGGGTCCGTTGAGGACAAGAATGACGCGGCTCACGCGAGGTCCATCCCACCAAAGCCCTGCCGTGTTACAAGGATATGCGTTTCAGGGCGGTGACAGGGATATACCAGCCGGGCAGCCAGGGCAACCAATCCGTTACCTTGCCTTGGGCCAAAAAGTCGTTTAGCCACTAGAACTTGTTGAAATTCCCCGGGCGTCTTCCCATACTTAACGGAGGCCTTCTTTGCCCGTAAGATCAGCCCCGAAGCAGCGTCGCCATGCAGATTGTCCTGAACGGTGAAAACCGGGCTCTGACGCCGGGCCTGTCGGTGGCGGGTCTTTTGAAAGAGATCGGCATCGAAAGCCGCAAGGTGGCGGTCGAGCGCAATCTCGAAATCGTGCCCAAGTCGGCCTTCGAGACCACGCTGCTGGCCGACGGCGACCGGCTGGAGATCGTGCATTTTATCGGTGGTGGTTAATGGACGGCGATCAGACACAAGGCGGGCAAGACTTCTTCACGGTGGCGGGCAAGCGGTTCACCTCGCGCCTGCTTGTGGGCACCGGCAAGTACAAGGATTTCGTCGAGACGCGCGAAGCCATCGAAGCCTCGGGTGCCGAGATCGTCACCGTCGCCGTGCGCCGCGTGAACATCTCCGATCCCAAGCAGCCCATGCTGATGGATTACGTCGATCCCAAGAAATACACCTACCTGCCCAACA